>UQRL01000074.1 GCA_900543555.1 uncultured Oscillospiraceae bacterium | reverse complement strand
AAGTAGATCTCCGAGCAGGGGCCGCAGGGGCCGGAGCCGTGCTCCCAGAAGTTGTCCTCTTTGCCCAGGCGCTTCATGTGGCTCTCTTCCACGCCGATTTCCTTGGTCCAGATATCCCAGGCCTCGTCGTCATTCTCATAGACGGAGATGTACAGCTTCTCCTTGGGCATCTCCAGCACCTGGGTGAAGAACTCCCAGGCAAAGGAGATGGCCTCCCGTTTGAAGTAATCGCCGAAGGAGAAGTTGCCCAGCATCTCAAAATAGGTGCCGTGGCGGTCGGTGTAGCCCACATTCTCAATGTCGCCGGTGCGGATGCACTTCTGGCAGGTGGTCACCCGCCGTCGGGGGGGCTCCACCTCGCCGGTGAAGTACTTCTTCATGGGCGCCATGCCGGAGTTGATGAGCAGCAGGCTGTTGTCCCCCTGGGGGATCAGCGAAAAGCTGGAAAGCCGCAGGTGCTCCTTGCTTTCAAAATACTCCAGGAATTTCTCTCTCAGTTCGTTTAACCCTGTCCACTGCATTGTCTTTTACCCTCTCTTTATGAAACTGGGGGCAAGCCCCGTGTTTGACTTTTTTATTTGGTGGTGTACTGCCACAACAGCTTTAAGGTGTTCTCCACGCCCTCCACATGGGAGCGCTCGTACCCGTGGGAGGCGTACACCCCCGCGCCGATGAGGCCGTGGCGCACGTCGTAGCCGGCGCTCAGGGCGGCTTCGGCATCGCTGCCGTAGTGGGGGTACACGTCCACGGCGTAGGCGGCCCCGGCTGCCTTGGCAGCCTCCACCAGAGCGGTGGTGACGGCGTAATCGTAGGGCCCGCCGGAGTCCTTGGCGCAGATGGAGACTTCCCGCTCGGTGCACTGCAGGCCCTCGCCCACGCAGCCCATATCCACGCTGAGCAGCTCCACCACGTCCTCCGGCACACTGGCGGCGGCGCCGTGGCCCACCTCCTCGTACACGGTGAAGTGCAGGTACACCTTCCGCCGGGGGGCGGTGCCGGTGTCCTTCAGCTCCTTGGCGTAGGCCAGCAAGATGGCGGCGCTGAGCTTGTCGTCTAAGAAGCGGCTCTTGATGTAGCCGGACTGGGTGACGGTGGTGCGGGGGTCGAAGCAGACGAAATCCCCCTCGCAGATGCCCAGGGCACGGGTGTCCTTTTCGGACTTCACCGGCTCATCGATGACCACTTCCATCTGCCCGAACTTCCGCTGGGAGCCGGCGTAGTCGTCGTTGACGTGCACCGAGGCGTTGGAGATTTGCAAACACCCGGTGTAGGTGCCGTCAAACCGGGTGTAGACGCGGCAGTTCTCCGCCTCGCAGTTTTCCGCCCGCAGTCCGCCCACCGGGGAGAGCACCAGCCGGCCGTTGGCCTTGATGGTCTGCACCACGGCGCCCAGGGTGTCCACATGGGCCATCAGCAGCAGGGGGGCTCCCTCTCCTCCCAGGCACACCCGCACCCCGCCCTTGCGGGTCTTTTCCGGGGCATAGCCCAGGCGGGAGAGCTCCTCCAGCAAATAGTCCGCCGCCCGGTCCGTAAAGCCCGAGGGGCTGTCGATGGCGCACAGCGCCTTCAGCTGTTCGATGCAATATGTGGTATCCATAATCCCATCCTTCCATACTGTATAAAGATAATGGGGCACAGGCCCATTGTAATAGCGGGCGGTAAATTCCTTCTCCCGGCGCATGCCGTTGCGCTGGGCCACCCGGATAGAGGCGGCGTTATCCGTCTTGATGATGGAGCTGACCTTCCCGGCCCCCAGCACCCGAAAGGCGTAATCCCGGCAGGCCTGGGCGGCCTCGCTGGCGTAGCCTTGGTGCCAGAAGCGCTTTTTCAGAAGATAGCCCACCTCCAGCACGGGCTGGCCCTCGCAGTCCTGCCAGGTGATGCCCGCCTGGCCCACCATCTCCCCAGTGGAGCGCAGCACCACCGCCCACAGCCCAAAGCCGTCCCGGCGGTAGCGCTCCCGCTGGCGGGCCAGCCACTCTGCCACATCCCGGTCCGAGAAGCTGTGCTCGTAGGCCGTCATCACTTCCGGGTCCTGCAAGACCTCCTTCAGGTCCGGCAGATCCCCCTCTGTCATCTCCCGCAGCA
>UQRL01000073.1 GCA_900543555.1 uncultured Oscillospiraceae bacterium | reverse complement strand
TGCCGTACTTCTCCCCTGCCGCCTGCAGCTTTTCCTCGTCGATGTCGCAGATGGCTACCAGCTCCAAGTTGGGGCTGCGCTGAATGCCAGGAGCATGGACGCCGTTCCAAATGGAGCCCAGGCCCACCGAGCCAATTCGGTTTATTTTTTTCTCCACAATATTACAACTCCTTTATGATAGCCGGAATTCACTCCAGTTCCAAGATCATGGAAGTGAAGGGGGGCACTTTCAGGGAAAGGGCCTCTCCCTCTCCCTTATAGGAACCGCCGCCCAGCAGGTCCTTTGCCCCCTTGGCGCACAGCGTGCAAGCTTGGGGGGCGCCGGTGTTGTTGATGGCAGTGACCAGGCGCTCGCCGTCTTTGCGGCGCTCCATGAGGAACACATCCCCCTGGGAGCAGAACCGCACCGAGCCCTCTTGCAGCGCCCTGCGGGTCTTCCGCAACGCCATCAGCTTTTGATAGTGGCACCGCAGGTCTTTGTCCCAATGGGACTCCTCCCAGTCAAAGGCTTTGCGGCAGTCCGGGTCGTTCTCCCCGGTCATGCCGGTCTCTGTCCCATAATAGGTGCAGGGCATGCCCACGAAGGTGAACAGGAACGCCGCCGCGTTTTTCAGCCGGGCCGTATCGCCGCCGCACACGGTCACAAAGCGGGCGGTGTCATGGCTGTCCAGCAGGTTGAGCATAGAGGCGTTGGCAGCGTCGGTGTAGCGCATCAGGTTCTCGGTCAGCAGCCCTTGGAACTGCTGCGGGGAAATGGCGCTTTTGGCAAAGTACAGCACCGCCGGGCGCTGCATTCCGTAATTCATCACCCCGTCGAACTGATCCCCCTGCAGCCAGGCCTCCGCGTTGCGCCAGAACTCTCCAATGATAACTGCGTCCGGATTGATGGCATGCACTGTCTGGCGGAACTCCCGCCAGAAGTGGGAGTCCACCTCGGTAGCCACATCCAGCCGCCAGCCGTCAATGCCCATGCGGGTCCACTTGGCCACGGCCCCCAGCAGATATTCCTTCACTTGGGGGTTTTCCGTGTTCAGCTTGGGCATGCACATCCTCTTCAGCCTCTCCACGGGGATATCCTTTGTAACCCAGGGGCTGGGCACATAGGGGGTGGTGCCGAAGGCGTCGAAGTTGATGGGGTCGAAGGAGACGGGGAACTCCCGGATGTAGAACCAGTCCTTAAAGGGGGACTGCTCCCCGTGCTCCACCACATCCTGGAACTGGCGGAACCCGCCGCCGCAGTGGTTGAACACCCCGTCCAAAATGATGCGGATGCCCCGCTTGTGCGCCTGATTGATCAGCTCCACCAGGTCGGACTCCTCACCAAAGTGGGGGTCCAGGCGGGTGTAGTCGATGGTGTCATATTTGTGGTTGGACTGGGCCTCAAAGATGGGGGTGAGGTACAGGGCATTGACGCCCAACTCCTCCAGGTAAGGCAGCTTCTCGGTGATGCCGGGCAGGTCTCCCCCCATAAAGTTGACCCGGTCCGGCTTGCTCCCCCAGGGAACGGCCCCTTGGGGGGAGAGCTCCGGTTTTCCGTTGCAGAAGCGCTCTGGGAAGATCTGGTAAAACACCGCGCTGTTCACCCAGGAGGGTGCCTTGTGAACATCAATCGAATTGACAAAGGGAAACTGGAAGTTGACAAAAGCGGCCGCCTCGTCCTCCTCAATGTTGGTGGTGCCAGGCTGCACCAGGCCGTTGTCCCCGTAAAACCACTCCTCATCCCCTTTGTCCAAAATGAAATAATAGGCGATGCGGGGGTCTTCCACTTGGTACACACACTCGTAGTAATCGAACAGCCCGTCGGAGCCAGCCACCTCCATGGGGAGCTCCTTCCGGGTATGCCACAGGTACTTGTTGCCAATGACCAGGCGCGCCCGGTCCAAGTCGCCCTTAGCCACCCGCAGGCGGACCTTGAACTCCTTCTCTGAGACAGGGAACGCGTAATTGCTCACTGGGATGTGTTGGATGGCCTGAAAATTCATGGTTGCCCTCCTCACAGAGTAATGCGGATCTGCTCCTCGCCCTTCAAGGGGAAGAAGGCGCAGTCGTTGCCGAAGGTGCGCTCGGGAAGGAGGATGAGGACGTTGACCTCTGGGGAGTCCACCACGAACTGGCGGCCGTGGA
>UQRL01000072.1 GCA_900543555.1 uncultured Oscillospiraceae bacterium | reverse complement strand
GCTCTGCTCCACACCTCGCAAGTTTTTTGAAAAAAACTTGACTAAAAACTTTTACGTTTCTCTCCCAAGCCTGAGCGCGGGCATAAAAGCTAGCGTCTCTCAGCAAACCCCGGCGCCTTTAAGCGCCGTTCGCGTCATGTCCCGCGGGGTCACCCGCCGGTCACGGACTGTTTTTGGTGTTGATGATCTTGGAGAGCTCCTCCATAAAGCTGTTGATATCCTTAAACTGGCGGTACACCGAGGCAAACCGCACATAGGCCACCTCGTCCACGTTCTTCAGCTTCTCCATTGCGTAGGTTCCAATGCGCTGGGAGGAAACCTCCCGGTCGAGAGAGTTTTGCAGCAAACACTCAATCTCGTCCACAATGCGCTCTAGGGTGTCCATCGAGACAGGGCGCTTCTCGCAGGCACGCAGCAGCCCGTTTAACAGCTTGCTGCGGTCGAAGGTCTCGCGGGACTTGTCCTTCTTAATCACCACAATGGGCACGTTCTCAATCACCTCATAGGTGGTAAAGCGCTTGCCGCACTTCAGGCACTCCCGGCGGCGGCGGATGCGCTCGCCCTCGTCGGTGGGGCGGGAGTCGATGACGCGGCTTTCCACAAAGCCGCAATAGGGGCATTTCACGTGTGAGCACCTCCTGGTGGATTGCGGGCCGGACAACGCCTGCCCAAGGCCCTTTCTACTCGCTTTCACTATTATAGCGCAAAAAACCGCTCAAATGCAAGAAATTTGTCAGGAAAAAGCCCCTTCCACCGCGTTTTTTGTGAATTCCAGCGAGGCCGCCAGCTCCTCTTCCCCTCCAAAGCTGCGGCGGTACACCTCTGTCACCAGGGTTCCGGCAAAGCCCGCCCGGCCCAGCAGGGCCAAAAGCCCGGGCAGGTCCTCCTCCCCGGCGCCGGGCAGCAGGCAGGGGCGGCCGGGGGCGGCGTCGCTCAGGTGCACATGCACCAGCCGGGAGCCCATTGCCCCCACCATGTCCTCCACCCGCGCCCCGGCCATGCGGCACTGCTTCACGTCCAGCACAAAGGCGCAGTCCTCCCCCAGATAGCGGGCCATCCCGGCGATGAACTCCGGCCGGGCGCTGCGGTGCTGGCGCACGTTCTCCTGGGCGGGAAAGGCCCCCTCCTCCTTTCCCAGCTGGTACAGCTCTCCAAAGCGGCGCCAATAGCCCTCATCCGAAAGGGCGCCGTGGCCCTGGGGCTGGCCGTGGATGACCACCCACCGGGCCCCCAGCTGGGCGGCGGCGGCCAGGTAACGGCGGTAGAAATCGAAGCCCTCTCGGGTGCGGCGGGGATAGTCCCCGAACAGCAGGGTGGACTCCGCCGCCGAGGTAAAGGGGTGCACCGAGACAAAGCTGGCCCCATAGGCCCGGGCCCGCTCCCCCAGCCCCCGCAAGAAGGGGGAAGAGAGCTCCTCCATCGCGTTGAGAAACACCTCGAACCGGCGGTACCCCAGCCGCAGCAATGTCTCCAGGGCGCGCTCTGTCTCCATTGGGTACAGGCAGGCGGTGCTGGCGCCGGGAGTCATGGCAGGGGTCATTTCGGGGATCACGGCTTTTCCCCGGGCTGGGGCTTTGCCTTGGATTTTTTCCCGCCGGGGGCCTGTTCCAGCTCCCGCAGGACGCGCTGGGCGGCGCTGCGCCGGGCGGTGGCCTCTACGGCCAGCAGCAGGGCGGCCTGCTGCAGGTCCTCCTCGTGGCGGCAGGAGTTTTCCAGGGCGCGGCAGGTCTCCTGCAGGGCGGCGTTGTGGGCCTGGCGGAAGAGCTGGTAGGCGGCGGCGTCCATTTCCCGGCCGGAGAAGAGGGCTTTCACATCGGGGATGGGGAGCACCTGTTTCAGCAGGCAGAGCACAATGAGCCCAGCCAGGTGTTCTTTGCGGTACTTTTTCTTTTCCGGGTGGGGGATGAGGCCGTTTTTCACATAGTTGTTGATCATGGAGCTGGTGAGCAGGCTGGGCTCGCCCTCTGGCTGGAAGAGGCGCAGGCTCTCGGAGAGGTAGAGGATGACCTGGTCCATATAGAGGGGGATGGCGGGCAGGTCGTCCCAAGCGGGGAGGGGTTCTCCCTGCCCGGCCCGTGCCCAGGCGGCAATGGCCGAAGCGGCCTGTTTGTGATCCATAGTGTGGTCCATAGATTTCATCCTTTCTGTCCGTGGCCGGACTGGACATGACGCGAACGGCGCTTTAAGGCGCCGGAGCTGGCTGAGGGCGGCTGGCAAGCGGCCCGCGCTTGGGTTGGGTGGAGAAACGTAAAAGTTTCGTCCACCTTTTCAAAGGGCCGCTACGTCCCGGTGGGACGTTGCC
>UQRL01000071.1 GCA_900543555.1 uncultured Oscillospiraceae bacterium | reverse complement strand
GCTCGGTCGGCGCTGAACGGTGCCCACCGGGCACCAGCGCCCCCCGACGAGGGTTTCTTACGGAAAACAGTCCGCCGGACTATTTTCCTATTTTCCTGCGTTTGCCGAAGGCGACTAAGGCCGTGGGACGCTGTCCCACACCCTGCCACCTTTGAAAAGGTGGACGAAACTTTTACTCGCCTACGGCGCGGATGTGCGTTGTCGGTTCGATCAGGCGCGGCGTTTCGCCGCCGCCCCAGGGCGCGAAGAGACAGCCCAGGCACTGGGCTTATTGATACCCCAAGCTATTCAAATACTGATAGCTCTTCTCCAGGCACACAAAGGGGCTTTCCTGGCACACGTCCTGCTCTACCAGGGCGTACTTGGCCCCCGCCTTCTCAAAGGCCCCCAGAATCTTCTCCCAGGGCAGGTTGCCCTCCCCCACCGGGGCCATGATGGGCTCCCACCCCTTGACGGCCATGTCCTTTAAGTGGACGCAGGGGATGCGGTCCGCGAGCTTCTCAATCCAATCGCACACATCGGCGCCGCCCATCTGCACCCAGTAGGTGTCCAGGGTGAAGCCCAGCTCCTCCGGGGAGAAGCTCTCCAGCAGGGTGTCCATCACCAGCTTGCCATGAAAGCGCTGGAACTCGATGTTGTGGTTGTGGTACATCAGGAGCTTGCCCGCCGCGGCGATCTTCTTGGCCGGCTCTTTGAAGTCCTCCGCGAAGTGAGAGAGCCACTCCGGCGTGCAGTACTTCTTGGGCATCATGCCCAGGCCGATATAGTCGCAGCCCAGGATCTCGTGCTCCTCAATGACGGCCTCGGTGTCGTTTAAAATCCGGTCCGGGTTCCAGTGGGTGAGCACGACCCGCAGGCCGTGCTTGTCGCAGATCTCCCGCACCTGCTGGGCGGGGATGGGCCCGATGGCCGAGACCTGCACGGTCTGATAGCCCATCCGCGCCACCTGCTCCAAAGAGCGGTCCAGGTCCTGGGCGGTCTGGGTGTAATCCCGCAATGTAAATAGCTGGGCGCCTAAGCGCATCATACTGCATACCTCCCAAAAGTGCCGGTGCAAACGGCGTTTTTTTCGCTTTCAGTATAGCATGTTCCGGGGAAAAGTCCAGTGCAAATCGAAAAAACAGCCTTCCTTCACAAAATGCCGGAAGGACCGGGCAGAAATGAAAAAAACGGGCGGAATTTTCTCTCCAACGATTTTTTCACCCTTTTCAAGGGCCCCGGGCCGCAGTATAATAAACGCAGTTCCTTCATATCATTCATACTCTCCAAAGGAGGCCCTGCTTATGTTGCAGCAAGTTATGACCGCCCCCGGCGTCATCCAGTTCCGGGAAGTGCCCACCCCCCAGCCCCAGCCCGGCGAGGTGCTGGTGAAGATTGTGAAGATCGGCGTGTGCGGGTCGGACATCCACGTCTATCACGGGGAGCACCCCTTCACCAAGTACCCCATCACCCAGGGGCATGAGGTCTCCGGCGAGATTGCCGCCCTGGGCGAGGGGGTCACCGGGTTCACTGTGGGCCAGAAGGTGACCATTCAGCCCCAGGTGGTGTGCGGCAAGTGCTGGCCCTGCCGCCACGGCAAGTACAACCTGTGCGAGGAGCTGAAGGTGATGGGCTTCCAGACCACGGGGGTGGCCTCTCACTACTTCGCGGTGGACGCCAAAAAGGTGACGCCCCTGCCGGAGGGGATGAGCTTTGACGAGGGCGCCATGATTGAGCCTTTGGCAGTGGCGGTCCACGCGGTGCGCCAGGCCGGCGACGTGGAGGGCAAGGATATCTGCGTGCTGGGGGCGGGCCCCATCGGCATTTTGGTGGCCCAGGCGGCCAAGGGCCTGGGGGCCCGGAAGGTGATGGTCACCGATGTCAGCGACATCCGCCTGGAAAAGGCAAAGGAGTGCGGCGCGGATGTGTGCGTCAACACCCGCCAGGAGGACTTCGCCCAGGCGTTTGTCCAGTGCTTTGGCCCGGACAAGGCCGACGTCATCTACGACTGCGCGGGCAACAACGTCACCATGGGACAGGCCATCGCCAACGCCCGCAAGGGCAGCACCATCATCCTGGTGGCCGTGTTCGCCACCCGGGGGGACATCGACCTGGCGGTGCTCAACGACCACGAGCTGGACCTGAACACCTCCATGATGTACCGCAACGAGGACTACCTGGCCGCCATCGAGCTGGTGAACCAGGGCAAGGTGCAGCTCAAGCCCCTGATCTCCAAGCACTTCGCTTTTCAGGATTACCTGAAGGCCTACCAGTACATCGACGAGAACCGTGAGACCACCATGAAGGTCATCATCAACGTGCAGGAATAAAGGGCTTTTGCGCTCTCTTCCCAGGGCGCGCAAAAAAACAGGGCAGGCAGGGAACTTTGGCTCCCTGCCTGCCCGCTCTCTACGCCCTCCCCAAAAAGTACGCCGGCCTTTCCAGGCCGGCGCGCTTTTTATAGAGAGAGAATTTACTCGCGTATGGTCTATGGAACCGGCAGTCACTTCTGGGGGGTTTTGGTCACGGTCACCCCGCAGCCGTGGCAGCCGCCGCAGCTGCCCCCACAGGCAGAGCAGCCGCCCTTGTGGTGCCTGCGGTTGTAGATGCCCTTGCCCACGATGGCGAAGAAGGCCGCCGCAACAAGCAGGCCGATGAGGATGGTAGGGATCATAGTTCTGCCGCCTTTCTATAAGTTCTGGGGGACGTCCGTCCCCCCTTTTTTGTGTATGGGAAGGCAGGACCTACGGTCCTTGCAACCCCCT
>UQRL01000070.1 GCA_900543555.1 uncultured Oscillospiraceae bacterium | reverse complement strand
TAAGAAGTGAGAAGCCCAATGGTGTAGTCCGGCTCCACCTGGGAGACCAGGGAATAGATCAGGCTTCCCACCATGGCAGCGGCTATAATGCCCACCAGCAAATGGCGCTTGTGGTAATACCACCAGTTTTTTCTCTTGTCCTTTGCCGTGACCAGTTTGATCTCATTGTCATGGATGGTATCTTCTCCTGCGTTCAGCAGGTACCTTTCTCTTGCCATAACGCGCGCTCCTTTTAATCACAAAATTCTATAAAAAGCCGCGGCCTCTCACCGCGGCCAGGACAAAATCTCCTCCACGAAACATCCCCTCGCTGCCAGCGACATTCGAGCCTGGCAGCATTTCAAAATATTTTAGCATATTGCACAAGGTTTTTCAAGCCTGGCCCCGGGGACCTTTCCCTCATTTTCACCCGGAACGGCAAAAGGCTTCCCATGCCTTTTGTGTATAAAAAGCGATACAATATAGGCAGTGGACAGGAATGGGAACGGAGGAGTAAAATGGCATTACAGTTTGAGTAAAACATGGGAACCGCAGCAGGACCCACTTACAATTTACAACGCCCTTCGGGCGCCGCCAATCAAGGAGGAACCGCGCCATGAAAACTTTGGATCGAGAGCTCTTCAGCCATCAAAACCTATTTGGCCTGGGGTCGGAAAACACCGCGTTTGCCCCCTTCTTTCGGGGGACGTCTTACCTCAATCCCCTGACAAAGCCGGGAGAGAGCGCTGTCTTTCTGGCCAATGTGACCTTTGAACCCGGTTGCCGGAACAACTGGCATATCCACCACGCCAAAAGCGGGGGCGGGCAAATTCTCATCTGCACAGCGGGTAGCGGCTGGTATCAGGAATACGGCAAGGAAGCCGTGAGCCTGGAGCCAGGAACTGTCATCGTCATCCCGCCGGAGGTGAAGCACTGGCACGGGGCCAAAGTGGACAGCTGGTTCTCCCACATTGCCGTTGAGGTCCCCGGCGAGGAGACGAGCAACGAGTGGCTGGAAGCCGTGAGCGAAGAATCTTACAGCCGCCTGGGAACAAACGAGTAAATGGAGGAAGCCGCAATGAAATACGCAAAACTTGGCAACTCTGCGCTGAAGGTCTCCCGCATCTGCATGGGGTGCATGGGATTTGGGGACGCCCAGCACGGGCAGCACTCCTGGACGCTGGACGAGGGGCACTCTCGCGAGATCATCAAACGGGGCATCGAGCTGGGGGTGAACTTTTTTGACACCGCCATCGCCTATCAAAGCGGCACCAGCGAGCAGTATCTGGGGCGGGCCCTGAAGGACTTCGCCCGCCGGGAGGACGTGGTGGTGGCAACCAAGTTCCTGCCCCGCACGCCAGAGGAGATCGAAGCTGGCGTCAGCGGCCAGGAACACATCCAAAAGATGATTGACAAGAGCCTGCAGAACCTGGGCATGGACTATGTGGACCTGTACATTTACCACATGTGGGACCACGCCACTCCCCTCTACGACATCATGGAGGGCTTGAACCGAGTGGTGAAGGCGGGCAAGGCACGGTATATCGGCATCTCCAACTGTTTTGCATGGCAGCTGTGCAAAGCCAACGCCCTGGCAGAAAAGGAGGGCTTTGCCAAATTCGTGTCCATCCAGGGGCACTACAACCTGCTCTTCCGGGAGGAGGAGCGGGAGATGGCGCCCTTCTGCCGGGAAGAAAACATCGCCATGACGCCCTACAGCGCTTTGGCGGGCGGGCGGCTTTCCAAGCACCCGGGAGAGACCTCCAAGCGCCTGGAGGAGGACAGCTACGCCAAGCTGAAGTACGACGCCACCGCCCAGCAGGACGGCCTCATCATCGCCCGGGTGGCGGAGCTGGCGGAAAAGCGGGGTGTCTCCATGACGGAGATCTCCCTGGCATGGCTGCTGCAAAAGGTCACCGCCCCTGTAGTGGGGGCCACCAAGCTCCACCACATCGAAGGGGCCGCCAAGGCCGCGGAGCTGGAGTTGACCCCGGAAGAGGCCGCCTATCTGGAAGAGCCCTATCTCCCCCACAAGCTGGTGGGGGTCATGGCCCAGAACACGGCGGCATCCGCAGGGGAAAAGCACGTTTGGTCCACAGGGGACCAAAAAATTTGAAAAAAGGAGCGGATAAGCCATGTTTGACTTTTGGAAAAACGATCCGGAATTTGCGGAGCGGTTTGAGCACTTCGCCTTTGAGGAAGTGGTGAACGAGCCCGGCCAGCAGCTGGATGCCGCCACCCGCCACCTGGCCATCCTGGCCACCTTGCTGGGCTGCCAGGGCATCGACGCCTTCCGGGAAGAACTGCCCGCCGCCCTGGACAGCGGCGTCACCCCAGTGATGGCCAAGGAAGTGGTCTATCAGGCGGTGGATTACCTGGGAATCGGCCGTGTAATGCCCTTCCTCAAAGCCACAAACGAGGTTTTAGAGGCAAGGGGCGTAACGCTGCCTCTGGAGGGACAGGCCACCACCACTCTGGAGGACCGGCTGGAAAAAGGCGCCCAAGCCCAGGCGGACATCTTTGGGCCCCACATGCTGGAAGCCTGGAAGCAGGGTACCATCAACCGGTGGCTGGCAGCCAACTGCTTTGGAGATTATTACACCCGCACCGGGTTGGATTTGAAACAGCGGGAAATGGTCACCTTCTGTTACCTGGCCGCCCAGGGCGGGTGCGAACCTCAGCTCACCGCCCACGCCAAGGGCAACATAAATCTGGGCAACGGCAAAGAGTTCCTCACCAAGGTGGTCTCCCAGTGCCTGCCCTACATCGGCTATCCCCGAAGCCTGAACGCTATTGCCTGCATCAACAAAGCGGCGGAGGGATAAGCTGCTCTTTTCAAGAAAATGGCAGCGGGTCATGCACCCGCTGCTTTTTTGTATTTAGAAAACCACTCGCTAGGCGAGTGGTTCCAGAAAAGGCTTCTGC
>UQRL01000069.1 GCA_900543555.1 uncultured Oscillospiraceae bacterium | reverse complement strand
CGGATGGGGTCCGGCGCGCCGGTGATGGCGCACTCCACCACGGCAGGGTGCTCCAGCAGGGCGCTCTCCACCTCGAAGGGCCCAATGCGGTAGCCGGAGCACTTGATGACGTCGTCGTTGCGGCCCACAAACCAGTAGTAGCCGTCGCTGTCCCGCCAGGCCACATCGCCGGTGTCATAGTAGGCGCCGCCCAGCTTTTCTTCTGTCATCTCCGGGTTTTTAAAGTAGCCCGTGAACAGGCCCGTGGGCGGGTTGTGCTTCACGTCCATCACGGCGATGGTGCCCTCCTCGCCGTCCTCGCACAGGTTTCCGTCAGTGTCCACCAGCTGGATATCGTACAGAGGAGAGGGCTTGCCCGTGGAGCCGGGGATGGGCTCGAACCACTTAAAGTTGGCCAGCATCACCGAGCTTTCCGACTGGCCAAAGCCCTCGTACAGCTTCAGGCCGGTCAGCTCCAGCCACTGTTTAAAGACCTCCGGGTTCAGGGGCTCTCCGGCAATGCAGCAGTGGTGGATGCTGGACAAATCGTACTTGGTCACGTCCTCCTGGAGCATGAACCGGAACATGGTGGGCGGCGCGCAGAAGGTGGTCACCTTGTACTTTTCCAGGTGCTCCAGCAGGTGGCGGGGGTTGAACTTTGCCTCCATGTCGTAGCAGAAGATGACGGCGCCGCAGACCCACTGGCCGTAGATCTTGCCCCAGCCGAACTTGGCCCAGCCAGAGTCGGAGACGCTCATGTGCAGCTTGTTCTCCTCCACCTGCTGCCAGTACTTGGCGGTGACAATGTGCCCCAGGGGATAGGAGAAGTTGTGCTGCACCATCTTGGGCATGCCCGTGGTGCCAGAGGTGAAGTACACCAGCATGGTGTCATCCCAGCGGGTGGCCTCCTCCCCGGTGGGGCGGGGGAACGCATCGGAGAACTTCTCCATCTCCTCGTTCAGGTCCAGCCAGCCCTCCCGCTTTTCCACCACCAGGATCTTGTTTTTCAGAGAGGGGATGTCCGGCTGGGCGGCCTCCACCTGCTGGATGACAAAGGGGTCGTTGACGCAGACAATGGCGCAGACCTGGGCGGCGTTGCCCCGGTAGACGATGTCCTTTTTGGTCAGCTGCAGGGTGCCGGGAATCAAAATGGCCCCCAGCTTGTGCAGGGCTGTGGCGCAGACCCAATACTCCCACCGGCGGCGCAGGATGAGCATGACCACGCTGCCCTTCTTCACCCCCAGGCTTTTGAAGAAATTGGCGGCCTTGTTGGAGAGGCGCTTGATGTCGGTGAAGGTGAAATCCTTCTCGTTGCCCTCCTCGTCGCACCAGACCAGGGCCTTTTTCTCCGGCTCCTCTTCGGCCCAGGCGTCCACCACGTCAAAGCCGAAGTTGAAGTTCTCCGGCACGTTCACTTTATAATTGGCTTTGAAATCCTCGTAGGAGTCAAACTCGATACGGGGCAGGAATTTTTTCAATAAGTAGTCCACGGGTAACACATCCTTTTCCATCCTGGGGGTTGCCCCCCTACTTGAAATCCAAAAGTGATCGAGTAAGCTAAAAAAACCAGGAAATAAGCCATTTCTGCTTACTGCGACGTTTGCACCAGTAAGCGGGAAAGCTGCATCAATAAGCTCCTTACTCATGCACCTGCATGAGTAAGCAAAACCCGCATAAAACCTGGCTTTTTCGCCTTACTGGTGCATTTCCCTCTCTCAAGCCCCTACTTGAAATGAGAAAATGAGCAAGTTAAGAAAAAAGCTAGGAAACATGCGGCTTTCGGAACTTGCTCACATGAGCATCTTAACAAGAATAAGACCGGCAACTTGCTCACCTGAGCAAGTTCGCAAACCCGCATAAACACTGGGTTTTTCCCTAAGATGCTCATTTTGATTTCTCAAGCCCCTACTTGAAATGAGAAAATGAGCATCTAAAGAAAAAAGCTAGGAAACATGCGGCTTTCACCAGATGCTCACATGAGCATCTTAGAAAAGGGGCGGGCTCTTAGATGCTCACCTGAGCATCTTGGCAAACCCGCATAAACACTGGATTTTTCCCTAAGATGCTCATTTCCCTCTCTCAAGCCCTGGGGCAACGGCCTCTGTGGCACCCCAAGAGGGGGACATTCGTCCCCCCTTTTTTGTGTATGGGAAGGCAGGACCTACGGTCCTTGCAACCCCCTTAGGGCCGTGGAGCGCTGCTCCACACCTCGCAGCTTTTGAAAAAGCTGGCAAAACTTTTACTTGTCTCTATCTGACTCGGGCGCGGGCTTTCCAGTTAGCGTCTCTCAGAAAACCCCGCCGCCCTAAAGCGGCGTTCGCGTCTTGTCCCGCGCGGTCACGCGCCGCCGTGCGCGACTTGAGTGCCCAGGCACTGCGCCGGTCACTCTGCGATGACGGTGACAAACCGGGCCTTTACGTCCCCGCCGCAGCGCTGGCCGTGGGGAATGGTGGGGTTGAAATAGATGGAGTCCCCCGCTGTCAGGGTGAACTCCTTGTCCCCAATCACCACAATCACCGTGCCCTCCAGCACCAGGTTGAACTCCTGCCCGGCGTGGGTAATCAGCCCCGCGGGCTTGTCGCTGGGCTCCAGAGTGACCAGCAGGGGCTGCATCACCTTGTCCGCATAGCGGTAGGCCAGGTCCTCAAAGTGGTACTCTGGGTTGCGGTTGACCACCCGGCCGTGGCCCCGGCGCACAATGTGATAGGTGTCCAAACGGGCGGGCGTGCCGGTGAGGATCTCGGCAAAGTCCACCCCAAATTTATTGGCTACCTCATAGATCAGGCTGATGGGGATATCCTTCCCATCCTGCTCGTAGCCCCGGTATACCTCTGGGTCCACCTTCAGCTCTGCGGACAGGCGCTCTACGGTGTAATCGCTGGCTTCCCGCAGTTCCCGCAGGCGGGAGCCGATCTCATTGATCTCATTCATGGTACCCGTCTCCTTTGTTTTCAGATTTCGACATCTCTCGATTTTGCTATTATACCACTTTAAATCGCTATCCGTCAATATTGGCCCAGCAGTGCCGCGGCGTTTTCCACCTCCTTGGCTGCCTGCTCCGCTTCCAGGTACTCTGAGGAGTAGAGGATAACCCCCTGATACCCGCCGTTCAGGGCCGCTTCCGCCTGCAGGGCGATGATGTTGTCCCGCAGGAGCCAGGTGCCGCCGTCGGCGTCTGTGCCGGCCTTGTACAGGGCCAGCCCTGCGTAGAGCTCCAGCCCCTGGTGCCGGGGCAGGGCGGCCCACTCCTCCAGCGCCTGTTGGTAGGGCAGGGCCTCGTTCTCAAAGCTGTAATACAGCTGGGGCGCCAGGTAGTCCACATAGCCGGGCACAGCGGCCCAGGTGGCCACATCCGCTCCCATCGCCTCATCGTTTTGCATGTTTCCCTGGGGGGAGATGCCGAACACCACCCCCGGTTTCACCGCCTTGATGCTCTCATACACTTGGGCCACCATCGCGTTGATATTGGCGGCCCGCCACTCCAGCAGGGGCAGGGGCTCCTCCACGCTTTGGGCGTAGGCCTCATAGGCGGCGCTGTCCAAGGCGGGGTCTTCCGCGGGGTAGAAGTAGTCGTCAAAGTGGATGCCGTCCAC
>UQRL01000068.1 GCA_900543555.1 uncultured Oscillospiraceae bacterium | reverse complement strand
TCCAAGCTGGAAGGGCAGATCCGCTTCGTCACGGATTTTGAGCTTTTGGCCCTCTCCGAGATATTGAATGTCTCTGTGTATTGGCTATTAACAGGAGAAGAAAGAGAAAAGTAAGGGTCCCGCAC
This sequence comes from uncultured Oscillospiraceae bacterium, assembly GCA_900543555.1. GTDB lineage: Bacteria > Bacillota > Clostridia > Oscillospirales > Acutalibacteraceae > Acutalibacter > Acutalibacter stercoravium. The sequence goes on along the minus strand of UQRL01000068.1, from coordinate 4,630 downwards.
CTGAAATGCGGGACCCTTTTTTGGTCTAAAAGGGGTATAGCCCTCCTAAACTGCCTATACTATAAGGGAAAAGCGGAAAGGAGGGTGAACCCATGTTCCAAGCAAGCCGATGGAAGAGGTTGGCGCCGCTGGCCCTGTTTTTTGCCGGGTATTCCCTGCTGTTCTACCTCTGGGTAAAGACCTTTCTGTACACGCTGCCCTTTCTAGCGGGGTTTCTTATCGCCTTGGCCATTCAGCCCCTTGCAGGTTTTTTCCAAGAGCGCCTGCGCATGCCCCGGGGAGGCGCGGCACTGGCCGCCACAACGCTTGCCCTGGTTGCGCTTTGCGGCAGCCTGGCCTTATTGGGCGTGTTGGCTGTGCGGGAGCTCACCGCTTTCTTAACCAGGGCTTCTCAAACGGGGTTTGCGGAGTTTTCCCAACCTGTGGCCGATTTTTTGGAACAGGCGGAGGGCTTTTTGGGGCAGCTGGACCTGTCATTTTTAGAGCGCCACCGGCAGGAGCTGCTGGACGCGCTACAGAACAGCATGGAACTGGTGACAGCCTGTGCGCGCGCAGCGCTGGACCTGGTGACCTCTTTGCCCACCGTGGTGACGCTGGTGATTGTGACCGTCTGCGCAGCCTTCTTCTTCACCCGGGACATGAAAGGGTTCCTGTCCTGGGGACGCGGTTTCTTCTCTGACGGAGCGGCGCGCCATGTCAGCGCAGCGGTGAAAAATTCTGGAGGGACAGGACGGAAATATGTGCTCTCCTATCTGTTTCTCTATTTTCTCACCTTTTGCGAGACTTGCGTGATTATGGCGGTGCTGGGCATCCCCTATCCCCTGATGACCGGCTTAATCGCCGCTGTCGCGGATGTGCTCCCCGTGTTGGGGCCCGGCATGGTGCTGGCCCCGGTGGCAATCTACCAGCTGCTGGTGGGGGAATATGCCCGGGCCCTGGGAATTCTCATCGGCTGGCTGGTGATCGTGTGCATCCGGCAGGTAGTGGAGCCCCGGCTGGTATCCTCCACTGTGAAGATCCATCCGCTGGCTTCCTTGGCCGCCATCTATTTCTCGCTGGTGGCCCGGAACCTTTGGGTCCTTTTTTATGTGCTGGGGCTGTGCAGCCTGTACGCCGCCTTCCGTGAAACAGGGGCCCTGCCTCCCCTGTCGGAGCCGCCTCTGGAAAAAAACGGCCTTAAGTAGGACGCGTTCCTTTTCTGCCTGATAGAAAGGGCCTCTCCGGCTTTCCCGGAGGGGCCCTTTTTCGGTTGTTTCAGGTTTATACCCAGCGCAGGTCCGTCATCTTATCTTCAAAGGTGATGGCACGCTTGAGCACATCGCAGGCCTTGACCAGGCCCTCGTTCTTGCTCATCAGGCTGTCCTCATGCTCGATAGACAGGACGTAGTCATAGCCCACCAGGCGCAGCTGGCTGACAAAGTCCTTCCAGAACAGCTCATCATGGCCGTAGCCAATGGAGCGGAAAATCCAAGAGCGATGGATCTCATCGGTGTAGGGACGGGCGTCCAAAGTGCCGTCGATGGGGGCGTTGATGGGGTCGATCTTGGTATCCTTTGCGTGAACATGGAAGATGGCCTCGCCGCCCAGAGCGCGGATGACCTTGATGGGGTCCATACCCTGCCAAATCAAGTGGCTAGGGTCCAGGTTGGCGCCGATTTCCGGGCCCACCGCGTCCCGAAGCTTCTTCAGGGTATAGGTGTTATGAACGCAGAAGCCCTGATGCATCTCCAGAGCGATCTTGTTCACGCCATGGGCTTTTGCAAAGGCCACAAAATCCTTCCAGTAGGGGATGAGCACCTCATTCCACTGCCAGTCCAAAACCTCCAGATACTCGGGGGGCCAAGCGCAGACCACCCAGTTGGGGTTTTTGCTCTCGGGGCAGTCGCCCGGGCAGCCGGAGAAGCAGTTGATCTGATGGATTCCCAGCTTTTCGGCCATGAGCACGGCATTGTGCATATCGTCATCAAACTGCTTGGCCATCTCCTTGTTGGGGTGGATGGGGTTTCCATGGCAGCTGAGGGCGCTGATTTCCAGGCCAGAGTCCGCGATCGTCTTGACGAACTCGTTGAACTTCGCCTCATCGTGGAGCAGAACGCCGGGATCGCAGTGATCCTTGCCGGGGTAACCGCCGCAGCCGATTTCTACCATCTGGGCGCCCAGGGACTTGAAGTAGGCAAGAGCCTCCGGCAGGGGGGTCTCGCCGATGACATTGGTGAGCACACCTAATTTCATTGGAAAATCACTCCTTTTCTGAGCTGTGGGGACAAGCTCCTCACTCAATCCCATTATAGAGATTCTGCCGTGAAAAAGCAACGATATTTTAGAATTTTTCTTGTCAAGAGGGGCGTTTTGAAAAAGGGGGCGCTTCTAAAACAGAAAAAAGGCGGAAGCCGGATAGGCCCCCGCCCGCACCATCGCTTATGGCAAAGAGGCAGCATTCTCTTCCCCATTTTTCCGTGCCGCCTTTAAAAGGAGGTATTCCATGGAATCCTCCAGGGCTTTCCAGCTGGCGGCCACCACGTCCCCGGAGACACCCACTGTGGTGAAGGCGTCCTCCCCGTCGCTGGAAGTAATGAGCACCCGAACACCCGCAGCGGTGGCACTCTTGCTGTCCAGCACACGGACCTTGTAGTCTGTCAGCTTAACCTGGGAAAGCACCGGGTAAAAGATCTCCAACGCCTTGCGAAGGGCCTGGTCCAGGGCGTTGACAGGACCGTTGCCCTCGGCGGCCATAAGCTGGATCTCGCCGCCAACCCGGACCTTTACCGTAGCGCTTGCACCCCGGTCACGGCCTTCGCTGTAATCGGTGTAAATGTGGTAGTACAACAGCTCGAAAAAGGGTGGGAAGGGCCGCAGGCGCTTGCGCACCAACAGCTCGAAAGAGGCGTCCGCCCCCTCAAACTGGTAGCCTTGGGATTCCAGCGTTTTCAATTCGTGCAGCAGGGCCCGGGCCTCTTGGGAGTCCACCCCCACATGGGGGAAGATGCGCTTGACCTTCTCCAGCACCACCGCGCGGCCAGAGATCTCTGAGGCGGGAAAGCGCCGGGCGTTGCCCACCAGGTAAGGGTCCACATGCTCAAAAGAGCGGGGAGATTTCAGCACCCCGGCGGCATGCATTCCAGCCTTGTGGGCAAAGGCGTTTTCCCCCACATAGGGCATCCAAACGGGCACATCCACATTGGCGATAGCCGCCAGCTCCCGGACCCGATGGGTCAGATGAAGCAGCTCCTCCTGGGGGATGCAGGGGATGCCAAGCTTTAGCTGCAAATCGGGGATGATGGAGGAGAGGTTGGCGTTCCCGCAGCGCTCTCCAAAGCCCAGCAGCGTCCCCTGCACCTGAGAGGCGCCAGCCTGCACGCTGACAATGGAATTGGCGGTGGCCATGCCGCAGTCCTCATGGAAGTGGACCGCCACCGGCACGGAAAGGCGGCTGACCACTTCTCTGACAATGCGCCCGGCTTCCTGAGGGAAAACGCCGCCGTTGGTATCGCACAGGCAAACGATGTCCGCCCCGCCCCGCACAGCTGCGCGCAGCGCCTCCCAGGCAAAATCCGGATCATCCTTCCAGCCGTCAAAGAAGTGCTCCGCGTCAAAAATCACTTCCCGGCCATGGGCTTTCAAAAACCGGCAGCTCTCTTCGATCATCCGGAAATTTTCCTCATAAGATGTTTCCAGCACCCGGTCCACATGGAATTTCCAGCACTTGCCAAACACACAGCAAACAGGCGTCTGGGCAGCCAGCACCGCCGCCAGGCTTTGGTCCTCCTCTGGGGCGGTATTTTTCCTGCGGGTGCTGCCAAAGGAGACAAGGCGTGCGTTTTTTAAGGAAAGGCCCGCTGCCCGCTGGAAAAACTTCGCGTCCTTTGGATTGGAGCACGGGTTGCCAGCCTCTACATACTGAACGCCCACCTGGTCCAGCAGGCGCACCGCCTGGAGTTTATCCTCTAAAGAAAAGGTCACCCCCGCGCCCTGGGCGCCGTCCCGCAGGGTGGAGTCAAAGATCGTTACCGGACCCATGTTCATCCCTCTTCCACAGCAGTTTCACCATTGATCTTTTCGTCTTTTCGGATGCGCTCTAACAGTGCCAAGGAGGCGCTGTGATACTCCATATCCTTCTCCTTCTTTTCGATGGAAGAGCCCTCAGCGGCCCGCACGGAAATACGCAAACGCCCGAACAGCTCCGTGAGCACCTCGGCGTCATAGGAGTCCTCCTCGGTTGTTTGCGGCACAAATTCCGCAAAGCCTTTCAAGTCATTCCAGGAGACCATGGCGTTTTCATAATCCTTGGCATCTTCTGGCATAGCTGTGCCGTCATTATACTGGAAAAAGCCGTCAAAGGAATCCTCCAGGGAGTTGAACGCCACCTCATCGTGAAGGTAAATCATCGCTTCGTTGGTGGAGGCCTCTCCCATAAAGCGCACCACAGAGGCCTGTTGGATCTGATAATCTATCGTATCCGAATCCGAAAATACATAGTTGGAGATAACCACCTTGACCTGGCCGTCCCCGTTGCGGTCGTCCGCGTACTGGGCAATGCACGATTCCAACTGCTGCTTGCCCACATCGGGCATGGAGTAAGAAGTGAGAAGCCCAATGGTGTAGTCCGGCTCCACCTGGGAGACCAGGGAAT
>UQRL01000067.1 GCA_900543555.1 uncultured Oscillospiraceae bacterium | reverse complement strand
CTGGACGGCATGGAGAAGCAGCTGCGGGATTTGGCTAACATCGGGGTGCTCAGCCGCTTTGTGGGCATGCTCACGGATTCCCGCTCCTTCCTGTCCTATCCCCGCCACGAGTACTTCCGCCGCATCCTGTGCCGCGTGATCGGCGGCTGGGTGGAAGATGGCCAGGCCCCTGCCGACTACGCTCTGCTGGGCTCCATGGTACAGGATATCTGCTACAACAACGTGGAAAAATTCATCGGTATCCAGGGGTAACATCCCCGCCTCTTATGAAAGGAGAAAAGACATTATGAAACTTTCCTTCCGCTGGTATGGGGATTCCGACCCCATCTCTCTGGAGTACATCAGCCAAATCCCCGGCATGCGCTCCATTGTCACCGCTGTGTACGATGTAAAACCCGGAGAAGTGTGGCCAGAGGAGTCCCTGGCCCGCCTGAAAGCCCAGTGCGAAGAGCACGGCCTGGTCTTTGACGTGGTGGAGTCCATCCCTGTCAGCGAGGACATCAAGCTGGGCACGGAGAAGCGGGACGCCCACATCGAAGCCTACTGCGAGAACGTGCGCCGCTGCGCCAAGTACGGCGTGAAGTGCGTCACCTACAACTTTATGCCGGTGTTCGACTGGACCCGCACCCAGCTGGATAAAAAGGCCCCGGACGGCTCCACCAGCCTGGTGATGTACTGGGAGCAGATGCAGGGCTTGAACCCCCTCACCGACGACATCCACCTGCCGGGATGGGACTCCAGCTACACCCAGGAGCAGGTGCGGGACTTAATCCGCGCCTACGGCGAGCTGGGCGAGGAGGGCCTGTGGAAGAACATCGAGGTGTTTTTGAAGAAGGTCATTCCCGTGGCCGAGGAGTGCGGCGTGGTCATGGCCCTGCATCCCGATGACCCGCCCTATCCCATCTTCGGCCTGCCCCGTGTCATCACCTGCGAGGAGAACCTGGACCGCTACCTCTCCATCGTGGATTCCCCCTCCAACGCTTTGTGCCTGTGCACCGGCTCCCTGGGCTGCGCCAAGTTCAACGACGTGCCCGCCTTGGTGCGGAAGTACTCCGCCGCCGGGCGCATTGGCTTTATGCACCTGCGCAACGTGAAGATTTTGGAGGACGGCTCCTTTGAGGAGCGGGCCCACCTGTCCAGCTGCGGCAGCCTGGATATGTACGAGATCGTCAAAGCCCTGGTGGAAACCGGCTTTGACGGCTACGTCCGCCCCGACCACGGCCGCATGATCTGGGGCGAGACCGGAAAACCCGGCTACGGGCTATATGACCGGGCTTTGGGAGCCGCGTACATCAATGGACTCTTTGAGGCCTGTGAAAAGGCCCAGAAGGCATGATAGCCAGGAAAGGATGGTATGAACATGGAAAAGAACGTGCTGAACACTGATCTAACTGGAAAGGTAGCGGTTGTCACCGGCGCGGGCGGCGTGCTCTGCTCCGCCTTTGCCAAGGTGCTGGCCCGGGCGGGGGCCAAGGTGGCCCTGCTGGACCTGAACGAGGAGGCCGCCCAGCAGTTTGCCAGGGAGATCAACGGCGAGGGCGGCGTGGCCCGGGCCTACAAATGCAATGTACTGGACAAGGATATGTGCTATGCCGTGGCAGACCAGGTTATGGCCGACCTGGGACCCTGTGACGTGCTGATCAACGGGGCGGGAGGCAACAATCCCCGGGCCACCACCGACAAGGAGTACTTTGAGCCCGGCGACCTGGAGGCAGACACCAAGAGCTTTTTCGACCTGGATGAAAGCGGCGTGGAATTTGTCTTCAACCTGAACTTCATCGGCACCCTTATCCCCACCCAAGCCTTTGCACGGCAGATGGTGGGCCGGGAAGGGTGCAACATTCTGAACATCTCCTCCATGAACGCCTACACACCCCTGACCAAAATCCCCGCCTACTCCGGTGCCAAGGCAGCCATCACCAACTTTACCCAGTGGCTGGCGGTGCACTTCTCCAAGGCGGGCATCCGGGTAAACGCCATCGCCCCCGGCTTCTTCTCCACCAAACAGAACGCCGCCCTGCTCTTTAACCCGGATGGTACCCCCACTGCCCGCACCGGAAAAATTCTGGCGGCCACCCCCATGGGACGTTTTGGCGACTCGGAGAAAGAGCTGGCAGGGGCTGTACTCTTCCTGCTGAACAACGAAGCCGCCAGTTTCATCACCGGCGTGTGCATTCCCATTGACGGCGGCTTCTCCGCTTATTCCGGCGTGTAAACAGCTTTTCGGAGAAAGGAAGGCTCTATGAAAAAAATACTGCGCACGGCCGCCCTTGCACTGGCTGGCGCGTTGGCATTGACAGCCCTTTCCGGTTGCTCGGGAGGCGCCTCCGCCAGTGGCGTACAGATTATCCGCATTGGCCACAACCAATCCACCAACCACCCCACCCATACGGGCCTGCTGGCTTTTGAGGAGTACATTGAAGGGGAGCTGGGGGACAAATATGACATCCAGATCTTCCCCAGCGAGCTTTTGGGCTCTCAGAACGAGATGGTGCAGTTGACACAGACCGGCGCCATCACCTTCTGCGTGGCCTCCAACTCCTTGCTGGAGACCTTCTCAGACAACTACACCCTCTTCAACCTGCCCTACCTGTTCGCCAGCCCCGAGGCCTACCACGCCTCCATGGACGACCCAAACATCGTGGGACCCATTTTCGAGTCCACCATGCAGGCAGGCTTTGAGGCTGTGACCTGGCTGGACGCGGGCACCCGGAACTTCTACACCATCAACACACCCATCGAGACGCCGGAGGACCTGCGGGGCTTAAAGATTCGGGTGCAGCAATCCCCCACCAACGTGCGGATGATGGAGCTGCTGGGGGGCTCTGCCACCCCCATGGGCTTTGGCGACGTGTACACGGCCCTTCAGTCCCAGATGCTGGACGGAGCGGAAAACAACGAGCTGGCCTTGACAGACAACGGCCACGGTGACATCTGTAAGTATTACTCCTACACCATGCACCAGATGATTCCCGACATCCTTATCGGCAACCTGGACTTTATGGAAGGTCTGAGCGAGGAAGAGCGGGCCATCTTTGACGAGGGGTTCCAAATCCTCAATCAGACTCAGCGGGATGCCTGGGAAACCGCTGTAGAGGAGGCCAAAGAAAAAGCTGAGAATGAGCAAGGCGTGAATTTCAGCTATCCGGACATTACCCCCTTCCAGGAGGCTGTTGCCCCTATGCACGACGAGATGCTGGAGGATTATCCCGATCTGGCCCCCATCTATGAGCTCATCCAGGAGCACAACGCCGAGTACCCGGCGGATTCCCAGTGAAAGGAGGGCATTTCTGTATGCAAGCTACCCGTAAAGTGCTCAACCGTATTATGAATGTCCTGGCGGGAGTAAGCCTGATTGCCATGACCGCCCTGACCTGCTGGCAGGTCTTTACCCGCTATGTCTTAAACAACCCCTCCACCTGGTCGGAAGAACTGGTGGGCTACCTGTTCGCCTGGGCCAGCTTGTTCGGCGCCTCTCTCATCACCGGGGAGCGGGGCCACATGAACATCCCCGTGGTGGTGGAAAAGATGCCTTTGGGGGCCCAAAAAATTCTTGGGATCTTTGGCGAACTCATCGCCATGGCCTTCTCCGCCATCATCCTCATCTATGGAGGCTACCGCATCACCCTGCTGGCCATGGGCCAGATGACCTCTTCTCTGGGGGTGGCCGTAGGTGTATTTTATGTGGCCATGCCGGTGTGTGGTGTCATCAACATCCTGTACACCATCTTGAACATCTACGACATCTGCAAAGGCAAAAAGGAGGGGGCGTAAGCTATGGCAATGCAATCTCTGCTGATGATCATTGGCATTCTGGCAGTGTTGCTGGTGGTAGGCGTTCCCATCTCCTACTCCATTGGCATTGCTTCCCTGGTCACGATTCTGCAAACCGTCCCTCTGGACATCTCTGTGGTCACAGGGGCCCAGCGCATCTTTGTGGGCATGAGCAAATTCAGCCTGACCGCTATCCCCTTCTTCATCCTGGCGGGCAACCTGATGAACCAAGGGGGCATTGCCAAACGGCTGGTGAATTTCGTCATGGCCATTCTGGGCAAGCTGCCCGGGGCGCTGCTGGTGACCAACGTGGGCGCCAACGCCCTGTTTGGAGCGATCTCTGGTTCGGCCTCCGCCGCTGCCGCCGCCGTGGGCTCCATGGTGCGGGAAGGCGAGGAGGAGCAGGGCTATGACAAGGACCTGTGCGCCGCCACCAATGGCGCTTCTGCCCCCTCTGGCCTGCTGATCCCACCCTCCAACGCGCTGATTACCTATTCTTTGGCCGCTGGCGGCACTTCCGTAGCGGCTCTGTTCATGGCGGGTTACTTGCCCGGCGTCATCTGGGCCCTGTGCTGCATTGCGGTGGCCATTATCCTAGCGAAGAAGAAGGGATATAAAGGCACCCCCGGCAAGTTCAGCTGGGCCACCCTGGGCAAGGCCACCCTGCAGGCACTTCCCTCCCTCTCCTTGATCGTGGTGGTTATTGGCGGCATTGTAGCCGGCGTTTTCAGCGCCACGGAAGGCTCTGCCATCGCGGTGATCTACTCCCTGATCCTAGGCATCTGCTACCGGAACATCACCCTCAAGTCCTTCTGGAACATTGTGGTGGAGAGCGCCAAAATGAGCGGCATGGTGGTGTTTCTCATTGGTGTGTCCAACATCCTGGGCTGGGTCATGGCCTTCTTACAGATCCCCCAGGCGGTGTCCGCCCTGCTGCTGGGCATCACGGACAACCCCATCATCATCCTGCTCATCATGAACCTGATCCTGTTGGTAGCTGGCACCTTTATGGACGTGACCCCCGCCATCCTGATTTTCACCCCCTTGTTCCTGCCTATCGTGCAGACCTTCGGCATGGACCCCATCCACTTCGGCCTGGTGCTGGTGTACAACCTGTGCATTGGCAACATCACGCCGCCCGTAGGCAACACCCTGTTTGTGGCCATCAAGGTGGGCCGGAGCACCCTCTCCAAAACCATGCCTTACATGCTCTGGTATTATGTAGCTATCCTCGTGGGGTTGCTTCTGGTGACCTATATCCCCGCGGTCAGTATGATTCTGCCCCAGCTCACAGGGCTGGCATAGGCCGGTCCCTCTGGCTGAGAACATGCAAAAAGGGCCTTCGCACC
>UQRL01000066.1 GCA_900543555.1 uncultured Oscillospiraceae bacterium | reverse complement strand
GGACGATCTCCGTATAGAGGGCATAGTCCCCCACCGCGCCGTTGGTCTCCCGGGTGTCGTAGAGCACCCGGCCCGCCGCGTCCAGCATCCTCCGGTTGGTGGCGCCCCCGGTCTGGGCCGCGGCCAGCTCGTGCCGGAGCTCGTCCAAGTTTAGAATTCTCCTTTTCACCGCTGCCCCCTCCGTTCCTGCTTGGCCCGGTGCTCTAAAAGCCGGGCGGTTTGGCGGCATTCCAGGTACATCTCATACAACAGGGCCAACCGCCTTCTGCGGCTGCGGGCAGCCTGGCGGTCTTGTGTCTCTGGCTCCTGGCGCAGCAGGTTCATCCGTTCCTGCACGCGGGCAGCCTCCTCCCAATAGGACTGGCTCCACTTCATAAAGTCCATCTTATCCCGCTCCTTTCCTCTCCTGCAGCAGGCCTCCCTTCCTTGCGGCAAAGGGGCAGGCGCTGTGTTTTTTAATCGAAACAGAACATTTGTTCTATCGCGCCCCATACTGTATCAGAAACAGGGGAAAAGCGCAAGCGTTTTTCAGAACTTTTTCTGGCCCCTCCATAGAATTTTGGGAAAGGTCTGGTCATTTTCCCAGAGATGGGGTATAATATGCACAACAGGCGGGGTTTGGCTTGTGCTGCGGGCGCGGCGGGGCCTCCCCGGCAAACCAGCGCTGCGGGCTGCGCAGGGGGCGGTTGGCCCTTTGCGTGAATCGCGCTCCGCAGGCGGAAAGGTGGCATCGTTATGGAATTTTTGAAGAGCATTGGCAGGGCCGTGGGAGAAGCGGCCGGCTATTTGGGAGAAAAGAACCGCAGGGCAGCCCAGCTCAACCGCATCCGTGCGGTGATCCGCTGCCAGGAGAAAGCGGCGGAAAAGGAGTATCTGGCCTTGGGCCGCTATTACTATCACAGCCTGCGCGACAAGGAGAACCCTGTCACGGAGGGGCACTGCGCTTCTTTGGATCAGATCGAGCGCGCCTTGGACAGTGCCCTGGACCAGCTGGAAAAGTTTTATGGCAGCCAGGAGGAGGCCAGGGAAGAGGTGACCTTGGAGGATGTGCAGGTCTTTGATGAGGACCCCACTGCCCCTGCGGAGGCCCCCGCACCTGGCGAGACGGCTTCCCCTGCTCAGCAGCCCGCGCCTTCCACGGACGCTGGCGCCCCTGCGGAAGGACCTGCCCCCCAGCAGGCTTCCCAGGCTCCCGCAGAGGAGGGCACGGACCTGCCCTTTGAAGGCTGAGCGCGGGAGGGAGCAAGGGAATGTCAACAGAGATCGTCAAGGATATTATCTGCCCCCAGTGCGGAGAGCCGCAAAAGTACCGGCTTTACGCCAGCATCAACGCCAAGGAAAACCCAGAGCTCAAGCGCCGCATTTTGGATGAAACGCTGTTCGATTGGCGCTGCAACCGCTGCAACTATTTTGCGGCAATGGCCCATTCCTTTTTGTATACCGACCCCGAGGCAGGGTATGTGGTGTGTGTAGCTCCCGGGGGGGAAGCAGCCTCCATGGAACCCACCCCAGAGGTGCAGTCCTTTACCAAGCGCCGGGTAAAAAATTTGGCAGAGCTGAAGGAGAAGATCCTCATTCTCGACGCGGGCTTTGATGACGTGGCTGTGGAGCTGGTGAAGAACGCCCTGTGCACAATCATCCAGCGCACATACCGGGTGGAGCGGCTGCACGCCTATTTCAGCCGAATCAATGGGGAGGAGATGGAGTTTGCCATTTTCCTGCCCCGCAAGCCAGAGCCTGTGTACCATTCCACTAAGCTGGAGGTATACCGCCAGTCCCAAGAGGTGCTGCGCTCTCTGGATTTTGTGGACCCCCAGGGCTTTGTCACGGTCAATGCCAAGCTGGCCCGCCAGCTGTTGGAGGAGTACCAGAATATTTGATGGAAACTGCAGAGGGAGGGTCCGCGTGGGCCCTCCCTCTTCTGCGGCGGAAGACTTCGGTAAATTTCGTCCCAATTCCCAGGGGAATCGGTTTCCTTTAGCCTGGGGAAAGCCAGATCGGATATACTAAAGCGGACAGCCGCGCCATAAAAAATAAGGTTTCCCCCGTGGGGGAATTTACAAATTTTTTCTGGACAAGCGCTGTGAAAATACTATAATAAAGAGGATAGGCGATCCCTGGCCTAGCCAACGGCCAAAGGGCGTCCCGCTGTGCCGGGTTCCCTTTGGTGCCACTTCATTTATGAAAGGATTGGTCCCGCTTGAAGTCTCACAGTTCTTCCAAATCTCACAGTACCAAGAAAAAGGTAATTATCCTCTCCTGCGTGATCGCGGGCCTGGCCGTGCTGGCGCTGGCAGCCTATTTCATCGCCAGGGGCGTGGCCAGCTCCTTTATCCAGTCGGAGATTTCCACCCGGGAGGATTGGAGCATCTCTACCGGCGATGTGGCCGACCGGGAGGCCTCGCAGCGGGTCACGGTTTACACCGGCCCTGTGGAAGCCAGCATTGAGATCACCCAGATTGTCCCGGATGAGTACGAGGAGGAAGGCTTTACTTACTACGATGAGGAAGTCCAGGACCGTTTGGCCTACACGCTGTTACAGCTCACCCAGGAGGGGAATTACACCCTGGAATCTCCCCTGGCCATCCTAAACCCCTTTGGGACCGGCTCCAACGGCCTGTACCTGTACTTTGGCACCAACAACCCCACCAAGGTTCAGTACACCGTCTCGGTAGAGGATGAATCCATCCCGGATTACACCGCCTGGGCCAACAACGCCGGGGAGGATGGCTTCAGCCGGGTGCAGGAGTTCCTGCTTATTGGCCTGGTGCCCGGGCAGGAGAACACCGTCACCCTCACCGCCTATAACCGCCAGGGCGCCCAAACCCAGTCCGCTTCCTTCACCATCGACATGCCTGAACCCACCTCTGGCTACGATGTAACCCTGGAAACCGTGGACGGCGACAGTGCGCAAGAGCTCTCCAACGGCCTGTACTACGCCATGGGCATCGGCGGCCAGTACGGCTACACCTTCTTCTATGACAACGACGGCGTCATGCGCTATGAGATGGTGCTGGAGGGCTATCACTCTGACCGCTTCCTGTGGGATGATGACGGCAGCCTCATCACCTGTGTGGGAAGCACCAAAGTGGCCCGGCTCAACCGCTTTGGCCAGGTCACCCAGGTTTACGACCTGGGTACATACGAGCTTCACCACGACATCAACTGGGGTCCCGAGGGCACCATCCTGGCCTTGGCTACCGATTTAGAGGGGGAAACCGTGGAGGACCAAGTGCTCCAAATTGACCTGGAGAGCGGCGAAGTCACCCACATTGTGGACTTCACCCAGGTGTTCCAAAGCTATTTCGACATCACCCGCCCGGTGCAGGCCACCGACCCCTTCGGCCTGTGGAGCGAGGGGGAATGGGACTGGCTCCATTTGAACTCCCTCCAGTATGACGAGAGCGACAACTCCATCATCGTCAGCTCCCGAGAGACCTCCACCATCATCAAGTGCGCTTTGGGGGAAGAACCCGAAATTGTATGGATGGTGGGCAACCCCGATTTCTGGGAGGGCACGGACTTTGCCCAGTACAGCCTGGAGGCCCAGGGGGATTTCTCCTACCAGTACGGCCAGCACGACGTGGAGCTTATGTCCAGCGAAGAGGTTGAGGCCCTGGGCTTTGAAGCCCCGGAGGAGGGCCAGCTCTACCTGCGGGTCTACGACAACAACTACTACGCCATGTCCAGCCGGGATGACTTCCAAGTGGAAGTGCCGGAGGATGTGGGCACCGCCAACATGGAGGACGGGGTGGACTCCCACGTCTATTACTACCTGGTGGATGAGAACGCCGGGACCTTCACCCTGGTGGACGACTTCGACCTGCCCTACTCCAGCCTGGTCTCTAATGCCCAATGGCGGGGGGACAGCTACACGGTTAACAACGGCGTACACCAGTGCTTCGAGGAGTACGACCAGCAGGGCAGCCTCATCCGTCAATACAAGTATACTTGTACCGCCAACGGTTACCGGGTGATGAAGGATGACTTTGAGGGCTACTGGTTTCTCCAGCAGTAACAGTTTTGATCTTGTATGTCACAATCCAAAAAGGAGAGAGCCACTGTGAAACTGCTTTCTGTAACGGTGCCCTGTTACAATTCCCAAGAGTATATGCGCCACTGCATCGAAACCCTGCTCCCCGGCGGGGAGGAAATCGAGATTTTGGTCGTGGATGACGGCTCTACGGACGGCACCGCCGCCATCGCGGATGAGTTCCAGGAGAGATACCCCACCATCGTCCGGGCCATCCATCAGGAGAACGCCGGCCACGGCGGAGCCGTGATGAAGGGCCTGGAGAATGCCGCGGGCCTCTATTTCAAAGTGGTGGACAGCGACGACTGGGTAGACCCCCAGGTCCTTAAGGACCTGATGAAGCTGCTGCGCCGCTTCAAGCAGACCAACCAGCTGGTGGACATGGTGGTCAGCGATTTTGTGTACGACAAGGCGGGGGCCAGGCACAAAAAGGTGATGCGTTACCCCCATGCCATTCCGAAAGACCGGGTTTTGCATTGGGAGGATGTGGGCAATTTTCCCAAGGGGCATTACCTGCTGATGCATTCGGTGATCTACCGCACTCAGGTGCTGCGGGACTGTGGATTGGACCTGCCCCTTCACACCTTTTATGTGGACAACCTGTTCGTCTATGTGCCCATGACCCGGGTAAAAACCCTGTACTATGTGGACCGGGTGTTCTACCACTACTTCATCGGTCGGGAGGACCAGTCCGTGCAGGAGGCGGTGATGATCCGCCGGATCAACCAGCAGTTGAAGGTGAACTGGCTCATGTTCCAGCAGGTGGACCTGGACCAGGTGGAGAACCAGCGCCTGCGCCGGTATTTGCTGAATTATTTGGAGATTGTCACCACCGTTTCCTGTGTGCTGTTATACCGCTCTGGCACACCGGAGCATTTAGAGATGGAGCGCCGCTTTTGGCAGGACATGGAGCGGGACTATCCCCGCCACTATGCTCTGCTTTCCCGCCGGATGTTCGGCCGGGTGCTGGGGGCCCAGAACGCGGCGGCCCGGCGTTTCACCTTGGCTGTTTACCGCCTAAGCCAAAAAATATTCGGCTTCAACTAGCGCGTGGCCGCGCGGGACAAGACGCGCACGGCGCTTAAAGGCGCCGGAGCTGGCTGAGAGACGCTAGCCCAAAAGCCCGCGCTTGGGAAAAGTAGGGACAAGTAAAAGTTTTTAGTCAAGTTTTTTTCAAAAAACTTGCGAGGTGTGGAGC
>UQRL01000065.1 GCA_900543555.1 uncultured Oscillospiraceae bacterium | reverse complement strand
GGAAAAGCCCGTGGTACCACCCAAATTACCCCTGGCAGCCGCCAAAGGTCTCTCTTCTCCCGGTAACGGCGGAAAGCCGTGCCGCTCTTCGCGGCAAAGCGCCAGAAAGCTGCGCTGCATTCCAAGCAGCGGGAGCGGCCTGCCCTTTCTCCCCAACGGCCTTTCACCCACCGGCCGCCTCTCTGAACGGGAGGAAAAGGACATCTTCTCCGCGCAAAAATCCACTATTTCACTGTGCTTTCATTATACCCGGCCCAAGGGCTTCTGTCAAGCGGAGAGCCCGGAGGTTTCTCCGGTTTCCTCCGCCTCCAGGGAAATCAGCCCCTCTGCCACCTGTTGGAACACCCGGGCTGTCACACCCCCATCCGCCTGGGAGGACTCCTTGAGCACTGCCACGCACCAGCGGGGGCCGCTGCTGTCACAGACAAAGCCGCAGTACCAAAAGTGGAGCAGCTCCTCCCCCTGCTCATAAACGCCGGTTTGGGCCGTGCCTGTCTTGATGCCCGCCGTGCCGTTCTCTGGGGCGCCGGGGCTTCCGGTTCCCTCTCGCGCGGCGGAGAACAGGGCCTCTCGCAAAGCCTGGGCGGTAGAGGCCTTCATCACCCGGCCCTCCCGGTCCGCGGAAGAGGGGGTCTCCGTCAGCTGGCGCTCTTCATCCACCAGGCCCAGCACCAGCTTGGGAGAGGCGTAGGTGCCTCCGTTGGCGATGGCGTTCATCATGGCGCACAGCTGCAAGGGCGTGGCGGTCAGCTCTCCCTGCCCAAAGGAAAAATTGGCCAGGGCCCGCACGTTGGAAAGGTCCTGCAGGGCGGGCAGGTCCCCAGAGGCGGCCCACAGGCCCCGCCCAAACTCCTGGGCCTGGCCAAAGCCCAGGTTATAGGCCATGGAAAGCACCTTTTGGGCGCCCAAGGCCCGGGCGGCGCTGATAAAGTAACAGTTGCAGGACTTCTCCAGCGCCCCCGTCAGGTCCAGCTCTCCGTGGGCGGTGTTGTTGATGCAGTGGAACTGCATCCCCCCAGCGTTGAGGGAGCCCGCACAGGTGAAGGCGGTGTCCCCCACGCCCTCCTCCAGCAGGGCGGCGGCCGTCACCAGCTTGAACACCGAGCCAGGGGCATAGGCGGAGAACCCCCGGTTCACCAGGGGAGAGCCCTCTTCCTCCACAGAGCCCAGGTCCACCGGGGAAAAATCCGGGACACTGGCCAGGGCGCGGATCTCACAGCCGGGAACCTCTGTCACCACCACAGCGCCCCTTCCCAGTTTTTGAGCCTCCCGCTGCACCAGCCGCTGGATTTCCTCGTCCAGGGTGAGGGCCACCCCGCCCACGGCCTCCTCCATGGTGTCCACCACTTGGCGCTCCTCCCCGGCGATGGCCCGGCCTACCGCGTCCACCCGGTAGGTGACGGAGATCTTCCCCTCATACTGGCGCAGCACGTCGTCCATAGCCAGCTCGATGCCAGAGGCCCCTCCGCCCGTGCTGTCCAGGTAGCCAATCAGATGGGGCGCCAGCTGGTCCTCCCTGTAGCGCTGGGGCACCTGGAATACATCAATGCGGGGGTCTTCCACAGGCTCTTCCAAGATCAGCTGAAAGGGCCTGCCGTTTTCCAGGGCCAAGGCCAGCTGGTTCCGGTACTGGCCGCCGGTGGCCTGTTCCAGGGCGCCGATGGCCTGAATTGTGGGGGCCACTGCCGCCACATATTGGGTCTGTCCCCCCACTAAAGGGGACAGGTCCCGGTCATAGATGGCGCCCCGGGCCCGGGCCACGTCCAGCCGGTACAAGCTCTGCGCCCCTGCCGCGGCCACATACTCCTCTCCGGTGGAAATCCGTGCCAGAGAGACACAGGCAGCCCCCAAAAGCGCCAGAAGCAGCCCCAAAACCCCATAGATTCTCTTTTTCATAAGCGCTCCGCCTCCTGCTTTCAGTATGGAAGGGAAAACGTGGCTTTATGTGAAAAATCACTTGGGATATTTTTCGATTGCAAGGGCACACTGTATTGCAGGCACATCGAAGCGAGGGGAGGCATCCATGTGAAAAACACGGGGAAATTTGCTGTCACCGGCGGGCTTGCCGGGCTGTGCAACGGCCTGTTTGGCGCGGGGGGCGGGCTGTTTTTGGTGCCGCTGCTCACCCAGTGGGCCGGGCTGGAGCAGCGCAAAGCCTTTGCCACCTCGGTGGCGGTGATCCTGCCCCTGTCCCTGGTGTCGGCGGCGGTCTACTGGCTCAAGGGCGGAGTGGACCTGGCCGCGGCCTGGCCCTACCTGTTGGGAGGAGCGGTGGGCGGCCTGCTCTCCGGCAGGCTCTTTCAAAAGGTGCCCCTCGCTTGGCTGCGCCGGGCCTTTGGGGCGCTGATCCTCTACGGGGGCGTGCGGGCGGTGCTGGCCCTGTGAACGGGTTTTTCTCTGCCCTGGTAGGGGCCGCCACCGGGGTTCTCTCTGGATTTGGCGTGGGCGGCGGCACCCTGCTGCTTCTATGGCTGACATTGGTTCAAGACATGGGACAGCTGCAGGCCGGAGGCGTAAACCTTCTCTACTTTATATGCTGCGCCCTGCCCGCCCTGTGGGGCCACCTTCGCCGGGGGCTGGTGGAAAAACAGGCCGTGCTGGGGTGCGTGCTGGCGGGGCTGCCCGCCTGCGCCGCCGGGGCGTTCTTGGCCGCTTGGCTGGATGTGACCCTGCTGCGCCGGCTGTTCGGTGCCTTTCTTTTGATTGTGGGCTGGCGGGAGCTGTTTTTTAAAAAGGGCGCTGCCAAAACAGAGGGGGCAAAACGCATAAAAGCTGAAGAGCCGTCCACACTAGCCTTGAGAACCACCGGCGCGCTTGCCGGAAAATTCAAACAAAAGGGGTAATTATACCATGAGCATTTTAGACCGCATTGCATTGCTTTTAACGGTTATTGGCGGCATCAACTGGGGATTGGTAGGCATCTTCCGCTTTGACCTGGTGGCCTGGATCTGCGGCGGGCAGGACGCCATCATCGCCCGCATTGTCTACACCCTGGTGGGCATTGCCGCCCTGTGGTGCGTCAGCCTGCTCTTCCGGGACAGAGACAGCGTGCGGGATTGAGCCAGACAGAGGAAAAGAGGGCGCCCCGGAGCGCCCTCCTTTCTTTTTGCCCCCGTTCACTCCTGGAACTGAAGGTCAATATCGCCCATATTGGTGGTGACTTGCAGGAGGTTGGGGCCGTCCCCCAGCTGGTCCTTCAGAGTGGAGTCCCCCAAGTCCGTGTCCACGGTGATCTGATAGTCCTCCTGGCGGCCAGTCAGGGTGCCCTCCACGTTGCCGGAATCGGCGGTGAGGGTGATTTCCGGGCTGGCGAAGGCGTCCAGGTCAATATTGCCCATATTCACCGTGCAGGAGGCCGCCCCGGAGACCTGGGTGGAAACCAAGGTGACGTCGCCCATGTCGTTTTCCACCGTCAAGGCGGTGAAGGCGCTGTCCGCCACCCCCACGCTGCCGGAGCTGGCGGTGATCTGTCCCTGGGTAAAACTGCCGCTGGAGACGTCCGTATCCCCCATGTCATTCTCCAACAGGAGGGCGCCGCCCTGGCAGTTCTCCAACGTGACCCGCCCCATGGACTGGGTGACGGTCATGCTTTCCGAAGCGGACACATTGTCCAAGGTCACGCCGCCCATGTCCCCCTGGACGGTCACGCTGCCTGCCTCTACATCCGACAGGTCCACAGCGCCCATGTCCGTCTCCACAAACACGCTGTCCAGCAGCTTTTCCGGCACCCGGATGGTCACGTCCCAATCCCCATCAGAAGGGAAGTTGAGCAGCTGATACCAGTTCCACCCGCCCTGGCCCGTGGCGGTGTAGGAGTCCTGGGGCATCACCAGCAGCAAACCGTGCTGGACAACGACTTGATACACCTTTTCCGCCAGGATTATCTCCACTTCCTCTGGGTTGGCGGCGCTGGCCCGCTCAATTTTCACATCGCCCATCGAGGCGTGGATCTCGATGGAGTCCACCGCGTCCGCCTCCACAAAGGAGGAGACCGCCACAGGTTCGCCGCCCCGGGGATGGGTGAAAGCGTTCCAATTGCAGCCCATGCCCACAAACCCGGCGCCGCAGAGCAGCATTCCCGCGCCCAGCAGGATGCACCCCACAATGGCGCTGAGTTTGAAAAACCGCTGTTTCCGTTTCATACCACAACCCTCCCCTTTTTGCTAAAACTGCGGCGGATTCCCCGCCAGATGGCTCTGCCGGCCTTTACCGTGGCCTTGCCAGTGAAGTAGAACCCCAGGGCGCTGAGAACCGCCAGGCCCAGCAGGGCCACGGACATCCCCAGCTGGAACAGCCCCGCGGGCAGGCCCCCGGTGAGCAGGCCCACGTCCACTATCAGGAAGGGGGTGCCCACCACGCCGATCAGGGCGCTGGCCAAACAGACCAGGGCCAGCACCCCCAGCAAAAAGACCGGCAGAAACAGGCAGATATACACGCACAGCAGCAGGATTGCCGCCGTCAGCAGCAGGCTGCCCCACAGGGGGAAGCCCAGCACCAGCAGGACGATGAGCCACACCTTCCGGCCCTTGCTGGTGGAGGGGGCGGGCTCCTCCTCCCCCAGAATCTCCCGGGCAATCTGCTCTGGGCTTCCCAGGCTTTCCACGGCCTCCTCCTCGCTCTGGCCGTCCTCCACCCTGTCGTCAATCAGCTCGTCATAGTAGCTCAAAGTGCGGTAACGCTCCTCCCGTGACAGGCCGTGGAGCGCCGCCGAAAGCTCGTTTAAAAACAGTTGCTTTGTCATGGTGTTTCATCCTTTCTCAATGGCGTTGCTCCGCCCTCTTGGGAGGCGGCAATGTACCGGTAGGCCCGCATCACGTCCTGCCATTCCACCAGGAAGTCCCGGATGCGCTGCCTGCCCTGGTCCGTCAGGCGGTAATACTTGCGCAGGCGGCTGTTGTGCTCCATGGAATAGGTGGTGACAAAGCCGCCGGCCTCCAACCGCTTGAGGATGGGATACAGCGTGGACTCGGAGATCTCCACAATGGGCGACACGTCCTTGATGATCTGATAGCCGTAGGAGTCCCGCTCCTGCAGGGCCACCAGCACGCACACATCGAGAAGTCCCTTTTTCAGCTGGGCGTCCATCTCCCCACTCCTTTCCTCTGTGATCACTTATACTATACATCACATAGTATAATACGTCAAGGGGTATTTCTTTCGTTTTTCTTACACCTTCTTTCTTGAAAGAAAGAAGGCAAAGAACTTTTAATTCGCGCCAGCCCTGAGCGGAAACAAGCACTTGAGAGTCGCGGGCTCTACATTTCCGGAAGATGGAAAGTTACCTTCCTCAAAAGAAAAAAGCAAAAAT
>UQRL01000064.1 GCA_900543555.1 uncultured Oscillospiraceae bacterium | reverse complement strand
CCAACTTGCGTGGAGGGACCCGCCCTTGCGGAACGCAAGAAGGCGGCTTGTCCTGCGCGGCCACGCGCCACGACTTGAGAACCCAGGCACTGGGCGCGCGATCTCAAAAAGGAGGATCCCTATGAAAACACTGTATTTGGAATGCAACATGGGCGCTGCCGGGGACATGCTCACCGCCGCCCTGTTAGAGCTTCACCCCGACCCCCAGGGCTTTGCCCAGCGCATGAACCGCCTGGGCCTGCCCGGTGTGGTCTTTTCCGCCCAGCCCGCTGTCAAGTGCGGCATCACCGGCACCCAGGTCTCTGTCACCGTGGCCGGGGAAGAGGAGGAGAGCCACGACGTGCCCCTCCACGCCCACGGCCATGAGCACGCCCACGAACACGTTCACGAGACGGCCCAGGACGAGGCCCATCCCGGCCACGAGCACGGCCATGTCCACGAGCACGCCCACGGGCACACCCACGAGCACGGCCACGGCCATCACCACCACGCGGGCATGGGGGACATCCGCCACATCCTCTCCCATTTGGACATCCCCCAGCCGGTGCGCCAGGACGCCGAAGCGGTGTACCAGCTCATCGCCCAGGCGGAGAGCCACGCCCACGGCCGCCCCGTGGAGGAAATCCACTTCCACGAGGTGGGCACCCTGGACGCCGTCACCGACGTGGTGGCGGTGTGCTGGCTCCTCCATGACCTGGCCCCCGAGCGGATTGTGGCCTCGCCCGTCCATGTGGGCTGCGGCCAGGTGCGCTGCGCCCACGGCATCCTGCCGGTGCCCGCCCCGGCCACGGCGTACATCCTGCAGGGGGTGCCCACCTACGGCGGCACCGTCCAGGGGGAGCTGTGCACCCCCACCGGCGCGGCCCTGTTAAAGCACTTTGTCCAGTGCTTTGGCCCCGCCCCGGTGATGCGGGTGGAAAAAACCGGCTACGGCATGGGGAAGAAGGACTTCGAGGCCGCCAACTGTGTGCGGGCCATGTGGGGCCAAAGCGGCAGTGAGGCCGGCCGGGAGACCGTGCTGGAGCTGTGCTGCAACCTGGATGACATGACAGGGGAGGCCCTGGGCTTTGCCCAGGAGCGCCTGCTGGAGGCCGGGGCCCTGGACGTGTTCACCCAGCCCATTGGCATGAAGAAGGGCCGCCCCGGGGTGCTTTTGACCGTCCTCTGCCGGGAGGAGGACCGGGAAGGACTGATCTCCCAGCTGTTTCTCCACACCACCACCCTGGGCGTGCGAGAGCGCCTGTGCGCCCGCTACACCCTGGCCCGCTCTCAAGAGCGGGCAGAGACCCCCTGGGGCCCTGTGGGGGTGAAGGCCTCCACCGGCTGGGGCGTCACCCGGAAAAAGCCGGAGTACGAGGACCTGGCCCGCATCGCCCGGGAGCAGGGCCTGCCGTTGGAGCAGGTGCGCTCCCAGCTTTCCTGACAGCCGCTCTTAGCGGAAGAAGGCCCTGGCCGGGGCCTTCTTTTTTTGGAAAAATTTTAGAGCTTTTGTGAAAATCCTGCTATCCCAGCGGGGCGTTCTCTGCTATAATAAGAGCCGGTTTTCGATTTTTTTTAGGAGGGAGCGCCCGCCATGCCGATCCGCGCCAATTACCGCCACACCCAATACGCCTGCTATCTGGGCTACATCACCCAGGCCATTGTCAACAACCTGGCCCCCCTGCTGTTTGTGATCTTCCAGCAGGCCTTTGCTATCAGCCTGGAGAAGATCACCCTGCTGGTGACGGGGAACTTCTGCCTGCAGCTGCTGGTGGATTTGATCGCCGCCCGCTTTGTGGACAAGATCGGCTACCGGCCCTGCGTGGTGGCGGCCCACCTGTTCGCCGCGGCGGGGCTCATCGGCATGGGCACCTTCCCCCGCCTGTTCCCCGACCCCTACGCCGGGCTCATGCTGGCGGTGGGGCTGTACGCCATTGGGGGCGGCCTCATCGAGGTGCTCATCAGCCCCATTGTAGAGGCCTGCCCCACCGAGAACAAGGCCTCTGTCATGAGCCTGCTCCACTCCTTTTACTGCTGGGGTACGGTGGGGGTCATCCTGCTTTCCACCCTGTTTTTGCAGGCCGCCGGCCGGGACAGCTGGAGCCTGCTGGCCCTGCTGTGGGCCATTCTGCCCCTGTGCAACGCGGTGTACTTCACCCAGGTGCCCATTGCCCCCCTCACCCAAGAGGGAGAGAGCCTGCCCCTGGGCAAGCTGTTCTCCATGAAGCTCTTCTGGGTTTTTGCCCTGCTGATGGTGGCCGCCGGGGCCTGCGAACAGGCCATGAGCCAGTGGGCCTCCGCCTTTGCGGAGAGCGGCCTGGGGGTCTCTAAGACAGTGGGGGACCTGGCGGGCCCCTGCATGTTCTCTGTGCTGATGGGCCTTTCCCGGGTGGCCTACGCCAAGTGGGGCGGCCGCCTAAGCCTGCTCAACTGTGAGATTGCCTGCGGCCTGCTCTGCGCGGGGGGATACCTGCTGGCGGCCCTGGCGCCCCATCCGGCGCTGGCCCTGGTGGGCTGCGGCATCTGCGGCGTTTCGGTGGGCATTTTGTGGCCGGGCACCTTCAGCGTGGCCTCCCGCCACTGCCCCAAGGGCGGCACCGCCATGTTTGCCCTGCTGGCCCTGGCGGGGGACCTGGGCTGCACCAGCGGCCCCACCCTGGTGGGCATGGCCTCTGGCCTGCTGGGGGGCCAGCTGAAGGCCGGCCTGCTGCTGGCGGTGGTGTTCCCCGCCCTGCTCATCGGCGCTGCCCTGGCCTGCAAGCGGCTTTTGGCCCGGGGGGAATCCCCCGCCCAGAAGGGCTGAGGAAACGGGCGCCCGGCCCAAGGGCGCCTTGGTGAAAGCGCCGGAGAACAGACTGGTAGCCACAACTAATTAGTATATTCTAACTTTTTTCTCCCCAGGGGCTGTTTCCCTCTTGACAAATCGGTAAGAGAGCGCTAAACTGAAAGACGTTCCGAGGTTAGATTTTGCTAACCTCTTTCCAATGCCTTGTGGTTAGAAATTTCTAACCGCATGATAAGGGGGAATTCTGTATGATGCCATTGGCGATGGCAAAGCCCGGAGAGACCTTTACCATTGGCAGGGTTACCGGGAAGGACGAGGTGCGGCAGCACTTGGCAGAGCTTGGCTTTGTGGTGGACGGCAAGGTCACCGTGGTGAGCGAATTGGGCGGAAACCTAATCCTCCAGGTGAAGGACAGCCGCGTGGCCCTGGACCGAAGCATGGCCGCCCGCATTTTGGTCTGAACCAGCTAGAAAGGAGAGGGAACATGAGAACACTGCGCGATGCCAAGGTGGGCGACACCGTCAAGGTGGTAAAGCTCCACGGAGAGGGCGCTACCAAGCGCCGCATTATGGACATGGGCATTACCAAGGGCGTGGAGATCCATGTGCGGAAAGTGGCCCCCCTGGGAGACCCCATGGAGCTTTCTGTGCGGGGCTATGAGCTTTCTGTGCGCAAGGCCGATGCCGGAATGATCGAGATTGGATGAGCTGGGCCCCGGGCCCCCGGCCCTTCCGGCGGGGGCGTTTTTCCGGCCCGGCGGTTAGGTTTTTCTAACAGCTTAGGAGGGAACTGAGAAAATGGAAATCAAGATCGCGCTGGCGGGCAACCCGAACTGCGGGAAAACCACCCTGTTCAATGCCCTGACCGGCTCTAACCAATACGTGGGCAACTGGCCCGGCGTCACCGTGGAAAAGAAGGAGGGCCGCCTGAAGGGGAACAAGGACGTGGTCATCCAAGACCTGCCCGGCATCTACTCCCTTTCCCCCTACACCCTGGAGGAAGTGGTGGCCCGGGGCTATCTGGTCAACGAGAAGCCGGACGCCATTTTGAACATTGTGGACGGCACCAACATCGAGCGCAACCTCTACCTGACCACCCAGCTCATCGAGCTGGGCATCCCCGTAGTGGTTGCCGTGAACATGATTGACCTGGTGCGCAAAAACGGGGACAAAATCGACCTGAAAAAGCTGGGAGAGGCCCTGGGCTGCGACGTGGTGGAGATGAGCGCCCTGAAAAACGAGGGCGGCATGGAGGCCGCCCAGCGCTGCGTACAGGCCGCCCAGCGGGCCAAGGGCCAGTCTGAGAAGGAGCTGCCCCACGTGTTCACCGGCAGCGTAGAGCACGCCATTGCCCACATTGAGGAGTCCATCGCCGGAAAGGTGGACGCCCGCAACCTGCGGTGGTACGCCATCAAGGTGTTCGAGCGGGACGAGAAGGTGCTGGACCAGATGGAGCTGGACGCAAGCCTGAAAAAGCACCTGGAAGAGCACATCCAGGACTGCGAGAAGGAGCTGGATGACGACGCCGAGAGCATCATCACCAACCAGCGCTACGCCTACATCAACAAGGTGGTGGACAAAGCCGTGAAGAAGAAAGCGGCCCTCCACAGCCTGTCCACCTCGGATAAGATCGACAAAATCGTCACCAACCGCATTCTGGCCCTGCCCATCTTTATCGTGGTCATGTATGTGGTGTACTGGGTGGCCATGGGGCCCTTCGGCACCTTCCTGACGGACTGGACCAACGACGTGCTGGGCGGCGCCTGGATGACAGAGGGCTCCCGCTCGCTGCTGGAGAGCTGGGGCACCGCCGATTGGCTGACGGGCCTTGTCTCCGACGGCATTGTGGCCGGTGTGGGCGCTGTGCTGGGCTTTGTGCCCCAGATGCTGGTGCTGTTCCTGATGCTCTCCGTCCTGGAGGACATCGGCTACATGGCCCGGGTGGCCTTCATCATGGACCGGATTTTCCGCAAGTTCGGCCTTTCCGGCAAGAGCTTCATCCCCATGCTCATTGGCTCTGGCTGCGGCGTGCCTGGGGTGATGGCCTCCCGCACCATTGAGAACGAGCGGGACCGCCGCATGACCATCATGACCACCACCTTCGTGCCCTGCGGAGCCAAGATGCCCATTGTGGGCCTGTTCGCCGGGGCCCTGTTCGGGGGCAGCGGCCTGGTGGCCGTCTCCGCCTACTTTATCGGCATTGCCGCCATCATCATCTCCGGCATCATCCTGAAAAAGACCAAGATGTTCGCCGGCGACCCGGCGCCCTTTGTCATGGAGCTGCCCGCCTACCATGTGCCTGCCGCGGTCAACGTGCTGCGGGCCACCTGGGAGCGGGGCTGGTCCTTCATCAAGCGGGCGGGCACCATCATCCTGGCCTCCTCCATCATCCTGTGGTTCCTCCAGGGCTTCGGCTTTGTGGACGGCCAGTTTGGCATGGTGGAGGACAACAACAGCTCCATTCTGGCGGCCATTGGCAGCGCCATCTGCATCATCTTCGCCCCCCTGGGCTTTGGGGATTGGCAGTCCACCGTGGCGGTGTTCACCGGCCTGATTGCCAAGGAGAACGTGGTCTCTACCTTTGGCGTGCTGTTCGGCGTGGGCTCCGAAGTGGCCGAGGACGACCCCAGCCTGTGGACCGCCGTGGCCGCCCACTACACCCCCTTGATGGCTTACAGCTTTATGATCTTCAACCTGCTGTGCGCCCCCTGCTTCGCGGCCATGGGCGCCATCAAGCGGGAGATGAACAACTGGAAATGGACCCTGGGCGCCATTGGCTACATGTGCGGCCTGGCCTATGTGGTCTCCTTCATTGTGTACCAGATCGGCTCCCTGTTTGTGGGCGGCGGCTTTGGCATTGGCACCGTGATCGCCATTCTGGCCGTTATCGCCATCATCTACCTGCTGGTGCGCAGGAACCCCTATGACGAGGAGCACCTGCACTCCGTCAGCGCGGTGCGCGCCTCCGGAAACTGAGTCCGGCGCAGTGCCTGCGCTCTCAAGTCGCGAACGGCGGTGCGTGACCGCACGGGACAATTCGCGAACGGCGCTTTAAGGCGCCGGGGCTGGCTGAGAGACGCTAGCTTAAATGCCCGCGCCCGAGTCAGATAGAGACAAGTAAAAGTTTTTAGTCAAGTTTTTTTCAAAAAACTTGCGAGGTGTGGA
>UQRL01000063.1 GCA_900543555.1 uncultured Oscillospiraceae bacterium | reverse complement strand
CGTTCAGCCTGTCGGCCTCTCTCTCGAGCGCTTGACTATCTTACCACATTCGCTTCAGTTTGTCAAGCACTTTTTTCGGATTTTTTTCGGGGCCTTTTTCGTTCACCGGTCAGGTTCCGATTTTCAGCCGCTCTCCTCCGAGTTTTTCGAGCTCTCTCTCGAGCGCTCAGATATTATACCGCACCCTCCTCTAATTGTCAACACCTTTTTTCATGTTTTTTCAAATTTCTCTTTTCCCACTGCATCTTGTGTCTCTTTCTATTTTATATACCAGGTCTTCCTTGCTTTCTGGAAACCGGGGCAAATCTTTCCGGGAGAAAATCCCCTTTCTTGGGGGAGCTTACTCTCATAGGAGGGACAGGCTTTGCTTATATATAATTAGAACCATGGAAGGAGGGCGTTGCACATGCGCCGGGAATTGGGAAAACGGTGGGCCCTGGCCCTGTGGCGGCTGCTGGTGGTGGCCCTTGTAAACGCAATGGTCTACTTGATGCTGGACTCTGGCGGGGCCCTGTTCCCCTAAGGGCCGCCCGCAAAAAAGCCCCCAGCGCAAAAGCTGAGGGCTTTTTCTCAATCTTGGTCTGCGGCCATGCCCCCGGCCTGGGCAATGGCCCTCTTCCGGATGAAAAACAGGCACACCGCCTCAATCAAGGCTGTGATGACCCAGGTGACCGGATAGGACAGGAACAGCATCAGGAAGGTGCGGTCCAGGGGGAACACGGTGTAGATCCACACCACCCGCAGCACGCACACGCCAAAGATACAGATAACCATGGGCGTCAGCGAAGAGCCAAGCCCCCGCATGGCGCCTACCAGCACATTCATTATGCCGCAGGTAAAATAGGGCACGCACACCATCAGCATGCGCTCCAGGCCGTACTGGATGACCTCTGGGTCGGTGGAGTAGATGCTCAGCAGCGGGGTGCCCAGCAGATAGGCCCCCACGCCCAGCACCAGGCCCACGCCTGTCACCAGCAGCAGGTTATACCACACCACCTTGGTGATGCGGTGGAACTTCTTAGCGCCGTAGTTCTGCCCTGTAAAGCTGAGAGTGGACTGGGTGAAGGCATCCATGGCCGTCCAGACAAAGCCCTCGATATTGCTGCCGGCAGTGCTGCCCGCCATGGCGATGGAGCCAAAGGAGTTGACAGAGGATTGGATGAGCACGTTGGAGATGGAGAAGGTGGCGCTTTGAATGCCCGCAGGCACGCCGATCTTCACCATCTGCAGCAGCTTGTCCTTGTGGATGGTGAGCTTTTTCAGCTCTACCCGGTAGACTGTGTCGCTCTTCACCAGGCACAGCAGCACCAACGTGGCAGAGATGCACTGGGAAATCACCGTGGGGATGGCCACGCCTTCCACGCCCATGTGGAAGATGATGACGAAGATCAAATTCAAGATGACGTTGACCACCCCGGCAATGAACAGGAAGTACAGGGGCCGCTGGGTGTCCCCCACCGCCCGCAGGATGGCCGAGCCAAAGTTGTAGAGCATCATCACCGGCATGCCAATAAAATAGATGCGCATGTACAGCACCGCCTGGCCGATCACATCTTCGGGGGTGCCCATCATCTCCAGCAGGGGCCGGGAAAGGGCAATGCCCAAAAAGATCAGCACCACGCCGCAAACCAGGCTGACCAGCACCGCCGTGTGCACCGTCTCGTGCAGGTCCTTGCGCTGGCCCGCCCCATAGTACCGGGCCACCAGCACGTTGACGCCGATGGAGAGGCCGATAAACAGGTTGACAATCAGCTGGATGAGGGCGCTGGTAGAACCCACCGCCGCCAGGGCCTGGGGGCCCACAAACTGCCCCACCACGATGATGTCCGCCGCGTTGAACAGCAGCTGCAGAATACCCGAAAGGGCCAGGGGGATGGCAAACCGGATGGTTTTCCCCACCAGGGGGCCGTTGGTCATGTCAATCTCAAAGGAGCTCCGGTGCGCGCCGGGGCGAAAGGGTAGCTTCACAAGCCTCAATCCTCCAAACAGTTTTTTCCGGAAATTTCCCCGGCAGCCCGCTGCCATTCGCGCGCCGCCGGGGAGACCCCCTCTTTTCAAGGCATTCTTATTATATTACTCCCGCGCCCCGGTTGCAAGGCGCTGTTTTTTTGAAACGTGCCGGTGGACTATGAGGAAGCACACCCCATCGCACAGGGCGGCCAGGCCCCAGGTGATGGGATAGGAGACATAGAGCGCCTCCAGGGTGGGGAACATCGCGAACACCGTAAAAATCCAGACAACACGGAAGCCGCACACAAAGCCAATGGTGATGGCCATGGGGATGAAGGAGTAGCCCATGCCCCGCAGCACGCCCACCATTACGCCCATCAGGCCGCCCACAAACTGCAGCACGCAGCAGATGGACATGCGCCGGATGCCAAAGGCGATAACCTGGGGGTCGGCCGAGTAAATTCCCAGCAGCTGGTGGCCCAGCAAAAAGGCCCCTGTGCCCAGCACCAGCCCCGTGCCCGTAACCAGCACCAGGCACAGCAGCAAAATGCGGTTGACCCGCCGGGTCTTCCCCGCGCCCATATTCTGGCCGGTAAAGCTCAGGGCCGCCTGGGCAAAGGCGTCCTGGGCGGTGGAGACAAAGCCCTCGATATTGCTGGCGGCCGTGTTGCCCGCCATGGCCATGGCCCCAAAGGAGTTGATAGAACTTTGGATGAGCACGTTGGAAATGGAAAAGGAACAGCCCTGAATGCCCGCGGGCAGGCCGATCTTCACCATGCCCCACAGCTTATCCTTTTTCAGCCCCAGGCGGCGCAGGTCCACCCGGTAGGGCGTGTGGGACTTTACCAGGCACAGCAGCACCAGCCCCGCGGAAACACACTGGGAGATCACCGTGGCAATGGCCACGCCGGCCACGTCCAGGTGGAAGCCGATGACGAAGAACAGGTTCAGCACCACGTTGATAATCCCCGCCAGGAACAGGAAGTACAGGGGCCGCTGGGTGTCCCCCACCGCCCGCAGGATGGCCGCGCCAAAGTTATAGAGCATGCTGGCCGGCATGCCGATAAAATAGATGCGCATGTACAGGCAGGCCTGGTCCAGCACTTCTTCTGGGGTGCCCATCAGCTCCAGCATGGGCGCTGCCAGGGAAATGCCGATGACCAGCACAATGCAGCCAAAGATCAGGCTGGCCAGCACAGAGGTGTGCACCGTCTCCCGCAGCGCCTTGCGGTCATTGGCACCGTAGTACTGGGCCACCAGCACGTTGGTGCCCACCGAAAGGCCGATGAACAGGTTGACGATCAGGTTGATCAGCGCGCTGGTAGAGCCCACCGCCGCCAAAGCCTGGGGCCCGGAAAAGCGCCCCACCACAATAATGTCCGCCGCATTGAACAGCAGCTGCAAAATGCCGGAGATGGCCAGCGGGATGGCAAAGCGAACAATCTTCCCCAGCAGGGGCCCGTTGGTCATGTCGATCTCGAAGGAGCCCCGGCGGCCCTTTCTCTGAAATAATTCCCGTAAAATAAAAATCCCTCTCCCTTGTGATAGTGGGGGGCCGGGAAAAGAATCCCGGCCTCCCGCCCTGCTTCCACGTGCTGCGCGAGGCCCGGGCAGGGCAGGGGCGGCCTCTTTCCTATGGGGCGGGCTTAGTAACCCAGCTCCTCCCCCACCAGCACCACGCGGATGCGGTCCTCCCGCTGGTAGCCGGTGACCACATACTGGCAGCACATGCGGCGCTCGGAAGCACAGCCGGCGGTCATGCGGCCATCCGCGCCGGAACAGCGCCCCATGCGGGAGCAGGGCGTGTGGGTCTGCAGCCGGACGCCGTTGGCCGGGGCAGCCATGTACTTCACCCGGGAAACGGCCTCGTCCAAGTCCCGCACCAGCTTGTTGACCCCCGCCACCACAATGACCCGCTTAGGGCCGTAAATCAGGGCGGCCACCCGGTTGCCGTTGCCGTCCACGTTGTAGAGCTCCCCGTCCTCGGTGATGGCGTTGGCGCTCATCAGGAACACGTCGGCGGAAAAGGTGCGGCGGTAAGCCTCCTGGGGGTCCATGGCCTCCCGGTCCAAAAACTCATACTCCCCGCTTTTCAGCAGGTCCCGCACGCCGCACTCCTCCAGCGTCATGGAGCCGCCGCAGCTGACCACGTCTCCAGGGGAGAGCAGCTCTTTCACCGCCTGCACGGCCTCCTGGCAAGTGGGGACAAACACGGCGGGAATCCTGTTTTTGGCCAGGGCCTTTAAGGTGCGCTCCACCCGGGCCTGTTTTACAAACTGGGCATTGCCGTCCATGGTAAACCATCCTTCCCTCAAAAAAATTGGTTGCAGATACAAGCATTATTTTAACGCAGTACATAGCTAAATGCAAGGGCCGGGGCAAAGAAAAAAGCAGGCCCCGCAATCCTGCGGGGTCCTGCTGAAAGGTCCTTCTCTCTTATTCGCTGTAAAATCCCTGGAACAGCCCCAGCACGCGGTCCTTCTGGGCGGTGTTTTCCGCGCTGGTGCTGTTGTCTGTATAGATCATCATGTACTGGCCGCTGCCGCTGAGAGTGGCGGGCACCTGGTTGTCCAGCATGGGGAACTGGCCGCTTTCCTTCACGCTGTCCAGCACGGCCTGGCCCTGCTCGCCCAGGTTTTCCAGGTCGAAGGCATAGACCTCTACCTGCACGGTGCTGTTGTTCAGGATGAAGCGGTAACGGTAGCCCCCCGCGGCGCCGATGGTCTCATAGGCCATTTCGGTGGGCTCGCCGGCCACGGCCTTGTTGGCGGTGAGGAAGTCGCACAGGCCGTCCAAGCTGTCGTCAAACTCGGTGTAAGGCACCTCTTCCACGGTGGACTCTTCCTGGGTCCCGCTCTCCGCGCCGGAGACCTGCGAGGCGGCGCTGGAAGCCGCTGGGTCCTCCAGCACCAGGGCGGGCAGCTGGGTGGCCGTGCCGCCGCAGGCGGAAAGGGAAAGCGCCAGGACCAGGGCCCCGCAAAGGGCCGTCAATTTCTTCATCATGGGAAATTCCCTCCAAAAGTCATGTGGATAAAAAGAAAGAGCCCGGGTCACCTGAGACCCGGCGCTCTCTGGTGACCCGGACGAGAATCGAACTCGTGTTACCGCCGTGAAAGGGCGGTGTCTTAACCGCTTGACCACCGGGCCATATTGGTAGCGGTAACTGGACTTGAACCAGTGACACTTCGGGTATGAACCGAATGCTCTAGCCAACTGAGCTATACCGCCATATCTGCGCTCCACCACTACGGATGGAGCGCTACTAATTATAGCCGAACTTGTCCCGTTTGTCAAGCAGGTTTTCCGAAATCCTGCGAAGTTTTTTTCACATCCAGCCTCAGCCGATGTGGAAGGTGTAGTTGGGGGCCTCCTTGGTGATCTGGATGTCGTGGGGATGGCTCTCCTTCAGGCCCGCGCCGGTGATCTTGACGAACTGGGCCTTGTCATGGAGTTCCTGGATGCTGGCGCAGCCGGTGTAACCCATGCCGGCCCGCAGGCCGCCCAGCATCTGGAAGATGGTGTCCGCCAGAGGTCCCTTGTAGGGCACGCGGCCCTCAACGCCTTCGGGCACGAACTTCTTCTGCTCGCCCTGGAAGTAGCGGTCGCCGCTGCCCTTGGCCATAGCGCCCAAGCTGCCCATGCCCCGGTAGACCTTGAACTGCCGGCCCTGGTAGAGCTCGTACTCACCGGGGGCCTCTTTGCAGCCGGCCACCATGCTGCCCAGCATGACCACGTTGGCGCCAGCGGCCAGCGCCTTGACAATGTCGCCGCTGTACTTGATGCCGCCGTCCGCGATGACGGGGATACCGTGCTTGGCAGCTTCCTGGGCGGCGTCGAACACGGCGGTGACCTGGGGCACGCCAATGCCCGCCACCACGCGGGTGGTGCAGATGGAGCCGGGGCCGATGCCCACTTTCACGCAGTCGGCGCCCGCGTCGATCAGGGCCTTGGCTCCCTCGGCGGTGGCGATGTTGCCCGCGATGAGGGGCAGGTCGGGATAGTGCTTCTTCACCAGGCGCACAGCGTCCAGCACGCCGCTGTTGTGGCCGTGGGCAGAGTCCAGCACCACCACGTCCACCTGGGCCTCCAGCAGGGCCGCCACACGGTCCAGCACAT
>UQRL01000062.1 GCA_900543555.1 uncultured Oscillospiraceae bacterium | reverse complement strand
TCAAGGTTCCCCCTCCATCGCAGGGAATACGGTTCTCTTTCCTCTCTTACTCTTATTGTATAAAAAGGGCTCCTATGGTATCAGCAACAAAAAAGCGGCGGAATCAATCATTCCGCCGCTTTTTTATTCTTTTAGGGTCCTATTTTGTACTTACTCCTCGTTACCAATTAAAAATGCATCGAATAGTTGGGAGCTTCCTTGGTAATCTGGATATCATGGGGATGGCTTTCTTTCAAGCCCGCATTGGTAATGCGCACAAACTGAGCTTTTTCGTGCATTTCGTCAATATTGGCGCATCCTACATAACCCATACCGGAGCGCAAGCCACCGATCATTTGATAAATCGTATCACTCAGCGGTCCCTTGTAAGGTACGCGGCCTTCAACCCCTTCGGGTACATACTTCTTATTCTTGGACTGGAAGTACCGGTCACTGCTGCCGTTGCCCTGATTCATTGCGCCCAGGCTGCCCATGCCGCGGTATACTTTAAACTGACGGCCCTGGTACAGTTCCATATCCCCGGGGGATTCCAAGCAGCCAGCCACCAGCGAACCGAGCATGACAACATTGGCACCAGCCGCCAGTGCTTTAACAATATCACCGCTAAACTTAATGCCACCGTCGGCAATAATCGGAACACCGTATTTAGCCGCCATACAGGCCGAATCATACACAGCCGTCATCTGCGGAACGCCAATACCCGCTACAATTCGCGTGGTGCAAATCGAGCCGGGACCAATACCAACTTTCACACAGTCGGCGCCTGCTTCAATCAGAGCCTGCGTAGCCGCTGCGGTTGCCACATTACCTGCAATCACCTGCAGGTTGGGGTATGCCTTTTTCACACGACGCACCGCATCAATGATCCCCTTGTTGTGGCCATGCGCAGAGTCCAGCGCCACCACGTCCACCTGGGCCTCCAGCAGGGCCGCCACACGGTCCAGCACATCCTTGGTGGCGCCAATGGCCGCGCCGCACAGCAGCCGTCCGCCCTTGTCCCGGGCGGAGTTGGGGTAGCGCACAGCCTTCTCAATGTCTTTAATGGTAATCAGGCCCTTCAGGCGCATCTGGTCGTCCACAATGGGGAGCTTCTCAATGCGGTGCTTCCGCAGGATCTCCTGGGCCTCCTTCATGGTGGTGCCCACCGGGGCGGTGACCAGGTTGTCCTTGGTCATCACGTTCTTGATGGGCTGGTCAAAGTCGCTGCCCTCCATAAAGCGCATGTCCCGGTTGGTGATGATGCCCACCAGTACGCCGTCCTGGCAGATGGGCACGCCGGAGATCTTGAACCGGCCCATGATCTCGTCGGCCTCTTTCACCAGGTTTTCCGGAGAGAGGAAGAAGGGGTTGACAATCACCCCGTTTTCCGAGCGCTTCACCCGGTCCACCTGGTCGGCCTGGCGCTCGATGGTCATGTTCTTGTGGATGATTCCGATGCCCCCCTCACGGGCCATGGCAATGGCCATGTCCGACTCGGTCACCGTGTCCATGGCGGCTGTCATAATGGGGGTATTCAGCCGGATAGTCTTGGTCAGGTAGGTGGAAAGGTCCGCCTCGGCGGGCAGCACGTTGGACTCCGCTGGGATGAGCAGCACATCGTCGTAGGTGAGGCCTTCCTTCAGAAACTTCTCATTGTACTCCATCAAACCACACTCTCTTTCTCCGCAAGTTTTTCCGCATCCTATTAAGTGATAATTATAACATTGCGCCCTCTGTTTTGCAAGGGATTTTCCCTTTTCAGCCCTTCGGCGGTTCTTTTCCACCCTTTTCCCCTTTTTTTATCCATTCCGTGGAGGAACGCCCCCTCTGGCCCCGCTATTTTCTCCATGACCATTTTATAAAAAGCCATTGACTTCCCCCGCGTTTCGCTGTATTTTTAGGATGGCCGCAGACGGCGGCCCATTTTTCTTTTGTGAAGGAGACCCTCCCTATGCCAAGCATTCTTTCCCGTCTGGACTATGGCGCCAGGCAGGCCCTCATCTGCACAGGGGTCAACAGCATTTTCTGGTTTTCCTGGTCCTTTGGCTCTTACCAGACCATCTACCTGCAGGAGGTGGGCTTCACAGCCTCTCAGCTGGGGCTTCTCAACGCCCTGACCTCCATTCTTTCCATTGCCTCTGTTTCCTTCTGGGGCATGGTCAGCGACCGCATTGGCTCTCTGCGCAAGGTGCTCATCACGGTGCTGGCGGGGGGCGTGGGGCTGTTCGCCCTCATCCCCCTCATCCCCGCGGGGCTTCCCTATTCCACGGCCCTGTTCTTCTGCCTGGTGCCCCTGGTCTATTTCTTCCGGGGCTCCATGTCCACCTACGCGGAGAACCTGCTGGTGCGCAACTCCAACGAGCTGCGCTTGAATTACGGCCTGCTGCGCAGCGTGGGCTCTTTCCTCTTTATGATCGGCAGCTTTACCATCTCCTTCCTGCTGCCCACGGTGGGGGTGGCCTCCACCTTCTGGCTGACGGCCCTGCTCACCGTGCCCGCCATTGTGCTCACCTTCTTCGCGCGGGAGCCCGACGCCAGGCCGCCTAAAAAGGGCGAAAAGCAGAAGCTGAACCTGGGGGAGCTGTTTCAGAACAGGGCCTACGTCAGCTTTCTGGTCTTCGGCTTCCTGCTGTACACCGGCACCAACTGCGAGGGCACCTTCCTGCCCTACTTCATGGCGGACGCCAACATCCCCTCCGAACGCTACGGCATCTTCCTGGGGGCCCGGGCCCTGCTGGAGATCCCCTTCCTGCTGCTGATGGTGCGTCTGCGCCGGAAGTTCCCCCTGCGCCTGCTGGTGATGGGCCCGCCCCTGCTCATGGGGCTGGAGTGCGTCCTTTTGGGGCTGTGGGCCCACTCCTTCCCCACCATGCTGGTGTCCTGCTGCTTCTTCGGCCTGGGCAACGGCCTGCTCATCGGGTCCTCCCTCAACTATGTTTACGAGCTGGCCCCCGCCCACCTCAAAGCCAGCGCCCAGGCCTTTTTCGCCGCGGTCTCCTCTGTGGCAGGCATCCTGGGCAACCTGACCGGCGGCGTGGTCTACGACGCCGTGGGCGCCCGGCCCTTCTACCTTCTGGTGGCCGCCGTCTTCGCCCTCAGCTTCGCGGTGTTCTTCTTGACACAGCGGAAGCGGACCGCCTCCTCCCACTCCTAAAAAAGAGCTTTCCGCCCCGTCTTTTGGCGGGGTTTTTTTTCTGCCTTTGGCAGGTTATTATAGGTTTGTATTCTGTATTATTTTTTCTTTCCTTTTTTCCCCAGGATTTTGAAACGCTGTGGAAAACGGGGGCCGCCCTCAGGCGTGAAAAAGGGAGGGCCCGCGGCCCTCCCTTCTGGAGATCTAGATGGAATTTACCGGATGGCGTCCTTGCCGCCCATGTAGGGGCGCAGGGGCTCGGGGATCTTGATGCTGCCGTCGGCCTGGAGGTTGTTCTCCAAAAAGGCGATGAGCATGCGGGGCGGGGCCACCACAGTGTTGTTCAGGGTGTGGGGCAGGTAGTTCTCCCCGTTCTCCCCCTTGACCCGGATCTTCAGCCGCCGTGCCTGGGCGTCCCCCAGGTTGGAGCAGGAGCACACCTCAAAGTACTTCTTCTGCCGGGGGGACCAGGCCTCGATATCGCAGGACTTCACCTTCAGGTCGGCCAGGTCGCCAGAGCAGCACTCCAGCTGGCGCACGGGGATTTCCAGAGAGCGGAACAGCTCCACCGAGTAGCGCCACATCTGCTCATACCACTTCATGGAGTCCTCGGGCTTGCAGACCACGATCATCTCCTGCTTCTCGAACTGGTGGATGCGGTACACGCCCCGTTCCTCAATGCCGTGGGCGCCCTTCTCCTTGCGGAAACAGGGGGAGTAGCTGGTCAAGGTCTGGGGCAGGGCGCTCTCCGGCAGGATGGTGTCGATGAACTTGCCGATCATGGAGTGCTCGCTGGTGCCGATCAGGTACAGGTCCTCCCCCTCGATCTTGTACATCATGGCGTCCATATCCGTTTGGGACATGACGCCCTCCACCACGTTGCCGTGGATCATAAAGGGCGGGATGCAGTAGGTAAAGCCCTTATTGATCATAAAGTCCCGGGCATAGGCCAGCACTGCCGAGTGCAGCCGGGCAATATCCCCCATGAGGTAGTAAAAGCCGTTGCCGCTGGTCTTTCTAGCGCTGTCCAGGTCAATGCCGCCGAAGCGCTCCATAATCTCGGTGTGATAGGGCACCTCAAAGTCCGGCACCACGGGCTCGCCAAAGCGCTGCACCTCCACGTTCTCGCTGTCGTCCCGGCCGATGGGCACGGACTCGTCGATCAGGTTGGGGATGACCAGCATGCGCTTGTGGATTTCGGCGGTCATTTCCGCCTCTTTGCGCTCCATCTCCTCCAGCTCTCCGGCAATGGCCTGGACCTTCTTCTTCACTTCCATGGCCTCTTCCTTCTTGCCCTGGGACATGAGCTTGCCGATCTCTTTGCTGATGGCGTTGCGCTGCTGGCGCAGCTCGTCGCCCCGGCCCTTAGAGGCCCGGAACTCCTCGTCCAGCTTCAGCACTTCGTCCACCAGGGGGAGCTTCTCCTCCTGGAACTTTTTCTTAATGTTCTCCTTTACCAGGTCCGGGTTGCTCCGGATCAGCTTAATATCCAGCATATCGCGGTTCCTCCTCTTTTTTCAGGCAAAAACTTTGTGTGGCGCGCGGCCCTTCAGCGCAGGTGCAGGTCATGCAGCAGGTTCTGCAGGTCCTCTTCCCCATAGAACTCGATTTGCAGGGTGCCCTTCTTCTTGCTGCCGGCCACCTTCACCCTTCGGTTCAGGTATTCGCCCACGGCCAGCTGGGCCTCCTCAAAATACTGGTTCTTCCGGGGCGTTTTGGGCAGGGATTCCTTCTTTTCATTCAGGCGTTTAGCCAGGGCCTCCAGCTCCCGCACAGAGGCGCCGTCCTTGGCCTTCTGGGCCCCCAGGCGCATGTCCTCCTGGCTTTTGAAGCTGAGCAGGGTGCGGGCGTGGCCCGCGGTGATCTCCCCCCGCTCCAGCATGCCCTGAATGTCCTCCGGTAGGTTTAAAAGCCGCAGGGCGTTGGTGATGGCCGGCCGGCTCTTCCCCACCGCCTTAGAGACCTCCTCCTGGGTGAAATCCTGGGCCTCGATCAGGGTGCGGTAGCCCCGGGCCTCCTCCAGGGGGGTCAGGTCCTCCCGCTGCAGGTTTTCAATGAGGGCGAAGAGCATTTCTTCCGCGTCGCTCATCTCCCGGATAATGGCGGGCACTTCTGTGAGGCCGGCCATGCGGGCGGCCCGCCAGCGGCGTTCTCCCGCCACAATGCGGTAGCCCCCCGTCAGCAGGGGCCGCAGCAGCAGGGGTTGCAGCACCCCGTGCTGGGAGATGGAATCCGCCAGCTCTGAGAGGGCCTCGCTGTCAAACTCTTTCCGGGGCTGGTCCCGGTTGGGCTCAATCTCGCTGATCTTTACGCTGACGGCGCCTTCGGTGGTCTCGTCGGTGTTTTCCGCGAAGATGGCGTCCAAGCCCTTCCCCAGTCCTCTTTTCTTCATGGGAATCCCCCTTTTTTACCGATTGTTCTTGATGACCTCCTCCGCCAGCTCCCCATAGGCCTTGGCTCCCCGGGAGCTGCGGTCGTAATACAGCGCGGGCTGGCCGAAGCCGGGGGCTTCGGAAAGGCGCACTGTGCGGGGGATGACGGTTTTGAATACTTTGCGAGGGAAGTATTTTTTCACTTCCTCCACCACCTGCTGGGTCAGGTTCAGGCGGCCGTCGTACATGGTCAGCAGCACGCCTTCAATATCCAGCAGCTCGTTGTACTGGCGCTTCACCCGGCGGACCGTGTTCATCAGCTGGGAAAGCCCCTCCAAAGCGTAATATTCGCACTGGATGGGGATGAGGATGGTGTCCGCCGCGGTGAGGGCATTGGTGGTGATAAGCCCAAGGGAGGGGGGGCAGTCGATGAGCAGGAAGTCATAGTCCCCCCGGATAGGGGCAAGGGCGTTTTTCAGCACGGCCTCACGGTTCTCCAGGGCGGCCATCTCCAGCTCGGCCGCGGCCAGGTCCATGTTGGAGGGCAGCAGCGTCAGGTTTTTGAACTCTGTCTTCACCAGGGCCTCTTTGGCCTTGGCCCCGCTGATGAGCACCTCGTAAATGGTGGCGCCGCAGTCCCGGCGGTCCACTCCCACGCCAGAGGTGGTGTTCCCCTGGGGATCGGCGTCCACCAGCAGCACCTTTTTCCCCATATCCCCCAGGGCGGCCGCCAAATTGACAGCCGTGGTGGTCTTGCCCACGCCGCCCTTCTGGTTGGCGGCAGCGATGATCTTTCCCATAGTTTCACCCTTCCCTGTGGAATTTTCGCGTTCGGTTCTTATTGTATCACAAACCTGTGGGAAAGAAAAGGCCAAGCAGGCCTTCTGCCGGGAAAAGTTTGCCCCCTTTGCCCGGCCATGTTTCATGTGAAACATAATGGAAGGGCGGCGGGGCTTTCGCCCCG
>UQRL01000061.1 GCA_900543555.1 uncultured Oscillospiraceae bacterium | reverse complement strand
GGGTGTGGGGCGGTTTACCGACCCACACCCTTTAACCTGCTCTTTTTTCACACCCTATCTCCACTGCTTTATGTTCGGGTTATGCGAGCGGCCTTTGCAGGCCCGCCTAAGCCTGCTTTTTCCTTTTCTGCCTATCTCCGGTTTCTCTCAACCGCCTCTTTCTGAGTGGAGACGCACTGGTCTCCTCTCACCTTGGGTTGGCCGCTGCTCCCCGATTCGCTCACAACTAGGTCACACGCCTCCAACAGGGCCAGTCTGGGGCTTTGCTGGTGTCGTTTCCCTAGCCGGCCCCCCAAAACCGCACACAGGGCCACACCGGGCCAAGTTTGGTTTCCCCCCCCCAAAAAACAAACTCACCCCTCCCCCTAAAGGGGGAGGGGCTGGGTATCGTCTATTTGGTTTGTCAGGTTTTTCACCCAGAGAAGCCCGGTGCTTTTCCGCAGGAAAAGGCGGATACTTCGTATCCGAGGGCTTCTCTAGACAGTTGCCTGTGGCAACTGCTGGCCACAACTGCCCCACACGGCTTCAACAGGGCCGGTGTGGGGCTTCGATGGTGTTGTTTTCCTACCCCGCCCTCTAACCGGCCACAAATCGCCGCACAGGACCGAGTTTGGTTTCACCGTCTTTTCTTGGTGCGCTTTGGGTTTGGCAGGGCTGACAAGTCCTTCTCCAGCTTGTAATTTACCGCCTCCTGGATAGGCCGGATGGTGAACTGCAGCGTCCCGTTCCGCACCTCGCCGGACTTGGTACGCACCTTGGTGGGTTCCACGTCGATGAGGCGCCTCTCCTCCAGCTGGCGAATGTACTTGGCCACCGTGTTGGCGCTCATGCCAGTGTGCTGGCAGATCTTCCCGATGCTGGGCCAGCATTGATGCGTTTCCCTGTCCTCGCAAAAAACCAGGTATGCATACACGGCGATCTCCCCGGCAGTCAATTCCAGCGTGAAGATCTCGTTGGGCAGAAGAAAAAATCTTCCCAATAGGCTGCGGTTGGTGTAAGTGTTTCCGATTTCCGTGGCGTTCCCTCCCCGTTGATTTTTCAAGATTCTACACCTATGTTTCTGGCTATGTCCATAGAGAAATCGGATTTTACACTTCGTTCACAGGTATATTCTTGCAAGCGCACCGCAAACCCGGTTTGCTGATGCCCTATTCTTTGTTTACTCCACCGCAATTTTTGAGGCGGCCCCTTCCCTGTTTGGGGGTAAGCAAAAGGCTGGAATTTCTTCCAGCCCTGGTTTTTTATCCACACAACTTCAGGACTTCGCCAATGTCCCCCTCCACAGTGAGAGACCGGCCCTCCAGCTCCCTGGGTGCCCAGGCCTGGCCCTGGTTTATGCAGGCGTACATCGCCTTGGGGTTCTCATAGGCCTGCTGCCAGAAGTTGTACTTGATGATCCCCGGCGTGTTCATCCCCACTCCCAGTTCCAGGTACAGGATGGCGCTATTCCCATGCCTCTCCACAAAGTCCTGGTAGCGGGCAGCGGCGGCGTGCCAGCCATCGTCCTCCACAAAGGTGCCGTCTGCCCGGAGGTTCATAGTCATGGGCCCTCCGCACTTGGGACAGCGGGGCACCAGCTCGGTGGGGACAGCCATCTTGGGAACCGCTCCCAGGGGAAGCGTCAGACCACCGTTTCCGCTTACGGAAAAGCCCTGGGCCTCCAGCATCTGGCGGACGGCTGTTTCGTTGTCATAGGTCTTTTGGTGGCAGGGCCTGGAGCACTGCCACAGGCCGTAGTCCCCCTGGGTGTAGAACAGGCGGGCCTTGTCGAACCCGGCCTTTTGGAAACAGTGGTCCACGTTGGTGGTGAGGACGAAATAGTCCTTGCTCCCCACCAGTTTGCGCA
Organism: uncultured Oscillospiraceae bacterium; assembly: GCA_900543555.1. Lineage (GTDB taxonomy): Bacteria > Bacillota > Clostridia > Oscillospirales > Acutalibacteraceae > Acutalibacter > Acutalibacter stercoravium. Next base: position 4,604 of record UQRL01000061.1, on the reverse strand, counting down.
GATTCTGGTACACCGGCTTGGGCGGGTCGCAGTAGCGGTTTAAGAAAATCATCCGGCTCCAGTAGGCCCACTGTTCCTCTGGGGAAAAAAATCGGCTGAAGCCACCGGTGTACATATCGTGGAAGCCGTACTTCTCCTCAAAATCGGAGAAATACCGGCGGAACCGTGGCCCGCTGTAGGCGAACCCCGCCGAGGCGGACAGCCCGGCTCCTGCCCCGATGAACACCGCTTCCGCCTGGTCCAGGGCGCTGCGCAGCTCAGCCAAGGAGCTTTTCGTAGATTTCCCGGTCCCTGTCTTGGAATACATTGAAAACCACCTCCAGTTCTTCCGGATGCTGTGCCTGCCAGGCTTTCACCGTCTCCACGGCGATCTCCGCCGCCCGCTGGTTGGGAAAGCGAAATTCCCCGGTGGAGATGCAGCAGAAAGCCAGGCTTTTGCAATAATTATCCCCCGCCAAATCCAGGCAGGAGCGGTAGCAGGAGGCCAGCTGCTGCTCGTGTTCCCTTGTCAACGGCCCCTGGACGATGGGCCCCACGGTGTGGAGCACGTAACGGCAGGGCAGGTTGTAGGCCTGGGTGATTTTCGCCTGGCCCGTGGGCTCTGGGCAGCCCTGCTTTGCCATGAGCTCCGCGCACGCCAGCCGAAGCTGCACCCCGGCAAAGGTGTGGATGGCGTTATCGATACAGCCGTGGCAGGGGACGTAGCAACCGGTCATGCCGCTGTTGGCGGCGTTGACGATGGCATCCACCCCCAGGGTGGTGATGTCCCCCTGCCACAGGTAGAGGCCGGGCTGCACCGGCGCCAGCTCCTCCAGTTGGGTGACGCCCCGCTCTTCCAGCCGTTCCCGCAAATACGCATCCTGCACCCGCAGAAACTCCCCGCTGATGGGGGCTGGGGGACGCAGGTTCATCAGGCTGCGCAGCAGGCGGCGCTGTTCCTCCTCCCCGGTTGGGAGAGACACACCTGTGTACTCTTGCCGCTCGTGCAACAGGTAATGAATCAAAAATTCTCTGCGCTGGGATTGGGTCATGGCGCTCGCTCCTTTCAATCGTTCTCTGCCCCCCACGGGGAAGGAAAGGGAAAAAGGCCGCCCGAAAGCGGCCTGTCTTTCCCGTTGCTCAGGCTCTCACAACGCTGATGCGCTGCTGGATGTGGTTGCCCTTCTGGGCCTCGTCCACCATGGCGATGGCGTAGTCGGCGTAGCTGATGACGCTCTCGCCCCGGCTGTTGAGGGTCAGCTCCTCGCCGCCCAGCAGGTACTTGCCGGTGCGCTCCCCCTCAGCCTGGAAGTCGGCGGCGGGACTGAGGTACGTCCACTTCACGTCGGAGCGGGCCCGCAGCTCGGTCAACGCCCTGGCCATGGCAGCCGCCAGGGGCTTGAAAGCGTCGGGGAAGTCGGAACCGTCGGCCACGCAGGCGGTGTGCTCCGGGTTGACATACAGGCTCCCCGCACCGCCCACAATGAGCAGGCGAGTGTCAGTGCCGGAGAGGGCGTCGCACAGGTGCTTCAGAGAGGTGCTGTGCTGGGGCAGGGTGTCCTCAGTCCAGGCGCCAAAGGCGTCGATGACCACGTCAAAGCCTTCCAGGTCCGCCCTGGTCAGGTCGAACAGGTCTTTTTGCAGGACTTTCCCGGCGGCGGACTGGTTTTCCTCCCGCACCACGGCGGTGACATCCAGGCCCCGGTCCACGGCCTCTTTCACAATGAGTTTCCCGGCTTTGCCATTGGCGCAAACGACAGCGATTTTCATAACGGATAACCTCCAAAGGATTTGATGGAGAGCCTTGGCCCGGCCGGTTCCCTCAGCTCTTGCCTGTATTATAAGCCCGGTTTTCACAGCCGTAAAGTACGCACTTTTCCGTGGCCTGGTCACCGGCTGGTAACCATTGGACAGGCACCAAAAGGATACCTTTGGGCCGTTTGGGGATTTGCGGGGCGCTTCCCCCTCCCAAAAGATTTTTCAAAAAATTTCCCATCATGGGGTTGTGCCCCATCGAATTGCTATGGTATATTGGTGCTGTAAGTTTCTATTTGACACTAAAAGGAGGCCACCCTATGGAACAGCAGAAGAAAGACCTGCCCGCCTGCCCGGTGGAGACCACCCTCACCCTTATCGGGGACAAGTGGAAGGTGCTCATCCTGCGGGACCTGCTCCCCGGCACCAAGCGGTTTGGGGAGTTGAAGAAGTCCATCGGCCATGTGAGCCAGAAGGTGCTCACCGCCCAACTGCGGGACATGGAACAGAGCGGCTTAGTTCACCGGGAGGTCTTTGCCGAGGTGCCTCCCAGAGTGGAGTACAGCCTGACAGACTTGGGTCAAAGCCTCAAGCCCATCCTGGACGCCATGCAGGTCTGGGGGGAGGGGTACAAAACCGGGAAGTGGCAGGAATGAGCCTTCCCCTCCCCTCTTTTTGGGGCCGCAGCACCAAACCAGCACCACCTGTTTTGTGGCTTGCGGCGAGAATTGGGTGACACCGGCCCTTCCCCCGCTCTCTGGTGTGCTTCCCCACATCCACTCCAAAACCGCGTGCCGAGGGTTCAAGTCCTTCTGCCCCTGCCAAAAAAGTCAGGTATCGCTTCTGCGGTACCTGACTTTTTCGTTAGTGTGCGGTAGGATTTGGCAACGAGGCACGGCTGCGCCCTGCGCAGTGCGTGTCGTGGGGGCCTGCAGCCCGGTGGGCTGCGTCCAGGCCCGACCGGGGCGGCAGCCGAGACAAGTCCGTCCCTTGATTTTCTCCTAGCTTTCCGGGTTTTCTCACCCGGCTTCATCCGTCTCCAACCGCTGCACCCCTCCCCAGCACCCAAAACGCACCCGGTTTCGCCCTTTTTGGCCTTTTCCGGGTGCGTTTTTTCCATTTTCGCTGTTTTTCGGGTGCAAAATTTTCGGGCTTGTTTTTGTGCATCCTGCCGCATAGTGGTTACAAGTTAAAGCCGTCCGTGATGCCATGTAGACGAGAGGTGTCCTTCTTGACGTAGTACAACTCGGTGATCTGGCTGGTGCTGTGGCCTAGCAGGTCTGCCACCTGGCGTGGCGTTAGAGATTTAATGCTGCCGTCCTCTTGCCTTATCCCATTCACCAAGTTGGATGCGAACGTATGACGGAGTGAGTGCAGGCCTTTTTTCTCAATCCCCGCCGCTGCAAGGATTCTGTAATAACGCTTGCGGAAATTCACGGGCCGGGTGTAGTTCCCATGCTCGTCTGGCACCAGAGGTGTGTCCTCGCCGAAGTAGGCTTCCTTTCGCAGGTCCTGGATCATAGCGATGGCGGTGTCGTTCAAGGGTACTGAGCGTTTACTGGTGGCGGACTTCAGCTTGCCCACTTTCACATCCCGGCCTGGTTCGGCTTGCAATCCATCTCGCCGCCATACTTCTTTCACGCCTCTTTCAAGATGCAAAACACGCCGTTCTAAGTCAATGTCGCTGTTGAGCAGGCCCAGTAATTCGCCTGTTCGCAAGCCCGTGTTCAGCATGAGGATGTAGGCGGCGGCCTGCTGGTATTTGCGTTTGCCGTTTGCAAATGTGGCGAAAGCCTCCCGCTTAAATTTGGCGATCTCGGTGGGAGTGAATACTGTCACGGCTTCTTGCTCTGGCAAACACTCCTTATCCTGTGCCGCTAGGAAGTTGGCTTTCTTCATCATAGGGACGCTTTGCATAGGGTTCTTCTGGATGAAATCTTCTTCCGTGAGGTAGCGGAAAAACTCGCTCAGCAAGTTATGGACTTTCTTTACCGTGGTGTAAGCATACCCCTGCTCCATCCAATGGTTCAACACGGATTTCAGGTCGGCGGCGGTGATGTCTCCTACGATTTTCTCTCCGATCAGCGGGAAAACCTGATGCTGGGCAGTACATTCCAGTCTGTCGTAGGTCGTCCGCTCCACGGATGGGAATTTGAAAATCTGTAACCAGTGAGTCAGGCTGTCTTTTATGGTTTTCTGCGATTCGTCCGAGTTATGCACTTCCTCGTTAAATTGGGCGATGTAGGCAGTGATTTTCTGCTGGGCCTCCGTCTTGGTCTTGCTGGAGAACACTTTGCGGCGTTTGATTCCCTGCTCGTCAAAATACCAGATGACGCTTTGCCAGTGGCCATCGGTTCGTCTGAAGACGTTACCGTTGGTGGTGAGTCGTTTCTTTGGCATGGTTGGTGGTTCCTCCTTCCGGGTTGTTTTATCAACCACCAACACTACCGTATAGCGCCTGCCTATGTCCAGCCCAATGTTGTGAACGGGGCGGAGAAAAATCTCCCCGCCTTTTGGTGGTTTTACACCTGCCGATGGGCGGGGATATTTTTACGGGCCTATTCTTTGTTTAGCGGCGCAGATTTTGAGGTGGCCTTGGCTGAGTAGGGGCGGAGAAAAAAGAGGGGGGATCGGGGGTTCTCCCCCGCACAAAGTGCACGGCGGACAGCCGGGCGCTCTGCTTGCCCTGCTCACAGCAGGAAATCGCTGCAACCCCTATCTTGACACCGTAGGGAATGGCTCTGCGCTGGGAAAACCCGGCATCTACGACCCACAGCTTGACCCCAAGCCCCTCAAACCGACCCCTAATTTTTTGGATTTTGACCCCTTGCGAAAAGCCCGTAGCGACCGGCTCTGCCGGGCGCTGTGAG
>UQRL01000060.1 GCA_900543555.1 uncultured Oscillospiraceae bacterium | reverse complement strand
GATCTCAGCGGCCATGGCGGCGGAATGGGTCATGCCAGAGCAGCCCAGGGTCTCCACCAGAGCCTCCTGCACAATGCCCTCCTTCACGTTCAGGGTCAGCTTGCAGGCGCCCTGCTGGGGAGCGCACCAGCCCACACCGTGGGACAGGCCGGAAATATCGGAGATCTGGTAGGATTTTACCCACTTGCCTTCCTCCGGGATGGGAGCGGGGCCATGATGGGGGCCCTTCTTCACCGTGCACATATTTTCCACTTCATGGGAATAGTTCATATTGGTACTCCTTTCGGTTTCAGTTTTCTTCCGGCCCGGCAGCGTCGCCGTCCGAAAAACCAATCTGTGTCCATTATAATCGGAAAAAGCCTTTGTTTCAAGAGCTTTGCCGAAATTTTAACAGGGAAGGCCCGCCTCTTTGAGCACATCCTCTGCCTCCAGGGTGATAGAGCCGTCCGCCCGCACAAAGCAGGGGATGCCAATGCGTCCTTCCTCCCGGGCCTCTCTCAGCTCCTCCCGGGTGTCCCGCAGCTTTAAAAAGGCCCGCAGGTTATCCGTGCTGGCAGTGATCTCCACAAACCGGAAATCGGTAAAGCCCTTCTGGGCGAAGAGCTCCTTGGCCTCCCGGCAGCCGGAACAGATGACAGAGCCGTAAAAAGTCACAGAACCTTCCCGCTCCCGCTGGGGCAGGTCCAGCTCATACTCCAGCACCTGGCAGTTGCCCGCGTTGAACTGGAAGAACGCCTCGTTGGTCATATCGTGGAAGTAGCTTTCGATAATGCGGCAGATGCCGCCGTGGCACACCAACAGCACGGACTCCTCCGGGTACTTCTGGGCGATGTCCTCCAAGAAGGCGTAAACCCGGGCGGCGGTGGACATCTGGGACTCCCCGCCGGGGTAGTGGATGGCAAAGGACTTCTTGTTGTTGAGGAAGCCCTCGTCAAAACGGGAGGCCCCCTCGTAAACGCCGTAGTTCTGCTCTTTGATGCGGGGGTCGATCATCACGGGCAGGTCCCGGCCCTCACAGATGAGGGCGGCGGTCTGCCGGGCCCGCAGCAGGGGCGAGACAATGACCCGGTCGATGGGGGTGTCCTTCAGCTTTCGGGCGGTCTCCCTGGCCTGCTCCATGCCGGTCTCGTCCAGGGGCAGGTCCGTGACGCCGCAGACGATGTTCTCCCGGTTCCAAGCGGTCTGTCCATGTCGGGTAACGTAAAGTTTCATAGGGTCCTCCTCAATACCAAGTCAAGTCCAGGCTGGGGTCCAGGTCCGCCAGGAACTGGGCCAGCAGGTCAATGCAGCCCTGGATATCCGCAAGGCTGCCCACTTCCGCCGGGGAGTGCATGTACCGCAGGGGGATGGACACCAGAGAGAAGGGCACGCCCTTCCCGGTCTTGTGGATCACGTCCCCGTCGGTGCCGGTGCGGCCGGTGGCCGCCTCGGTCTGCACGGCGATGCCCTGCTTTTCAGCGGCCCGGCGCAGCAGCCTTTGGAGCTTCCGGTGGCAGCTGGGGTTGTTCACCAGCACCGGGCCGCCGCCCACCCGCACGTCCCCGGTGGCGGCGGTATCCACGCCGGGATAGTCGCTGGTGTAGGTCACGTCCACCGCGATGGCCAAGGAGGGCTTCACCCGGGAGGCCACAAAGTAGGCGCCGTTCATGGTGGTCTCCTCCCCCACGGTGGCGGCGCCGTAGACCCCCACTGCGCACCCCATCTCCCGGGCCTTTTTCACCGCCTCCATCACGATGAAGGCTCCGGCGCGGTTGTCCATGCCCCGGCCGGTGACGCACCCGTTCAGCAGCTCCCGGCAGTCCGTGTCGAAGATCACGGGGTCGCCCAGGGACACATGGGCCAGGGCGTCCTCCTTACTTTTGGCCCCGATGTCGATATACAGATCCTTGGGGGCCAGGTCCTCTTTCTTGGCCATTTCCCTCGTAAACACCACAGACCCATACAGCGGGCCGCGCTCCGTAATTACCTGGACTTTATGGCCGGGGTACAGGGGCGCGAACACCCCGCCGGTGCGGTTCACCCGCAGAAAGCCTTCCTGGGTCACGGCGGTGACCAGCAGGGCAATCTCATCCATATGGCCGGCCAGCAGCACCCGGAAATCACAATCCGGGTTGAGCACGGCCACCACGTCCCCTATTTCATCGGTTCGCACCTGGTGGGAAAATGTCCCGGCATAGCCGTACAGCTTTTTCCCCAGCTCTGTCTCCCTGCCGGAGGCCGAAGGGGTGGAAAGCATCTCCCATAAAAGCTCCTTGTTCATCTCGGCTCGATCCCTCCCTTAATTCTCACAGTATTCCGCCTTTCATTATACCGGAAAGGCATGGTGTTGAAAAGCCCAGGGGCCGCACTTTTTTCACATCCCCTTTTCCTGGCTGTGGAAAAGGCTTCTTCTGCACACAAAGCAAAAGGCGGCACACCGGCTCTTTATCAGCCGGCACGCCGCTTTACGCTGGCCTGAAAGCCTTTTCCTCTTTACTCGCCGTGGCTCGCACCGCCCATGGTTTTCACCAGCACGGCCTTCTGGGCGTGAAGGCGGTTCTCCGCCTCCTCGAAAATGTACTTCGCGTTGGCCTCGAACACCTCCTCGGTGATCTCTTCACCCCGGTGGGCGGGCAGGCAGTGCTGCACCATGGCGTCGGGTTTGGCCTGGGCCATGAGCTTCTCATCCACGCAGTAGCCGGCAAAGGCCGCTTCCCGCTTCTGGCGTTCCTCCTCCTGGCCCATGGAGGTCCACACGTCGGTGATGACCACGTCCGCGTCCTTGGCGGCCTGAAGGGGGGAATCTGTCAATTCAAACTTATCCCCGTACCCGGCGGCGAACTCCAGGATCTCCTGGGGCGGGCGGTAGCCCTGGGGGCAGGCAACGGACACGCTCATGCCCACCTTCAAACCGCCCACAATCAGGGAGTTCATCATGTTGTTGCCGTCGCCGATAAAGCACAGCTTCAGCCCTTCCAAAGAGCCCTTGTACTCCCGGATGGTCATTAAATCCGCCAGCACCTGGCAGGGGTGGCAGAAGTCCGTCAAGCCGTTGATGACGGGCACGCTGCCGTACTGGGCCAGGGCCTCCACCTCGTCCTGACCGAAGGTGCGGATCATGATGCCGTCCACATAGCGGGAGAGCACCCGGGCCGTGTCCTGAACCGGTTCTCCCCGGCCGATCTGAGAGCCTTCTGCCCCCAGCACCACGGCGTAGCCCCCCAGCTGGTTGATGCCCACCTCAAAGCTGACGCGGGTGCGGGTGGAGGACTTCTCAAAAATCATGCCCAGGCACTTGCCCCTGAGATGGGGGTGCTCGATGCCGTGCTTGGTCTCATACTTCAGCTGGTCGGCCAGGTTCAGGATGTCAAGAATTTCCTCGCCGGTGAGATCCAGCAGCTTCAACAGGTGTTTCATGGGTGTTCCTTCCTTTCTGTGCTCCCGCCGGTAAACGGCGCGGGCCGTCTCTGTGTTATGCTTCCAGGACTCTCTGGAAGATGGCCAGGCCCTGGTCTATATCCTCTTGCGTGATAGTGAGCGGAGGCAGAAACCGCACCAGCTCCTTGGCGGTGAGGATCAAAAGCCCCTGCTTGGCGCACTGCACCAGCACTTCGTGGGCGTCTTTCTCCTTGAGCTTCACGCCGATCATCAGCCCCCGGCCCCGGACGTACTCCACCTGGGGCATGGCCTCCAGCTTCTTCCGGAAGCAGGCGCCCTTCTCCGCCACACTCTGAAGAAAGGCCGGGTCGGACACCCGGCGCACCACCACCCGGGCCCCGGCGCTGGCAACGGGATTGCCCCCAAAGGTGGAGCCCTGCATGCCGGGTTTCAAGATATCCCCTAGCCTTTCGCTGACCAGGCAGGCGCCCATGGGCAGGCCGCCCGCCAGGCCTTTGGCTGTGGTGACAACGTCCGGCTTCACCCCATAGCCCTGGTAGGCATAGAAGAAGCCAGTGCGCCCAATGCCAGTCTGCACCTCGTCGATGAGGAGCAGCACGTCCTTTTCCCCGCACAGCTGGGCCAGGCCCTTTACAAATTCCTCGTCCATGGGGATGACGCCGCCCTCGCCCTGGACCATTTCCAGCATCACGGCGCAGACGGAGCCATCCAGAAGGGCCCGGATGCCTTCCAAGTCCCCGGCTTCGGCGTAGAGGAAGCCCTCTGTCAGGGGAAGGAAATCCTTGTGGAACCCTTCCTGCCCGGTGGCAGCCAAGGTGGTGAGGGTGCGGCCGTGGAAGGAGTTGTTCAGAGTGACAATCTTGTAAGCGCCCCGCTTCTCGCCGTACTTGCGGGCTATCTTGACAGCGCACTCGTTGGCCTCGGCGCCGGAGTTGCAGAAAAAGGCTTTCGCCATGCCGGAGGCCTGGGAGAGCTCCTGGGCCAGGGCGGTGTTCTCCGGGCTGTAGTAGTAGTTGCACAGATGCTGGATGGCGCCCGCCTGGCCCGCCACAGCTTGGACCCACTCCGGGTCGCTGTATCCCAGGGCGTTGACGCCGATGCCTGCGGTGAAGTCGATGTATTCCTTGCCGTCCACATCCCAGGCCCGGGCGTTGCGCCCCTTGACCAGGGCGGCGTCCACCCGGCCATAGGTGGGCAGGATGTAAGCTTGGTCCTGCGATTTGACCTGTTCAAAAGTCATAGGAGTCACTCCCAACGTGATAGAATCGTAAACCGCGAAGCGGCGTAAAAGTTTTGCCAGCTTTTTCAAAAGCTGCAGTTGGTAAGGCGGAGCCTTACGGCCTTGCCCTTGACCCTAGGCGTAAGCCGTAAAAAAGCAGGGCCGTTGTCATACCGGGCGAAGCCCGTAAACAAGGGCCCGGACCTCCCGTGACCGCCCACGGAAAACCTTCCAATCCTTGGCCCGCCCTTGAGCATTCTGGACGTGGCCTGCACCCTATGCGCTGCGCGCCGCGCGGGCTTAGCCCTGGTTTTCTTTTCCGCTGCGCGGTAAGGGCAAGGTCATAGGGCGCTGCCCTACAACCCGCAAGCCTTTTGAAAAATGCTTGATCGAAAACTTTTTCCCGCTCCGCGCCGTTTTAATAAAACATGGTGCCGATGCCCTCGTCGGTGAACAGCTCCACCAGGATGGAGTGGGGCGTCCGCCCGTCGATGATGTGGGCCCGGCCCACGCCCCGGCGCACCGCGTCCACGCAACAGTCGATCTTGGGGATCATGCCGCCGGAGATGATGCCCTCTTTCTTTAAGCGGCTGACGTCGCTGACGTTCACCACGGGGATCAGGGTGCTCTCGTCATCCTTGTCCCGCAGCAGGCCCCGCACGTCCGTCATCAAAATCAGCTTCATGGCCCCCAACGATGAGGCGATCCGGGCGGCGGCCACGTCGGCGTTGATGTTGAACACCTCGCCGTGATACCCAGCCGCCACGGTGGAGATAATGGGCACATAGCCGTTCCCGGCGGCGTTGCGCAGGATGTCCACGTTTACCTCCCGGATCTCCCCCACATAGCCCAGCTCCGTGTCCAGCTGGTCCGCTTTCAGCAGGGAGCCGTCCAGGCCGCACAGGCCCACGGCCTTGCCGCCCGCGTCCTCCAGGCGCTGGACCAGGTCCTTGTTCACCTTGCCCGCCAGCACCTGCTGGACAATGTCCATGGTCTCCTGGTCCGTGACACGCATGCCGTTTAAGAACTTGCTCTCTTTTTGAATCTTTTTCAGCATGGCGTTGATCTCCGGCCCGCCGCCGTGGACCAGCACCACGTTGATGCCCACCAGCTGCATCAGCACGATGTCGTTCATCACGTCGTTTTTCAGGCCCTCGTCGATCATGGCGTTGCCGCCGTACTTCACCACCACGGTCTTTCCCGCGTATTTTTTAATATAGGGCAGCGCCTGTACCAGGACCTTTGCCCGCTCGCTGTTTGAAATGTCCACCGAAAATTCCCCCTCGTTTCGCCAGTCACAGGCCGGCGGTATAATTGGCCGTGTAAAGTACCAGCGCCCCGACAGCCAGGGCAAAGAGCAGCAGCATCACGCCCCCGGCGATGAGCGCCCCCAGCAGCAACCGCCGGGGCAGCTTAGCCATGCGCTTTTTTCCCGGCAAGTACAACGCCAGGGCCAGCAACAGCAAGACCCCCGCCACAAAGCCCATCTCCAAGGCGTAAACGATGAGCAACCCAATACCCAACACTGCCAGAACCAGAAAAGCCAGCACGTCCAGGTACACCAGACCCGCCAGCACCAGGGCGGCAATCTCCCAGAAGCCCCAGTCCAACCTATGTTTCATGGAGACACTCCTTTCTCCACCAGCACTCAAGTGCGGTAGTCGCCGTTGATCTTCACATAGTCATAGGTCAGGTCGCAGCCGTAGGCCTCGGCGGAAGCCTCCCCCAAATGGAGGTGCACCAAAATTTCAATCTCGTGCTCGGAGAGGACCTGGGAGGCCTTCTCCTCAGAGAAGGGGATGCCCGCGCCGTTTTGGCACACATCCACCTGGCCTTTGGCCGAGCGGAAGGACACGTCGATCTTGTTCACGTCCACCGCCGCGCCGGAGTAGCCAATGGCGCACAGCACCCGGCCCCAGTTGGCGTCCGC
>UQRL01000059.1 GCA_900543555.1 uncultured Oscillospiraceae bacterium | reverse complement strand
CCGGGCAGAGCACACAGTCATAATGCTCGTCATACACATACTTCCACCACTGGTGCCCGCCCTTCAGGGTCTGCGGACGCTTATAGGCTGTGGACAATACGCGTCTATCTTCAAATACCTTTTTGCAGATATGCGGGGTTTTGTAGGCGGAATCGGCAACAATGGTCTCCGTTTCCGGGAAAGCAGCTGTTACACGGTCATACACGTCATCAAAGGCCACGCTGTCATGGACATTTCCGGGGGTAACGACGGTTTCCAGCACAAATCCATGTTTGTCGCAGGCCGTGTGGGCCTCATAGGCAAACTGCCGCTTGTGGTCTCCCTTCACAAACAAGCCGCTGTCCGGATCCGTTACACTCCGGGTCACCGTGCGTTTCTTCTCTTTTTTCCGCCGGGCCAGCTTCTTCTTGGAGGTGTTGTCCCGGCGTTTCTTGGTTGGCGTCGGCGGCTCGTCATCATCGTCAAAGGGCTTCTTTCCGTGGGCCTCCCGGTCTGCGTTTACCTCTTCCATCAATTCTTTGGCATAATGCTTGGACGCCGCAGGAACCTGCGCCTTCACCTGCTTTTTCGTGTTGGCGTTTGCTTTGATGTGCGTGCCGTCTATGAATACTGCCTTGGGTGAGAGGTATCCCGCCTCCGCCACTTCCTCCAGGATCCAACGAAAGACCTGGTCTACCGTTTCCTCGGTAAACCGGTGCCGGAAGTTATAGCTCACCGTGGAGAAATGGGGCGTTTCATCCTGTAAGGTGTACCCCAGAAACCAGCGGTAATAAATGCTGCCGCTTACTTCCTCCGCAGTTCGCCGCAGAGACGGCAGTCCATACAAGTGCTGGATCAGCACCATTTTGAACAGCACCACTGGATCGATACTCGGACGGCCATTGTCCTCACAGTACAGCGGCTCCACCATTTCGTACAGCCGGTTGAAATCCACCGCCGCGTCTATTTTCCTCAGCAAATGTTCGCTTGGTACCAAGCTTTCCGTATCTACAATTTCCAATACGCCCCGGTCCATTTTCCCGCGTTCCAGCATACCTGTCACCACCTATTTTTTCTCTTACTTAATTATAACTCATACATAAGAAAAAGCCCAGCTTTCGCTGGACCTTTTTCGACAGGCTGAAAGCAGACGCATTGCGTCTGCTTTCTAGGTTAGTTTTTATCCTGTCTCTACAACTATGTGGAATCATCTTCTCGAGCTGGTGAACCCTAACATCTTGAAAATCTATAGCTGGATTCCTGCCTTATGGTCACGCAATTCCAAATATTTTTAGTCCAAATCCAGCGATGATTAACCATACAATGATGATAGCAATAACTTTTTTCTTGACGCTGAAAAACATCCCATCAATACCGATGACTTTCATGAATAAACGCTGCCCAGCGTTCACAAGAGGAATCGCTATCACAAGCGAAATGATAAGTATAATCGTTCCGATGATTTTCAACGTTAACCTACCCCCTGATTTACTCCGCTAAATGGATTATTGGTTGATACTAGCATTTTACTACAAATGCCCCTAATAGTCAATATAAAAACCTCGTACAGATATTTCTCACACCCCCGTCCCGTTGGGTATGATACCCTCAAGAGGTGATCGCATGGATTATAAAAGGTTAGGGGAACGGATTCGGGAGGAGCGGCTGCGGCTGCATCTTACCCAGGCTCAGCTGGCCGAGGACGTTGATATCTCAGATACCTACATGGGCGCCATCGAGCGCGGGGAGAGGAGCCTGACCCTGGACACCCTGGTGCGGCTGGTGAGCCGCCTGGGCGTCACGGTAGACTATCTTTTGGCTGATTCCGTTACCGGAGGCGATGAAACCATTCTGGATGAGTTCAAACAGATCGTGGACAACCAGCCGTTGGAGCGCAAGCTCATGGCCCTCCAGGTGCTACGGACGATCTTTGCCTACTTCGAGAAAGAGGGGGCATAAGCCCTTATGCCCCCGGCACTTTCCCGTTCCGCAGCCCGCGCACCATCTCCACATCCCTGAGCAGCCGCTCCACAGCCAGCTCCGCCAGTTTTTCTACAGGCATCGTGTATTCCGCTGCCAGGGTATGGAGTTTGTCGTAGAGCAGGCTGTTTGTTAAGTATACGGTGTAAAGCTGTCCGTTCATCTCATTCTTCAAATAGGACTCTCCCTTTGGTATGCCGCCCCGGTTGGTGCGGCTTTTTGTTGTTCAGACATAGATTTCTTCCATGGTATCCAGGCAGAGGCAGCCCAGTCGCCCGCCTGGGTACACACAGCCACAGTCAATATCAATGAAGCTTTCCGTCCGGTAAATCCTTCCTTGGGTGCTTCCGTGACCTACGGCCCTATACAGAAGCTGTGTAGGCGTGTGTCCCAGCACCACGCACCGGTCGGGAAAGTAAACGGTGTCCGGTTCCGGGCGGCACCAGACGATTTCATCCCGGCTGTAATTCTCCAGGGAACGGGAAGGGAAGAAGTGTCCCAACCCGCCGTGAACCAGGACGAACTTCCGGCTTCCAACCTCCACTTCCCGGTAAAGTGGCAGGGAGAGAAGGTACTCCCAAACGGTATCCTTTTGCGGTTTGTCCAGCCAGAGAAAATCCTGTACGGAAATTTTACCTCCATTGTGAAACCAAAGGGACACGTTCTCTCGATCCCGGAGATTCAGAAAACGATTCCTGCTTTCCAGGCTGTCCCAAATGGCCGGGAGCGCATCTTTTGCCATAGCTTCATGGTTTCCCATCAGGCACACCACGTTGGGGCGGCTGGCAATATCAAGCATAATTTGGAAGCCATTCGGCCCACGGTCGATCACGTCCCCCAGCACATAGAGCGTATCGTTTTCACCGAGGTTCAGCGTTTCTAAGAGCTTCTGGTACTTGTCATAACAGCCGTGCAGATCGGACACAGCGTAGATCAAGTCTCATCTTCTCCTTTCTGGCTCTGGGCCAGCACTTCCTCCGCAATGCGGTTGATATCCGGGAACTCCCCGCGGTTCTTCTCTGCCACCTCCTGCATTTCCAAGAAGGTGGAGTGCAGCTCCGCCGTCGCCTGCTTCAAGCGTTCCAGCTCCTGGCGCAGGTTCGCAGCGGCCTCCTGAACGGCAGCGCCGTCAATGTCAGCAGGAATCTGCGGTTCCTCCTGGGAAGCGGTTGACACAGGGTTCCAGGTGGGGTACACTGTATTCATAGCAACGTGGTTGTGCCTCTGGGAGGTAGCGGCGGTCTCAGCCTCGTTTTTTCTGGGCAGTCCTATGGGGTTTTGTGCGTTCTTCCAGGCGGTAAAGAGGTGTTTCCATCTCATCTCACATCGCTCCTTTCTGATGCCGATTATACCGAACTTTTCTTGGCTTTTCGTCTGCCGACAGCAGACTTTTGACATTTTTTCATCAACAACTGTTCCGATGCATGAAGTGAGGAGGCTGTGATGAACTTTCCATTTCACAACGACATGATTTCTCCAAGCTCTGCCGAAACAAAGGATCGTTTGAAAAACGCCAGCTCTTTTGGGGATTTCCTCAAGCGGAACCGAGAGAACATGCTGGAGCCCGACCTCTCCAAATACCTGATGGAGCTTCTGGCACAAAAGGGCCTGAAACGTGCCCAGGTGGTGGAGGACTCCGGGGTGGACAAGGCCTTTGTGTATCAGATTTTTAATGGCAGCAAGCGTCCCTCCCGTGATAAGCTGATTGCTATCACGTTTGGAATGCACCTCAACGAGGAGGAAACCCAACGGGTCTTGAAGATCGCCGGCCACAGCGAACTGTACCCCAGGGTGCCGCGGGACGCCCTGATTCTGTTCTCCATCCAGAGAGGCGTGGACATCTGGCAAACCGATGACGCCCTGGACAAGAATGGTTTCCCAACGCTGCTCTCGGCGGAGTAAGGGCTCCGTTCCCCACCAAGTAAAAAAGCCATCACTCCCTTGGCAGATGGGAGATGATGACTTTCTCTCGATGGTTGATAGCAGGGAGCTCGTATCTCAGTAAGCGCATTGCGGTGCCTTCCCCATTACGGCAGGAAGAATCGGTGCGGCAATATTTGACTACTATTTGACTACTAAAGTTCTCGAAAATGGCTCTGAGACACGAAAGGAACCTCCACAAAATGTACCCAGAATCGCGCAATACCGCCATTTTTCGCACTAGGCCCAGCGCCAATTCACACCGGTTCTCTCCTTGGTAAGGACGAGGTCACCAGTTCAAATCTGGTTAGCAGCTCCAAAAACGCGGTAAGCGGAAAGCTTACCGCGTTTTTTGTTTGTGCAAAGTCCCGTTTCTCCGTCTGCTCCACATGCCTCCGTTTTCGCTATATGGGCCGCTGGTTCGCGGCCAAGGGCGAAAAGCCGCTTATTCACTGGCAATCCGGTTTAAAAAACTTTGCAGCTCCACCTTTTTCTCAAATTGAAAAGGCGCTAAGGGCCGCCCTGCTTTAGGGCGGCCCTTTTCTGTGCCTGTCACCAAAAAGAGCTTTTGGGAATACAGTGGTGTAAGGGGGAGGGAACGATATGAAAGCATTGCTTGACCTGTCCCGGCTGGCTCCTGGTGAGCGGGCCCGGGTGCTGGGAGTGACCTCCCAAGGGGCCATGCGCCGCCGCCTGCAAGAGCTGGGCCTGCTGGCCGGCGCCTGGGTGGAATGTCTAGGGAAAAGCCCCCTGGGCGATCCCGCCGCCTATCGGGTGCGGGGCGCTGTGATCGCCCTGCGGCGGGATGACGCCCGGGCTGTGACGGTTCAGCCCATCGAATAGCGAAGCGCCCGGCCAAACATGGGGCGGGCGTTTTGCCCTGTATGGAAGGAGCGTGGTTGTGTGGGAGAGAGGGAGGAAGCTGCCCCAGCCGGAACCATTGCCCTGGCGGGCAACCCCAATGTGGGGAAAAGCACGGTCTTCAATGCCTTGACAGGCCTGCGGCAGCACACGGGCAATTGGGCGGGGAAGACTGTGGGCAGCGCCCAGGGCCGCTGCTTCTTTCAGGGGGAGGAGTACCGGCTGGTGGACCTGCCCGGCACTTGCTCCCTGCTGTCCCACACGGCAGAGGAGCGGGCGGCCCGGGAGTTTCTCTGCTCCGGCCAAGCGGACGCCGTTGTCCTGATCTGTGACGGCACCTGCCTGGAGCGCAGCCTTGTCCTGGTCCTGCAAGTGCTGGAGATCACCACTCAAGTGGTGGTCTGTGTCAATCTGCTGGACGAGGCGGGGAAAAAGGGAATTCAGGTGGATTTGGAAGGGCTTTCCCACCGGCTGGGGGTGCCAGTGGTGGGCTGCGCAGCCCGCCGGAACCAGGGGGTGGGAGAGCTCTTGGAGGCGGCGGTGCGGGTGGCCCGTCAAGAGCCACCCACCATCCCCTTTCCAGTACGGTATCCCCAGAAGGTGGAAGCCGCCGTGGACCGCCTTTGCCCCCTGGTGTGCCGCTGCTGGGGGCGGCAGGCCGACCCCCGCTGGCTTTCCCTGCGGCTTTTAGAGGGGGAAGGGGAGGCGCTTGCTCAAAGCCTGGGCTTTCCTTTTCGTAGGGATTCCCAAGCGGCCGCCCTCCTCCAGGAGGCTTGGTCTGAAACGACGGCCCAGGATTTTTCCGACGCCATTGCGGGGGCTCTTTCCCAGAGGGCGGAGGAGCTGGCCCGGCAGACGGTTACGGGCATGGGACGGGGCTACAGCCCCCGGGACCGGAAGTTGGACCGGCTGTTCACAGGCAAGTGGACGGCATTTCCCTTGATGGGCCTGCTCCTGCTCTTTCTGTTATGGCTGACAATTGCCGGGGCCAATGTGCCTTCCCAGCTGCTCAGCCGGGGTTTTGGAATCCTGGGGGACTGGCTGCGGCAGGGGTTTGTTCAGCTCCACACGCCGGAATGGCTCACAGGCGTCCTGGTGGATGGCGCCTATACCACGCTTGCCTGGGTGGTGGCGGTGATGCTGCCCCCCATGGCCATCTTTTTCCCCCTGTTCACTCTGCTGGAGGATTTGGGCTACCTGCCCCGTATGGCCTATAATCTGGACCGTTGCTTTCGGGGGTGCGGGGCCTGTGGAAAGCAGGCTTTGACCATCTCCATGGGATTGGGCTGCAATGCCGCCGGGGTGGTGGGCTGCCGTATTATTAACTCTCCCCGGGAGCGGCTCATCGCCGTTGTGACCAACAGCCTAACCCCCTGCAACGGGCGGCTGCCCCTGCTTATCACCCTGTCCGCCCTGTTCTTTGTGGGGAGCGCCGCGGTAGGAGCTGTTCTGAAAGCGCTCTTCCTGGCCGGGCTGCTTATCCTGTCCTTGGGGGCGTCCCTGGGAGCCTCCTTCCTGCTTTCCAAAACCGTACTGCGGGGAATGCCTTCTGCTTTTACCCTGGAGCTGCCCCCTTACCGAATTCCCCGGGTGGGCCAGGTGCTGGCGCGGTCCGTGCTGGACCGTACCCTTCACGTGTTGGGGCGGGCAGCGGCGGTGGCAGCGCCCGCAGGGGTGCTGATCTGGTGCTTAGGGAATGTGGCGGTTTCCGGGCAGAGCCTGCTTGGCTGGTGCGCCGGCTTTTTGGACCCCCTTGCCCGGCCCTTCGGCTTGGATGGGGCCATCCTGCTGGCTTTCCTGCTGGCCCTTCCCGCCAATGAGCTGGTGCTTCCCCTGTTGCTGATGATTTATCTCTCCCAGGGGGCCCTAACCCAGGCCGGGGACCTGGGCGCTCTGCACGGCCTGCTGTTGGAAAACGGCTGGACCTGGATGACGGCTTTGTGCGTGATGGTGTTCTCCATGTTCCACTGGCCCTGCTCCACCGCCTGCTGGACCATCTGGAAGGAGACCAGGAGCCTGAAATGGACAGGGGTGTCCTTCTTGCTGCCCACAGCCCTGGGGCTGGCCCTGTGTTATCTTCTGGCAGCGTTGGGCCGGGCGCTGGGAGTGTAAGAGAGAGGGGGTGCACCTGTAAAATGAAAGTAGACACTCACAAAAGTGTGGGTGTCTGCTTTTTT
>UQRL01000058.1 GCA_900543555.1 uncultured Oscillospiraceae bacterium | reverse complement strand
CTCTACATTTCCGGAAGATGGAAAGTTACCTTCCTCAAAAGAAAAAAGCAAAAATCTTCAAATTCGCGCCAGCCCTGAGCGGAAACAAGCACTTGAGAGTCGCGGCCTCTACATTTCCGGAAGATGGAAAGTTACCTTCCTCAAAAGAAAAAAGCAAAAATCTTCAAATTCGCGCCAGCCCTGAGTGGAAACAAGCACTTGAGAGTCGCGGCCTCCTTCCGGGAGAAGGAAACAACTCATTGGGCCGGCACAAAAAAGGGTGTGCCGCAGCGTTCGCGGCACACCCGAAAAAAATTCCGTTTTGTTGCGATTTTACTTTTTCACGCCCCCGCCTACACCCTGCGCTCCAACTGGCAGTCGCAGGGCTCCTGCTCCACATGGGCGGGGAGGTACTCCCTGGCCTCCACGCAGCCCATGGCCTTGTAGAAGGCCTGGCTCTCCACCGCCGAGTGGGCGGAGATGTACAGGGCCTCGGCCCCCAGCTGGCGGGCGGTGTCCTCCGCCAGCAGGAACAGCCGCCGCCCCAGGCCGTGGCCCCGGGCGTCTGCGGAGACGTGGATGCTGGTCAGGTCGGCGTACTGCTTCCGGGAGCCCACCAGCGGCCCCTCCACAGAGGCAAAGCCCTTGAGCCTCCCCTCCAGGAAGGCCCCCCACACCTGGCCGCCGGTGGCCATGGTGTTTCGCAGGCATTGGCACAGGAAGCGGTAGTCTTTCTCCCCCCAGCGCTCGGTGAAAACCACATCTTTCACCACCCACTGGCCCTCCACCTTGCGCCAGCACTTTTCCACAATCTGGAACCGGTCGAAGCAGCGGAACAGCTCTGGGACCAACTCCTCCTGGGTGAGGGGGCGGAACTCCCGGCGGACCAGTTTTTTGGAGAGGTAGAGCACCAAGCCGTCGTCTGCGGCGCAGGGGGCATACTGTGCCAGGGGCTTGTCGCGATACCACAGGCCGGAGCCGTCGAACACATAGCCCCGCTTCACATACAGGCGCTGGGCCGTTCCATAGCCGCTGTGCAGCCCCACCCCCAGGCAGATGGTGTCGCTGGTCTGGGCGGCCAGGTCCTCGGCCGCCTCTAAGATGCGGCTGCCGATGCCCCGCCGCTGGAAGGGGGGCAGCACGTTGAAATCCTGCACCTCGGGCCAGCCCTTGCCCGCAAAGGGACCGGCTGGGGCCTGGGGCAGCAGGGTGGTGTACCCGGCCACTTCCCCCTGCCAGGCAGCCACTAAAATTCGTTTCACGCCCTGTTCCTGCTCCTGAAAATACCGCTGAAACTGGGCCAGGGGCTTGTGCCAATCGTGGGCGGCAAAGCTCTCGTAGAAGGCCTGGCAGTCGGAGGGCAGCATGGGGCGGATGGTCAAATCCTTGTCTTGATAGTACGTCATAGGGATCACCTATTTGAAAAAATGTGGGCTGTTTTTGGGGCCTCCGGGGATGGCAGGGGGCCAGCTTTTCGCACGCTTATGCTGGGATTTGGAGTAGAGGCACCCAGAGGTTGAAAGCCCGCCTGGCGTCGGGCTTTGTGGGCGGACCCGTGGCTGCGCTTGTTTCACATGCTTTCGCCCCGGTTCCGGGCGCGGAGGCACTGTGCTGTGAAACACCGCCGTCGCTTCCGCCAAAGGACAGCGGGCGCTTGGGGCGGGTTTCAGGCGGGATAAGTGGGACTCTCTCTGGAAATGTGCCTTAGCACATTTCCAAGGGGAAACCCCCGACGAGGGTTTCCCCTGAGAAAGGTCCCACTGGGACCTTTCTCTAACCCCTTCCTGCGTTTGCCGAAGGCGACTAAGACCTTGGGGCTTTGCCCCAAACCCCACCACCTTTTTGAAAAAAGCTGGACCAAAAACTTTTCCTTGTCTCCACCCGGCCAAAGCGCGGGCATTTGGGCTAGCCGCCCTCAGCAAGCTCCGGCGCCTTTAAGCGCCGTTCGCGTCTTGAGAGCGCAGGCACTGCGCCTGGCCGTAGTAGGCGTTGGCGCCGTGCTTGCGCAGATAGTGCTTGTCCAGCAGCTCCTGCTGCATGGGCGGCAGAGAGGGCTCCAGCATCAACGCGTGCCAGGCCATGAAAGCCACTTCCTCCAGCACCACCGCATTGTGAACCGCGTTCATGGCGTCGCTGCCCCAGGCAAAGGGGCCGTGGCTGTGCACCAGCACCGAAGGGATGTCCTCCGGGTCCTTGCCCTGGAAGGTCTCCACAATGACCTTGCCTGTCTCCAGCTCGTACTCCCCGGCGATCTCCTCGGGGGTCATCTTCCGGGTACAGGGGATCTCTCCGTAGAAGTAGTCCCCGTGGGTGGTGCCCAGGGCGGGGACTCCCCGGCCCATCTGGCTGAAAATGGTGGCCCACCGGCTGTGGGTGTGCACCACCCCGCCGATGGTCTCAAAACTGCGGTACAGCTCGCAGTGGGTGGCCGTGTCTGAAGAGGGGTTCCACTTGCCCTCCACCTTTTTGCCCGTGCGGATGTCCACCAGCACCATGTCCTCTGGGGAGAGCTTTTCATACTCCACCCCGCTGGGCTTGATGGCCATGATGCCGCTCTCCCGGTCGATGCCGCTGACATTGCCCCAGGTAAAGGTGACCAGGCGGTGTTCCGGCAGCAGCATGTTGGCGCGGTAGACCTGTTCTTTCAGCTGTTCTAGCATGACGGTTCCTCCCATACAGGGGCGGCACACGCCCCACTTGAATAAAATAAATGGCCATGTTGCCAAAAAAGCTAGGTTTTATGCGGCTTCCCGAACTTGACCAGGTGGCCATGTTCAAAGCCAAGTTGGCCAGTTTCCTCCCCAACATGGCCAAGGTGACAAGTTCGCAAACCCGCATGTTTCCTGGGTTTTCGGGCAACATGGCCATTTCCCTCTCTCAAGCCGCCCAGTGCCTGGGCACTCAAGTCACGAACGCCGCTTTGGGGCGGCGGAGTTTGCGGCGAACAGCTAACGAGCGGCCCGCGCTCAGGTTGGGTGGAGGGACCCGCCCTTGCGGAACGCAAGAAGGCGGCTTGTCCCGTCCGGCCACGGACCGCGCTTTACTTTTTCAGCTTCTGGATCCGCTCCATAGCCTCCACGGTCTTCTGGGCGTCGCCAAAGGCGGTCAGGCGGAAATAGCCCTCGCCGTTCTTGCCAAAGCCCTCGCCGGGGGTGCCCACAATCTCCGCGTTGTGCAGCAGGTAGTCAAAGTACTCCCAGCTGCCCATGCCGTTCGGGCACTTCAGCCAGATATAGGGGGAGTTGGTGCCGCCGGTGAACCACACGCCCATTTTTGTAAAGGCGTCCATCATCACCTTGGCGTTGTTCTGGTAGTAGGCAATGGTCTCCCGAATCTGCTTCTGGCCCTCTTCGGTGAACACCGCGGCGGCGGCCCGCTGGGTGATGTAGCTGGTGCCGTTGAACTTGCAGCCCTGGCGGCGCTGCCACAGCTTGGAGACCTGCACGCCGTCCACCACCAGCTCCTTGCGGATGACGGTGTAGCCGCAGCGCATGCCGGTGAAGCCCGCAGTCTTGGAGAAGGAGCAGAACTCGATGGCGCACTTCTCCGCCCCGGGGATCTCAAAGATGCTGTGGGGCAGGCCCGGCTCGGTGATGAAGGCCTCATAGGCGGCGTCAAACAGGATGACGGCCTTCTGCTCCAGGGCGTAGTCCACCCAGGCTTGCAGCTGCTCCTTGTTGTAGGTGGCGCCGGTGGGGTTGTTGGGGGAGCACAGGTAGATGATGTCCGCCTTCACGTTGGGGTCGGGCAGGGGCAAAAAGCCGTTTTCCTCGTTGGCGTCCATGTACTGGATCTTCCGACCGGAGATAATGTTGGTGTCCACATACACAGGGTACACCGGGTCGGGCACCAGCACAGTGTTGTCCACGTCGAACAGGTCCACAATGTTGCCCACGTCGCTCTTGGCGCCGTCGCCCACAAACACCTCAGAGGGGTCCATGTCCACGCCGAAGTTCTTGTAGTAGTTGGCGATGGCCTCCCGCAGGAAGGGATAGCCGTCGCTGTCCGGGGAGTAGCCGTGGAAGGTCTCCTTGTGGGCCTGCTCCTCGGTGGCGTCGTGCATGGCCTGGATGACCGCCGGGGCCAGGGGCATGGTCACGTCGCCAATGCCCATCTTGATGATCTTGTTTTCGGGATGCTCCTGGGTGTAGGCGGCCACCTTTTTGGCAATGGTGACAAACAGGTAGCTCTGCTGCAAATTCTGGAAATTGCCGTTCAGCTTCATCTTCAATTCCGTTCCTTTCCGTGAAATAGCGGTTTTTCTTATGGGTGTGGGTTTATTGCCTGCCGCGGCTCTGCCGGTATGCCAGCGCGGCCTTGACCAGGCCCTTGAACAGGGGATGGGCCCGGTTGGGGCGGGACTTGAACTCGGGATGGAACTGGCCCGCCACAAAGAAGTCGTTCTGGGGCAGCTCCACCGTCTCTACAATGCGGCCGTCGGGGCTGGTGCCGCTGATGACCATGCCCGCGGCTTCCACTGTCTCCCGGTAGTCGTTGTTGAACTCATACCGGTGGCGGTGGCGCTCGTGGATCAAGTCCCTGCCGTAGCACTCCATCATCCGGGTGCCGGGCTTGATCTGGCAGGGATAGCTGCCCAGCCGCAGGGTGCCGCCCTTGTTGATGTTTTTGTTCTGGTCGGGCATAAAGTCAATGACCTTGTGCAGGCCGTACTCGTCAAACTCGCCGGAGTTGGCGTCCTTGATGCCGCACACGTTCCGGCAGAACTCGATGACGGCGATCTGCATGCCCAGGCAGATGCCCAGGAAGGGCACGTTGCGCTCCCGGGCGTACTGGGCGGCCAGCACCATCCCCTCGATGCCCCGGGTCCCAAAGCCGCCGGGGATGAGGATGCCGTCGGCGTCCCCCAGGCGGGAGGCCACGTTCTCCTCGGTGAGGGTCTCGGAATCCACCCAGTCGATCTCCACCCGGGCGCTGTAGTCATACCCGGCGTGGCGCAGGGCCTCCATCACAGAGAGGTAGGCGTCGTGCAGCTTCACATACTTGCCCACCAGGGCAATGCGGGTCAGCTGCTTCCGGCTGCGGATGCGCTCTACCATCTCCAGCCACTCGGCCATGTCCGGCTCGGGGGTCTCCAGCTCCAGCTCCCGGCAGACGATCTCGGAGAAGTGGCTCTTCTCCAGCATGATGGGCGCCTCGTACAGCACGGGGATGGTCAGGTTCTCAATGACGCAGTCGGGCCGCACATTGCAGAACAGGGCGATCTTGTGAAAGATGCTGGGGTCGGTGATGGGCTCGTCGGTGCGCAGCACGATGATGTCCGGCTTAATGCCCATGCTCTGCAGCTCCTTGACGGAGTGCTGGGTGGGCTTGGATTTGTGCTCCCCAGAGCTCTTCAAATAGGGCACCAGGGTGACGTGGATGAAGAGGGAATTTTCCGCCCCCACCTCTTGGGAGACCTGGCGGATGGCCTCTAAAAAGGGCTGGCTCTCAATGTCGCCGGCGGTGCCGCCGATCTCTGTGATGACCACGTCGGCGTTGGACTTCTGCCCCACGCTGTAGATAAAGCTCTTAATCTCCGAGGTGATGTGGGGGATAACCTGGATGGTCTCTCCCAAATACTCGCCCCGGCGCTCCTTGTTCAAGACATTCCAATACACCTTGCCGGTGGTCAGGTTGGAGAACTTGTTCAGGTCCTCGTCGATGAACCGCTCATAGTGGCCCAAATCCAGGTCGGTCTCCAGGCCGTCCTCGGTGACGTAGACCTCCCCGTGCTGATAGGGGCTCATGGTGCCGGGGTCCACGTTGATATAGGGGTCCAGCTTCTGGGCGGCCACCTTCAAGCCCCGGGCCTTGAGCAGGCGTCCCAGAGACGCGGCGGTAATGCCCTTTCCCAAACCGGAGACCACGCCCCCGGTGACGAAAATATACTTTGCCATTCCGAATTCCCTCCTTGTGCGTTTGGCTGTGTGTTCTGGCTCAGATCTTTACGGTGCCCTGGAATACGGTGACCGCCTCGCCGGTCATCCACACCCGGTCCTGCTCATAGCGGATGGTCAGGTCCCCGCCCCGCAGCCGCACCAAGATATCCTCCCCCATGGGGCAGTATCCGCAGAGGACTGCCGCCACGGCGCTGGCGCAGGCGCCGGTGCCGCAGGCCATGGTCTCGCCGCTGCCCCGCTCCCACACCCGCATTTTCAGGGTGTGGCCGTCCAGCACCTGGATGAACTCCGTGTTCACCCCCTGGGGAAAGAGGGGGTCGTGCTCGAACCGGGGGCCGATCTCCGAAAGCTCCAGGCCGTCGGGGTCCTCGCCGAAGATGACGCAGTGGGGGTTGCCCATGGAAACGCAGGTGATCTCATAGATGCCCCCGGCCACCTCCACGTTCTGGTGGATGACGCAGTCCCCCGGCAGGGCCACGGGGATCTCCCCGGGGCTCAAGATGGCTTTGCCCATGTCCACCGTGACAGACACCGCCTGGCCGTTCTCCTCTTGAATAAGGCAGGTCTTCACACCGCTTAGGGTCTCAATGCGGAGCTCTTTCTTGTGGGCAATGTGGTGGTCGTACACATATTTCGCCACACAGCGGATGCCGTTGCCGCACATTTTTCCCTCGCTGCCGTCTAAATTGAACATGCGCATCTGGGCGTCCGCCACATCACTGGGGCAGATGAGGATGACCCCGTCGCCGCCAATGCCCTTGTGTCGGTCAGAGAGGCGCACCGCCAAAGCCGCCGGATCCTCCACTGTCTCCTCAAAGCAGTTGATGTACACATAGTCGTTGCCGCAGCCGTGCATTTTCGTAAAGCGCAAAGTATTCTCCGCCATAGCGTCCCCTTCCTGTTCTGTATGGTTACTAAAATCCACAAAGGACTTTCCAAAGGGAAAGTCCTTCGTGCTATTCCGCCGCTTTCAATAAATCAGTCCTCTCCCGTGGAGGACGGCACTGCTTGAGGCTCGCTGGCGCCGCTTTCCTCTGCCTCAAGGTCAGGCGTCATTTTCACAGGCAGATCCTCCGCCACGGCCCAAAAGGCTTCCAGGCAGTCCTCGGGGAACTCCGCCCGCCAGGCGCGGTCCTGGGCCTTCCACCGGACGGCCCACCGCACCGGCTGGCGCTCTTGGGGCGTCACTACCAGAGCCGCCTTTTCAAACCCCGGATGGTCCGGGTCCTCTTCCCAGGCCAGCTTGTCCTGGGGGAAGGCATCCACCGGTTCCAGACTGGCCCCGATGTCAACGCTGTAGACGATGCCGCTCACGTCTTCCCGATAGATCTCCTCATCCTCCGGCTGCCACAGCCAGGCGTGGGTGGGGCCCTCCAGGGACAGGCCGTACTGGGCGATCCAGCTCTCCAGGTCTACGCCCCGCCGGCTAAAGTTGAGCCAAAGCAGGCCGTCCGAGTACTGTGCCGAGGAGAAGGAGCACTCCAAAGCCCCTTCTACCAAAGCGGCATCTGCCACCCACACGTCCGGGCCATAGTCCCGGGCCACCATCTCGACCATGTGCTGTATATCGGAGGTAGCGGGGTAGGAAACACCGCTGTCCTCTTCCTTTTCTTCCCCACAGGCGGCCAGCCCCAGCAGCAGAAGGGCCCCGCACAACAGGGACAAAACCCGACGCCTCATAGACATTCCTCCCATGATGGCTTTTACACCTCCACCACGCCGTCAAACACTTTCTCGGCCTTGCCGGTCATCAGGACGCGCTCGTCGGTGTAGTGGATCTTCAGCTCGCCGCCCTTGAGGATGAC
>UQRL01000057.1 GCA_900543555.1 uncultured Oscillospiraceae bacterium | reverse complement strand
TGGGCGCAGGATATTTGAGGAGAGCTGTCCTTAGTACGAGAGGACCGGGATGGACACACCTCTGGCGCACCAGTTGTTCCGCCAGGAGCACGGCTGGGCAGCTATGTGTGGAACGGATAAACGCTGAAAGCATCTAAGCGTGAAGCCGCCTCCAAGATTAGATATCCCATGGCGTAAGCCAGTAAGGCCCCTTGTAGACTACAAGGTTGATAGGCTGCGTGTGTAAGCATGGTAACATGTTCAGCTTGGCAGTACTAATAGGCCGAGGGCTTGACCATAGATCTCTTTCGAGATTCAGTCATTGCGTCTCTCATTTCTTCTCCTTTCCGCTTTGTTCAGTTTTCAGGGTACAGAGGCCATCCGATCGGGTGGCCTTTTTTGTTATCCTGCTTCATCTTCAACCCTAATTGCCGCAAGGCACTGGCCGCCGAAAGGCGGCTTTTTCTTTTTCCTTTACAAAGCCCCTTCCCGCGGCGTATAATGTGGGAAAGAAAGGGGAGGGGGAAGGAATATGAAAAAGGGGAAACGGGCCTTTCTGGCGCTGCTGGCGGCCCTTCTGACGGCCCTTCCGGCCTGTGCGGAAAGCGGGGAGCCCTCCATTCCATCCGCCCCTTCCTCCCGCGTTTTGGAGGGGGAAAGCCTTGTTCCGCCTGCGGAGAGCATTCCTGTTCCTGAGGTCACTCCAGCGCCCGAAGAGGAGAGCCTTCCCCCTGTCTCCAGCGCCCTGGAGAGCGCTCCTCCCGCCTCGGAGAGGGAAGAGAGCCGAGAGGATGGGGGGCTTTCCCTGGAGGATCTTCAGAACCAGCAGGGCGACTTCCTCCTCCCGGGATTTTATTACGGCATCGACCCCCGCACCTTGTCCCTGTTTGTGGGTCTGCCTGAACAGGAGCCTGTGGACTGCCAGGAGGTTCCAGCCTTGATGAATATGTATCCGGCCTATGTGCTCACCACCTATGAGATGGGCACGGTGCGGCTGCTGGGAGAGACCTTCCAGGTGGAGGTAACCTTTGAAGACGACGCCCTGGTGCGCTGTGAACTGGTCCGCACCGCCCAGGAGGGGGAGGACTTGTCCGCCCTCTATGAAAGCCTCTGCCAGGAGCAGAAGGCCCTGTACGGCTTGAGCAGCTCCGGGGAGATCCGGCAGGAGATCCAGGACGAGCGGGGCAGGAAGGTGGCGGACCGCACCCTGGTTTTTGAGACCTTTGAGGAAGAGGGGGATTTGTCCACCCGCCTGGAAGGGCAAGGCTTGATTTTAGGGGAAACCATGACCCAGGTGACACTTTCCATCTCTCTACGACCCCATCGTGTTCCCCAGCCCTTAAAAAAGCGATGAGAAACCCCCAGCGGCTTAAAACCGCTGGGGGCTGTTTTATCTCGATAGGAAGGGCTTAGAAGATGTTGCTGAACTGGCTTACCAGGCCCTCGTTGCGGGTCATGGAGATGTTGCTCAGCAGCAGTACGTCGTCCACGCCCTTTTCCTGGGCCAGCTGGGTCACGGTGCCCGCCTCATAGTGGCGGTAGTCCACTACATACACGTTCTTGTAGTGGTTCACCAGGAAGGGGATGAAGCAGTTGCCAAAGCTCTCCTTCACCACGATGCAGCTGGGGCCCTCTGTCATGTCGTTGTTAGTGATCTCCTCATAGGGCTGGTCCCCGGCCGCGAAGATCAGGTACTTCATGGTTTCGCCGTAGGTGTCCCCGTCCGCGATCAGGGGCCAGTTCTCCAACACAGTGCCGTCGTCCTGGGTGGCGTTCAGAGTGGTGTCCGCCTGGGGGAAGTAGGCCTCCACTGTGTCGGGGTTGGCCGCCAGGGCGCCGCTCTGGGTGTCCGTGTAGAAGCTGCCCAGATAGCCCGTGTACTCCTGCTTGTCAAACTGGTCCAGGGCCACGGGCTCAAAGCCGCGGACTTTGCAGAACTCCACATAGGCGTAATAGGCGCCCAGCTGGGTCCAGTGGTGGTCCGTGCGGAAGTACAGGTACTCGTTGGCATGGGACTTCAAAGCGTCGAAGACGCTCACTGTCTTCACAGAGGAGTTCATGGCGTTGATGGAGGGGTAGATATAGTCCTCGATGGCCTGGCGCTGATCGGAGGTGTTCAGCTGGTTCCGGTCGATATAGCTCTCCGGCAGGTCGATGTCAATGCTGGTGGGGATGACCATGTCGTAGACCGTGGCAATGCCGTTGAGCTTTTCGCCCGCGTCCGCCACAGCGGTGATATACTGGTTGGCGTATTCCTCTTTAAAATTGTAGTACTCATAGGCTGTGTCCCCCACAATCAGCAGGCCGCCCACGGTCTCAGGGGCCGCGTCCGGGTCCTCCTGAGGAGCGGGCGTGGGCTCCTCCGAGGGAGCCGGAGTGGGGGTGGCTACGGCGCCGCTGGCGTTGCTTTCCGGCGTACCGGAGGCCGCGCCAGAGGTCTCCCCGCTGACGGCGGAGCTCTGGGAGCTGTTGGGGGTGCCGCCGCCCTGGGCGGGCTGGGAAGAGCAGCCCCGCACCACGAAGAAGATAACCACAGCCAGCACCACAATCACCAGCAGGAGCAGGATGGGCAGGATGGGGGGCTGTTTCTTCCGGCGGCGCCTGCTGGGAACCGACCGGCGCACATAGGTGCTGGTCTCACGCCCCGTTTCCCGCATGGGCCTGGTTTCCCGAGAGGTGCGTGGGGCCGTGTTCCGGGGGGCCCGGGGCGTCAGATCCTCGGCGGTGTAGCCCGGGGTGCGGGTGTAGCCTTCGCTGGAGGAACGTGACTGCCGCGTCTGAGAGGTGTATCCCGTCTCCCGGGGAGCCCGCCTCTCCTGGCTGTAGCGGGTCTCCCGGGGGGCAGGGGAACTGGAACGGCGGCGCTCCGGCTCCCGGTCCGGGGCGGCCCGCCGGGGGGTGTAGTTGTTTGGCATGTTTCAATCATCCTTTCTTCAAGCGGCCCAAGGCCTTATTCACCGGTGTAAGGGGCATCGGGGATCTCATCGCCCTGCTCCAAATTGCCCACAATTTCCACGGTCTTGATGCCGTAGAAGGACTGCACCCAGCTGTTGAGCTGGAAGAAGATATCCCGCAGGGGGAAGGTGTCGGCAAACCAGGTGTCAATGCCCTTGGTGTATTCGCCGTTTCCCAAAGATTCGACAGAAAAAGTTGGAAATTCCGTCAGCTTCCGCTTCTCCATCACAGATTCCGTGGGCCGCAGGGGCAGCAGCATGGAGAACACGGCAAAGGCATACAGCGCGAGAAAGAACAGAGCGGCCTTTCCCCGGGAACCTCGTTTATGCTGTTTGGCGTGGCGCATGTTCAACTCTCCTTTCCGTTAGAACTGCAGGTACAGGAAGGGGTTGTAAGAATCCCCCACAAGGTAGCTGATGGAAAACAGCAGGCCGGCCACCGGCAGCAGGTACTCCAGCACGGTGCCCAGGGCAATGGCCGCCCCATTGGTGGAGGAGCACACCCGATGGTAGAGAATCCGGGGCAGGGGCGTGCAGGCGATGACCGCCACAATCAGGAAGAACAGGTAGTTGAGGAACAGGTTCTGGCCCTCAAAGTTCACCAGGGGGTTGCCGTTGAGGCAGAACAGGCCCTTCAGGACCACCCATCCCTGGGTAAAGTCGGTAAAGTAGAACAGCACCCAGCCAAAGAACACCACTACCAGGGTGTACAGGTGGGCAAAGAAGGCGGGCAGGCGCTGCAGCCCGGGAATGAGGAACTTCTCCAGGGCCAGGAACACGAAGTAGTACAGCCCCCAAAGGATGAAGTTCCACCCGGCGCCGTGCCACATGCCGGTTAAAAACCACACGATCAGCAGGTTTAGGGCCTGGCGGGCCTTGCCCTTCCGGTTGCCCCCCAGGGGGATGTAGACATAATCCCGGAAGAAGGAGGAAAGGCTCATGTGCCAGCGCCGCCAGAAATCGGTAATGGAGTTGGCCAAATAGGGGTAGTTGAAGTTCTCCTTATAGCGGAAGCCCACCATCAGGCCCATGCCGATGGCCATGTCCGAGTAGGCCGAGAAGTCCAGGTAGATCTGCAGGGCATAGGCAAAGCAGCCCAGCCACAGGGCCAGGGCAGAGGCGCTTTCCAAAGTGGCCATGTTGCTGGCCCTGTCCGCCAGGGCGCCGCTTAAAATGGTGCGGGAGGCGATTTGCCCGCAGACGTTTGCCAGCAGCACCTTTTTGGCCAGGCCAGAGACAAACCGGTTGATGCCGTTGCGCATGTCCTCGCTGTCCACATGGCGGCAGAGAATCTGTTCGGCCACGTCCTGATAGCGGACAATGGGCCCGGCGATGCACTGGTGGAACAGGGAAACGTACAGCAGAAGCCGCCGGAATTTGGGCTGGGCGGGCACCTCCTGGCGGTACACGTCCACCATGTAAGAGAGCAGCTGGAAGGTGTAGAAGCTGATGCCGATGGGCAGGGCAATCTGGGGCACCACACTGGGGAAACCGAACCAGTCGTGGGTCTCGTTGAGGAGGAACATGGTGTACTTGAAGAACGCCAGCAGCCCCAGGTCGATGACGCAGCCCAGCACCAGGAAGGCCTTGCTCTTCCCCGTGCCCCGGTATCTGTAGATCAGCTGGGAGATGGCCCAGTCCGCAAAGGCCATGAAGAGCAGAAGAACAATGTAAAAGGGCTCGCCCCAGGCGTAGAACACCAGGGAGAACAAAATAAGCACCGTGTTTTTGGCCTCAATGCCCCTTGCAAAGGTGTAAAGGAGCATTTGCAAGGGGAAGAACACACACAGAAATACCAGGGATGAAAAGACCACGCCCAAACCCTCCTACGGAAAAATTAAAAAAAGGGGAAAAAATACCCTTCGACCCGGTTCCGAGCCGAAGGGCTCATACATGGCAAGACGGTTACTGTTGAGGACCGCCGGGCTGCTGGGGCCCGTTCTGAGGCGGTACAGGCGGCTGGGGCGGTTGATAGGGCCCCGGCTGGGGAGGGTAAGGGGGCTGCTGGTAGGGCGGCGCATAGGGAGGCTGCGCCCCATAGGGCGGGGGGTACTGCCCAGGCATGGGTTGGGGCTTGCGTTTGCCATAGGCCTTATAGGCCAGGCCAGACAGCAGGGGAAGGCCGGCCTCCTGGTCCTTCATCACCCGCAGAATGGCTAAGATGCTCAGGATGATGGCAAACAGGTAAACCAGCGCGGAAAGGGCGCCCAGCGCCACGGAAACCATCTGGAAAAAGCCGGAATAAGGGGGGAAGAGGCTGGCCCCATAGACCAGGAGTTCCCGCACCAAGGCGGTAACGGCGGACAGGATCAACGCCTGCAGCGTTTGCCGGCCGGTCCACTCATCCCGCTCTGCCAGAAGCACAAAGGCAAAAATCAGCGCGCAGAGCAGCGGTTGGCTTACAATGACACAGGCAAATGCCAAGATGGGATACAGGCACAGAACAAGGCCAAGCTTCCCCTTTCGCATGGGAAAAACCCCCTTTTGGTTTACAAAATATCTAAGTCCTAGTTTACGTCATACAGGGTGGCAAGTCAAGGGAAAAGCCGCAAAAAAACTGACGAAAAACAGGAAATACGCCTGCGGAAAACCGGGGAAAATTGGAATAACTGGTAACGGGGAAAAACAAAAAACCACCTGCTGTTGCAGGTGGTTCTCAGTGTTGGCGAAAACCTATTTTTCCGGGCCGTCACCAGCCAAGTATCTTCGGCGCCGGCGAGCTTAACTTCCGTGTTCGGGATGGGAACGGGTGGACCCTCGCGGCAATCAACACCAACTGTTTTGTTTTGCCGTCTCTCTCGACGGCTTAGTTATCATACCACACCTCTCCGGAAAATGCAACCCCTTTTTTGAAATTTTTTCAAAAAAGTTTTTGAAAGGGGAAAGTGGGGGAGAAAACCTCCTGCTTCCCTCGGGCTCAGGCGCGGGCCGCCCAGCCAGTCTTGCTATCCAAACTCCGCGCCCAAACAGGCGCGTGCGCGTCTTGCCCGCCGCAGGGGAGAAAACCTCCCGCTTCCCTCGGGCCCAGGCGCGGGCCTCCCAGCCAGCCCGGCCGTCGAAACTCCGCGCCCAAACAGGCGCGTGCGCGTCTTGCCCGCCGCAGGCGAAAAAAACAGCCGCCCTATTGGGCGACTGCTTTCAGTGTTGGCGAAAACCTATTTTTCCGGGCCGTCACCAGCCAAGTATCTTCGGCGCCGGCGAGCTTAACTTCCGTGTTCGGGATGGGAACGGGTGGACCCTCGCGGCAATCAACACCAACTGTTTTGTTTTGCCGTATCTCTCGACGGCTCAATAATAATACCACAGCCTTCTTCAAATTGCAAGCACTTTTTTCAAAAAAATTCAAAAATCTTTTGAAACACAAGATATAGGCACAATTTCCGCAGATATTCCTATATTTTGATTCACCATCCATCCAGCCCGGCCCGCTGCATGGCCCCCAGCACCTTTTGGCGCAGGTGGGGGAAGTCTTTTTCCAGCTTTTTCACCAGCTCTTCCGTGTCCTTCCGGGCGGTGACGCCGTCGGCGGGACAGGCGCTTTTCACCACGGGCAGGTCCAGCCGGCGGGCCGCGCCCTTGATCTCCCGCTCCTCGCAGAAAACCAGGGGGCGGATGACAGTAATCTGTTTGCGGGAAAGGAAGGTCTTGGGGGAAAAGCAGCCGATCTTCCCCCCATAAAACAGGTTCATAAAAAAGGTCTGCACCGCGTCATCAAAGTGATGGCCCAGGGCCAGCTTGTTCAGGCCCAGTTCCAAGCACAGGTTGTGAAGGATGCCCCGGCGCATGCGGGCGCAGAGGGAACAGGGGTTCTCCTCTTTGCGCTCCTCAAAGATGAGGGGGCCCAGATCTGTCTTTCTAATAATATAAGGAACGGAAAGGCTGTCGCACAGGCGCTGGACCTGGGAGTAATCCCCCGGCACCCCGCCGAAACAGGGGTCGGCAGTGACAGCTGTCACGGTGTAATGCTTGGGATAGTAGTGGGAGAGCTCCGCCAAGGCGCACAGCAGGAACAGGCTGTCCTTGCCGCCGCTGACCCCCACGGCGATCTTGTCCCCCTCGTCGATGAGATCGTATTTTTGCACGGCGGCCCGCACCCGCCCCGTCAGCTTGTCCATTGCCATTCCCCCTTATATAGAGTAAAGAAGCTTTTCTAGTATAATCCACACCGCCCCGGTTTACAAGCCCTTGGGAAGCGAATCGCAACCAGGCGCCGGCGGGGGCTGCCGGAAAGTGAAAATCACAAGTGAGAAAACAAGAGATAAATGGGTAAAAACAGGAGATATTAAGAGGATGTGAAAAGCCAATTAAAAAATCCGGGAAAACCTGTTGACAGAGGCAGAAACCTGTGCTATCATCTATAAGCGCCCAAAACCGGGCGCTTACGCTTGTTTGGACACATTTTCAAATACATGCTATAAACTTTGGAGGTCTAAAGCTATGTCTACCACAATGCCGAAAGCCGGTCAGATCGACCGCAAATGGTATGTCATCGACGCCGCGGGCAAGCCTCTGGGCCGTGTAGCCGCTCAGGCTGCCGTGCTCCTGCGGGGCAAGCACAAGGTCACCTTCGCTCCCCATGTGGACTGCGGCGACCATGTCATTATCATCAACTGCAAGGACGCCGTCCTCACCGGCGGCAAGGCGGAGAAGAAGTACTACTACCGCCACACCGGGTACATCGGCCACCTGAAGGCCACCCGCTATGACACCCTGATGAAGACCAAGCCGGAGCTTGCCATGGAGCTTGCCGTGAAGGGCATGATCCCCTCCAACTCCATCGGCCGCAACGCCATGACCCGCCTGCGCGCCTACGCCGGCAGCGAGCACAAGCACGCCGCCCAGAAGCCCGTGGAATGGAACCTGTAAGGAGGAGTTAAACGATGTACGAATCTGCACCTTATTTCTATGGCACCGGCCGCCGCAAGAGCAGCGTGGCCCGGGTGCGCCTGTATCAGGGCACCGGCAAAATCACCATCAACGACCGTGATATTGACGATTATTTCGGCCTGGACACCTTGAAGTATATTGTCCGCCAGCCCCTGGCCCTCACCGGCACCGACGAGAAGTTCGACATCGTCTGCCGTGTTTCCGGCGGCGGCGTTACCGGCCAGGCCGGCGCCATCCGTCACGGCGTGGCCCGCGCCCTGCTCCAGTATGACAGCGAGAACCTGCGCTCCATGCTGAAGAAGGCTGGCTTCCTCACCCGCGACCCTCGTATGAAGGAGCGGAAGAAGTACGGCCTCAAGGCTGCCCGTCGCGCTCCGCAGTTCAGCAAGCGCTAAACTTTAT
>UQRL01000056.1 GCA_900543555.1 uncultured Oscillospiraceae bacterium | reverse complement strand
TTCCCCTCCGGCGGCCTGCGGGCCACCTTTGAGGCCCGGGGCTACACCGCCTGGGACCCCACCTCTTACGCTTTCGTCAAGGGGGACTCCCTCTACATTCCCACCGCCTTCTGTTCTTACAGCGGCGAGGTTCTGGACAAGAAGACCCCCCTGCTGCGCTCTATGGAGGACCTGAATGTCCAGGCCCTGCGCATTCTGCGGCTGTTTGGGGACCAGAAGGCCAAGCGGGTCATCACCACCGTGGGCCCGGAGCAGGAGTACTTCCTGGTGGACAAGGCACTGTATGACCAGCGCCCGGACCTGCGCTTTACCGGCCGCACCCTGTTCGGCGCCAAGGCCCCCAAGGGCCAGGAGCTGGAGGACCACTACTTTGGCGCTATCAAGCCCCGGGTGGCCGCCTTTATGAAAGACCTGGACGAAGAGCTGTGGAAGCTGGGCATTCTGGCCAAAACCAAACACAACGAGGTGGCCCCCGCCCAGCATGAGCTGGCCCCCATCTTCACCACCACCAACATTGCCACTGACCACAACCAGCTGACCATGGAAACCATGAAAAATGTGGCCGCCAAGCACGGTTTGGTCTGCCTGCTCCACGAAAAGCCCTTCGATGGGGTCAACGGCAGCGGCAAGCACAACAACTGGTCCATCTCCACAGACACCGGCAAGAACCTGCTGGACCCCGGCAAGGAACCCGCCAAAAACACCCAGTTCCTGCTGTTCCTGGCGGCCATTATCAAGGGCGTGGACGAATATCAGGACCTGCTGCGCATCTCTGTGGCCTCTGCCGGCAACGACCACCGGCTGGGCGCCAACGAGGCCCCTCCCGCCATCATTTCCATGTTCCTGGGGGATGAGCTCTCCGCCATTTTGGAGTCCATTGAATACGACGCCCCCTATGTGGGCGCGCAGCAGAAAAAGCTGGAGACTGGCGTGCATGTGCTGCCCGACCTAGCCATGGATACCACCGACCGGAACCGCACCTCTCCCTTCGCCTTCACCGGCAACAAGTTCGAGTTCCGCATGCTGGGCTCTGCCATTTCCAT
Source organism: uncultured Oscillospiraceae bacterium (assembly GCA_900543555.1). Lineage (GTDB taxonomy): Bacteria > Bacillota > Clostridia > Oscillospirales > Acutalibacteraceae > Acutalibacter > Acutalibacter stercoravium. The sequence continues at coordinate 7,393 of UQRL01000056.1, read as the reverse complement.
TTCCTGCCCCAATATCATGCTGAACACCATCGCCGCCGAAGAGCTGCGTCAGTTTGCCGACAAGCTGGAGGGCTCTGCCAACCTGGAAAGCGATGTGCGCACCCTGGTGCGCCAGGTGATGCAGGAGCACAAGCGCATCATCTTCAATGGGGACGGCTACTCTGAGGCCTGGACCCAAGAGGCGGCCCGCCGCGGGCTTTTGAACCTGCGCACCACCGTGGACGCCCTGCCCCGGTATTTGGACAAAAAGAATGTGGATCTGTTCACCTCTCACAAGATCTACACCGAGGCGGAGATGGAGGCCCGGTATGAGACCATTATGGAGGAGTACTGCAAAACGCTGAACATTGAGGCTTTGACCATGAGCGAGATGACCCGGCAGGATATCATCCCCTCAGTCAGCGGTTATGTGGAGTCCCTGGCCAAGTCCGTGGCGGCCCAGCGCACCGTGTGTGCCGGCCTGCCCTGCGCCGCAGAGACCGCTCTGATTAAAAAGCTTTCCGGCCTGCTGGATCAGGCCTACGAAAAGGTGGAGGCCCTGGACACCCTGCTGGCCGACGGAAAGGCAGAAAGCCACAACGTGCTGACCTCCGCCACCTACTACAAGGATACAATTATCCCCGCCATGGAGGCACTGCGGGCCATTGTGGACCAGATGGAGGTCCATGTATCCTCCAAGTGCTGGCCTTACCCCACCTATGGTGATCTGATGTTCAAGGTGTGAGCACCCGGCCTTTAGGGCCCTTCTCACAATGACTCTTTTTCCCCACTTTGGAAAGGGCCGCCCCGGTGCGTTTCGGGGCGGCCTTTTCCGTTTCCAGAGCAGATGCAAGCAGGCCCCCGGCAAAGTTGTGCCGGGGGCCTGCTTTGTCCTCCCTACGCCTTAGGCGGCGGGGCGGATGGGAGCTCTGGTTTGCCCACATACTCCATGTGGGGGAAAATGAGATCTAAATAGGAGTCTGGGAAATAGGTATCGAAGAACTCCCGCACCACATTGTCCGCGGGAATGTCGTTGACCCGCTCGCTCTGGCGGTACACAGCTCCAACAGAGAGGAGCACATCCACTGCCATCAGCAGGGTGAACACCGCCGTCAGAACACGGCCCACCCGCTTGGGAACCTTTTGAATGCGGCGGGACAGGGCAGGATACAGGTCCTTCACCCACACCAAGCCCAAGATGCCCCAGAAGAAGGAGTACATCAAGTTGGTGCGGCCGCCGATATTCAAGGGGGAGTCGCTGTACTCCCAGGAGACCGTGCCAAACACGGCCTGCTGCACAAAGCTGCACAGGTATTCAAAGGCGCCGCCGATAAACATGCTGGCCAAAAAGATCATGATGTCCTTTTGATTATACATGCGCCAAAGCAGCAGGGTAATGGCCACCGCCCCCAAGCCATACACGGGGATGAAGGGGCCAAACACCAGGCCCACACGGATCTGGAACTCATGGGTGCGCACCAGGGCATACAACGTTTCCAGCACGAAGCCCACCACATTGCCCACCATGAAGATCCAGAACAGCTTGGAATAGCACAGGCCAAAGGCAAAGGGCCGCTCCTCGCCAGGGGCCAGCCGGGTCTCATAGGCGGCCCGGGCGTCCTCGTTGCGCTTGCGCAGGGCCTCCCAAGAGCGGCGGCGCAGCACGCTCATGTTCTGGCGCAGCTCCTCCAGCTGTTCATTGTGCTTGAGCACCTGCAGGTTGGGGAACGCCATGGAGAGCCGGCGCCGCAGCCAGTTGTTCTGGATATTCTGCTCGTACTTGGCCTTCAGGCGGGCAGCCTCCCGCTGCCAGTCCTTCTCCAAGGCGCGCTTGCCCGCCAGGCGCTTTCCGTGCAGGGCAATGGCGCCTTTGGAGAGGTCCTTCCCCAGCTTATCCGAGCCCTGCCGCAGCTTGCTTGTGACGTATTCCAAATTCCGCAGTTTGCGGTTCAGGCCCACAATGGCCACCACCGTCACCAGCAGGTCCGCCACCAGCAGCCCTCCCAGCACCGCCAGCAGCACCCAGCCCAGGGGCCGGGGGATGTGGGAGAACAGCCGCACAAAGCCAGGCATGATGTACCGGGCGGTCATCGCCCCCGCCAAAGCCCATACCACGCTGAACTTCAGGCAGATGTAGCCGTGCAGGTTGTGGGGCCGGTCAGAGTAATCCCACCATTTCTGATGGAACAGCTTTTCCAGCAGAAAACCCGCCAGGTATTCCAGCGCCGAGCCCAGCAGCATGGAGCCCACCAGCTGAATGGCCAGGCTGTCCCCAAAGGGGCGCAGCAGGGCGTCGATGAGCACCACGCCCAGGCCGTAAATGGGGCAAAGGGGCCCGTTCAAAAATCCCCGGTTGACAAAGCGCTTCTGCCGGATGGCCGCGAAGATCACTTCGCGGCACCAGCCTAAAAACGAGAACAGAAAAAAGACCCAAAGATAGGAATAGATCATCCACATTTCCCCTATTTCCAAAAAACTTCCGGCCGCAGCCGGCTATTTGAGCTATTGTAGCAGATTCCGGCCGGTTTGTAAAGCCGGGCCGCCCGCCTTCCCCCCTTGGGAAATCTATGCTATAATGGGGGAAAATACCCCTGAAAGGAGGCAGCTTATGCAGTGGGAATGCAAACGCTTTGCGGATTTGTCCCCGGAAGAGCTCTACCGGCTTCTCCAGCTGCGGGTGGACGTGTTCGTGGTGGAGCAGCGCTGCCCTTACCCCGAGCTGGACGGAAAGGACCCCGAGGCCCTGCACGTCTTTGCCTGGGATGAAACCGGGGTTCAGGCCTATCTGCGGGTGCTGCGGCCGGGCGTTTCCTTCCCGGAAGCCTCTCTGGGAAGGGTGGCCACACGGGCGCGGGGCCAAGGCCTGGGGGCGGAGCTGCTGCGCCGGGGGCTGAAAGCCGCGGAGGCCTGGCTGGGAAAGGGGCCCCTGCGCATCGAGGCCCAGACCTACGCCAAAGGCTTTTACGAGAAGTTCGGCTTCCGGCAGGTCTCGGAGGAGTTTTTAGAGGACGGCATCCCCCACATCCAGATGCTGCGGGAGTGAGCCCTGCCCATGAGAAGCGGCCCGGACCTTTTCACAAGGCCGGGCCGCTTTGCGGGCTGTTGCCCCCTCACAGGGCCCCTTCCCCTGCCGGGAAAGCCTGGAACACCTGGGGCAGGGCCTTCACCAGGTCCGTGGGCAGCATGGCACGCTGGCCCAGGCGCTCCGCGCACCGGTCCCCGGCATACCCGTGAAGGTACACCGCCAGCACCGCCGCCTCAAAGGCCTGCATCCCCTGGGCCAGAAAAGCCCCCACCATGCCAGCCAGCACGTCGCCGCTGCCCCCTTTTGCCATGCCCGGGTTTCCGGTGGGGTTCACCGCGCAGCGGCCGTCCGGCGAAGCCACCACGGTAGCCGCCCCCTTCAGGGCCACCACGGCGCCGGTGTCCCTCGCCTTCTGCCGGGCGGCTCCCAGCCGGTCCGATTGGATCTCCGGGATGGTGTCATCGCAGAGGCGGGCCATCTCCCCTGGATGGGGCGTCAGCACCACAGGCGCCTGAATGCCCTCTAAAAAGCCCGGATGCCGGGAGAGAAAATTGACGGCGTCCGCGTCCGCCACCAAGGGCCGCTGGCAATGAGAGAACACCAGGGGGCACAGCCGCTCAGAGTCCGTCCCCAGGCCGCAGCCCACCAGGCAGGCAGTGCAGCCCCGCAGGGCTTCAAAAAGCCTTTCCTCGCTCTCTTCCCGCCGGTTCTCCCAGTCCAAAATGATGTACACCGCCTGGGGCACCGCTTGGGCGATGAGGGGGTAGAGCCGTTCCTCCACGGCAATTTGCAGCAGTCCCACCCCACAGCGCAGAGCTGCCTGGGCCGCCATGACACAGGCCCCCGCCATGCCCCAGCTGCCGCAGACCATCAGCAGCTTTCCATTGTCCCCCTTGTTGGCCTGGGGGTCCGGGGTGGAAAAACACGCCGGAGGGAACCCGGCATCCGTTTCAAAAATATGGGTCTCCGCCCCCTCCACAAGGGCGGCGGGCACCCCTACTTGCCGCACCACGGTCTCCCCACAGAACTCCTTGCCGGGGTAGGAAGCATTGGCTGGCTTTTTCCCGGTAAACGTGACCGTCACGTCCGCACGGAACGCCCCGGCGGACACCCGGCCCGTGTCGCATTCCACGCCGCTGGGCAGGTCGGCGGAGACCTTCAGGCAGGGCACCCCGTTAGCAAAGCCCAGCAGCTGGGCGGGCAGGCCGGAAAGCTCTCCCCGGAAGCTGAAGCCGAACACGCAGTCGATAAGCACGCCGGCCCCCTCCATCTCCCGGCGGGCCGCCTCCCGGTCCTCTCCCGAGAGGACCGGCACCCCTTCCGGCAGGGCGGCGAAAGCCTCCCCCGCCAAGTCCGTCCGGGGCACGCCCTGGGCCAGGATGACCACGCACTCCATGCCCTGCTGGGCCAGCACCCGGGCGCAGACAAATCCGTCGCCCCCGTTGTTGCCCCTTCCGCACAGCACCACGGCCCGCTTCCCCTTTACGGGGCGGCAGCGGCACAGCACTTCTTGGGCCAGGGCCCGGCCCGCGTTCTCCATCAGCTGGGCGAGGGGGACCCCCGCGGCAACAGCCGCCATCTCCAGGCGCTGCATCTCATCACGGCAAAAGAGCTTCATATCCAATTCCTCCTTGACAGGCGCAAAACTCTGTACTAAAATGATACCAGCAAATGATCTTCGGGGCAAGGTGCAATTCCTTACCGGCAGTATAGTCTGCGAACGGAGGGGCAACCCTCCGCCGAGCTGGTGTGATTCCAGCACCGACGGTGAACGCCTGGTGTATCCAGGCAAAGTCCGGATGATAGAAGATTGGGGACGGCGGGGCGCCGTTCCGTTTTTCTCATTTCATCGAAAAGGGTCCCCGGAGCCGCGCGCGGTTCCGGGATTTTTTCGCCCTTTCGCCACCCCTTCGGTCTTTTGCAAGCAAAATTTTCCGAAAGGGATGGTTTTTATGCAAAAGAGCGCTGTTCAAAATTCCCCGGGCCGCAAGCGCGTCAACCCCAGAACCTTGGCTATGACTGCCATTTTGGGGGCGGTGGCCACCGTGCTGATGTTCCTCAGCTTCAGCCTGCCCGTCATCCCCCACTTTGTCAAGCTGGACTTCTCCGAGCTTCCCGCCCTGATTGCGGCCTTTTCCATGGGGCCTGCCAGCGGGGTGGCAGTGTGCTTTCTGAAAAACCTCATCAACCTGGCCATGTCCTCCACCGCCGGTGTGGGCGAGCTGTGCAACTTCCTTTTGGGCGTCACCTTTGTGGTGCCTGCCGGGCTGTTCTACAAGCTCCGCAAGGACCGCTGGGGCGCGTTGTGGGGCTCTTTGCTGGGGGCGGTGGTGATGGCCGCCATGAGCTTCCCCATCAATTATTTCATCACCTATCCCTTCTACACCGCCACCATGTACCCCTTGGAAGCCATTTTGGGGCTGTACCAGGCCATCAACCCGGCGGTGCAAAACCTGGCCCAGGCCCTGCTGTGGTTCAACTGTCCCTTCACCCTGTTCAAGGCCCTGTGCGATGTAGCGATCACCTTTTTGGTCTACAAGAAAATTTCCCCCCTCATCCACGGAAAGGCGGACTAAAAAGGCGCTGCCGGCTGTATTTTCTCACGCCCTCCCTCCCATACTCCATACTGTAGATTCCCTTTTCACACGGAGGAAGCCCTATGGACCAGCGCTGTTACGAATTTGAAGCCGTCATCGAGTCCACGCCCGACGGGAAGGGGGCCTTTGTCCGCTTTCCCCTGAATCTCCGGAAGGAGTTCGGCGTGGGGCGGCTGAAAGTGGACGCCGCCTTCGATGGGGTCCCCTATGCCGGAAGCCTGGTCAATATGGGGGTGAAAAACCCGGATGGTTCCATCTGTTATATTCTCGGCGTGCGCAAGGATATCCGCGCGGCGCTGCACAAACAGGCCGGCGACCGGGTGCGTGTAACCGTCCGGCCCCGCCGGGAGCCCGCCGCCCAAAACGCGGGGGAATAGCCGGCGGCAGGGGCGCCACCCAGCTGGCACGCTTTGTTCCCACGGGCTGTTTCCCGCCCTTGACGGATCCGGCGCCGCTTGCTATAATACAGTTAAATAAAAACCAGGGGAGCTTGTATTGGCAGGCTGAGAGGAAGTCATCAACTTCGACCCTTTACCTGATACGGATAATGCCGTCGTAGGAAGTGACATACGCCTTTCCCGGGGATACCGTAGCAGGTATCCCCGTTTTCTTTTGTCCAAAAAGGAGGAATGGATATGGTAACAGTCAATGGGCAGGCCCAGGACGCGGCGGGCAAGACCCTGGCGGAGCTTCTGGCCTCTGCCGGGTACGAAACCGGCCGCATCGCCGTGGAGCGCAATGGGGACATCGTCCCCAAAGCCCAGTACGCCTCCACTGTGCTGGAGGACGGCGACGCGCTGGAGGTGGTCCGCTTTGTGGGCGGGGGCTGAGGGCGGCCCGCCCGCCAGGAAAGCAATGGAGGCCTCCCTTCGGGGGCGGATCGGCCCGGCTCTGTGGGGGCGCTTCCAGCAGGCCACAGTGGCGGTCTGCGGGCTGGGGGGGCTGGGTTCCCACATTGCGCTGGCCCTGGCCAGGGCCGGGGTGGGCACGCTGCGCCTCTTCGACTTTGACCGGGTGGACCTGTCCAACCTGAACCGCCAGCAGTACAAGGCCTCTCAGATCGGGCTGGAAAAGCCCATGGCCCTGGCGGAAAATTTGCGGGAGGTCAACCCGTACCTCCGTTTGGAGCCTCATGCCCTGCGGCTGACAGAGGAAAACATTCCCCTGCTGCTGCAAGGGGCCCAGGTGATCTGCGAAGCCTTTGACCGGCCGGAGGAAAAGGCCCTGCTTACCAACACCGTGCTGGAGCGCCTGCCGGAGGCGTACCTGGTGGCGGCCTCCGGCATGGCGGGGCTGGGGCCTGCCAACGCCATCCGCACCCGGCGGGTGGGGTCCCGGCTCTACCTTTGCGGCGACGGGGAAAGCGATGTGCAAAACAGCAGCCTGTTCGCCCCCCGGGTGATGCTCTGCGCGGCCCATCAAGCCCAGGCTGTACTGCGCATCCTAGCCGGGGAATTTGACGTTTAACTTTATTTTTTAGAAAGAGGGAATCGACCATGAACACACAGGACACTTGGAGCCTGGGAGGCAGGGAATTCACCTCCCGGTTCATTTTGGGCTCGGGGAAATACTCCCTGGAGCTGATTGAGGCCGCGGTGCGGGACGCCGGCGCCCAGATGATCACCCTGGCGGTGCGCCGGGCCAACACCACCGAGAAGGAGAACATCTTGGACTACATTCCCCAGGGGGTGACGCTGCTGCCCAACACCTCCGGCGCCCGGAACGCGGAAGAGGCTGTGCGCATTGCCCGCCTGGCCCGGGAGCTGGGCTGCGGGGACTTTGTGAAAATTGA
>UQRL01000055.1 GCA_900543555.1 uncultured Oscillospiraceae bacterium | reverse complement strand
CAAAGGGCTTTGCCCGTCTATGAAATACCCCCGGCTTCGCCGGGGGATTTTTATTATTCTTGGAAGTTTTCTTGGCATCATCCCCACAGACCGGTGGTTCTAGCGAGGGATTCCGCGCACTTTTCCCACTCTTGCTTAATCTCAGATTTTCAAGCAGCGCCAATTCAAGGGATTTGTGACACTATGCCTCTATGTTTTTAGGAAAGCATCGCGTGTTTCACCACGAAGTGCTCATTTCATCTCGTTTTTCACAACGAAATTCCCACTTTTTCTATAGGCTTTCGGGAAGGCGCTGGAGCAGGAACCGGTTTTTGTGAAACTCCAACAGGCCCTCATCCCGCATGCGGCCCAGTTCTTTTGAAAGGGCGCTGCGGTCCACATTGAGGTAATCCGCCAGCTGCTGCCGGTCAAAGGGGATGGAAAAAGCGGAACTGCCTGCCTCCACCGCCTGGGCGGAAAGGTAGGTCAGCAGCCTGCCGCGGATAGTCTTGGCACTGGTGCAGAAGATCCGCGCGGAAAGGGCCCGATTCTTCTGGGCAAAGATATACACCAGGTTGCCCAGGAACTTCCTCTGCCAAGTGCTGGACGCATATCTCTCCTTCAGCAGGCCGGACACATTGATGGTGAGGATTTGGGAGTTCTCAGCAGCGACTGCGGCCACTGGCAGGGGGCCGCCTGTAAGGGCATAGGTTTCACCAAAGACCTGCCCGGCACCCACATGGCTTAGGATGCTGCGGTCGCCCCACAGATCTACGCTCTCAATGCAAACCCCTCCTGAAAGAACCACACCCATCTCGGCAGCAGGTTCACCCTGGCGAAAGATGGTGCGGCCTTTTTCATATAGTCCGCATTTCATTGAACAAGCCGGTCCCATTTGGAGCCATTCCTCTTCTGTAATGCCTTGAAAAACAGATGCCTGCGGAACGGTCATAAAAAGCCTCCTTTTGTTGTTATTACAACGGAATTATTTCTTTTAGTGTACTATACTGTTGGCAAACAGACAAGGAGGATTCCCATGATTCGGAAGATCATTCATATCGACGAGGAAAAATGCAACGGCTGCGGCGCCTGTGCCAACGCCTGCCACGAGGGGGCCATCGGCATGGTGGACGGCAAGGCGAAGCTCCTGCGGGATGACTACTGCGACGGTTTGGGCGACTGCCTGCCCGCCTGCCCCACTGGGGCCATCACCTTTGTGGAGCGGGAGGCCGCCGCTTACGACGAACAGGCCGCGCTGGAAAATAAGCAGAAAAAGGAGCAGCCCGCCCCGTTTATGGGGTGCCCCGGCCATGCCGTGAAAACCTTCCAACGGCGCGCCCAGGCGGAGGCCTCTGTTTTCCGGGGAGAGGCGGAGTCGCAGCTGGCCCAATGGCCCTGCCAGATCAAGCTGGCGCCTGTGAAAGCCCCTTACTTTCAAGGGGCCAAGCTGCTCATCGCCGCGGATTGCACCGCCTATGCCTACGCCCGCTTCCACGAGAAATTCATGCGAGGCAAAGTGACCCTTGTGGGCTGTCCCAAGCTGGACGGCGTGGACTACAGCGAGAAGCTGACGCAGATCATCCGGGAAAACGACATTCAAAGCGTTACGGTGGCGCGCATGGAGGTGCCCTGCTGCGGCGGGTTGGAACAGGCGGCCATCACCGCGCTGAAGGACAGCGGCAAATTCATCCCCTGGCAGGTAGTGACCCTCTCTACTGACGGGCGCATTTTAGACTAACTAACAAGCAAAAAGGAAGCCGGGCAGGCAAAATGCTCCGGCTTCCTATCTTTTTGGTCAAAGGGCGGCATACCTCTCTTCCAGCCAGTCCCGGGCTTGCTCAAGGCCCTCTTCAGAAAAGGGGAAATCGCGGCCCTCTTTTTCCTGGGCCTTCTCAAAGCAGACATCCTCCTGCCAGGCATAGACGTGAAACAGGGAAGCCTCTTTGTCCGGCGCCACATAGTAGCGGAGCAGCAGGCCCTTTGCCTCTTCTTTGACCTTTTCTCCGGCATAGAGGTTTCCCTCATCAAAATAATGGAATTTCTGCACTTCCAATTGGCGTTCCATCTTTTTCTCCTTTCTTACTTGCCGGATTCCGGCGGTGACAGGGGCTGGCGTAAGACTGTGCTGGCAAGGCGTGTGCCCGAAAGCCTGCCGTAGAGATAGTCCCTCCCAGCACGGGAGGAGCGGTTCATCGCGGTTTCTAAAAGCAGGGCGAAGATGCCTGCCAAAAACCACAGGGCCACGAGAAACAGCTGTACCAGCTCTGAGCCCAGCGGCATCCAGGAAAGCAGGTGGGCCACGCCCCAAAAGGCGTAGGAAAACGCCACCAGCAGCCCATACCGCAGCAGGCAGCGCCACAGCAGCACCCGGGTGCCATCCCCATTGACCACGCAAATTTTGGTCAGGCGTTTTCCCAGGCTTTTTCCTCCGCAAGCCCATTGGAATAAGCCAAAGTACAGCAGATATGCCACGGGAAAAGCAAAGGGCACTGAAAAAGCCGCTAGCAGCGTATAAAAAAGGGAGACAAAAATCATATCCACAAACAGGGAAAGGCACCGGCGGGTAAAGGTGACCCTCTCCCCCTTTTGGTAGGATCTCTTGTCAATCCCGTCACGGTCTGGCAGGACCTTCATCAAGGGGCCCGTAAGCACATAGCCCAAAAATCCGCCCAGGGTATTGCAGATCAAGTCGTCCACATCGAACAGGCGGTAGGCGCGGGGGTAAATGCCGTAGAGCCCGGAAAGCTGCGTGAGCTCAAAGAACAGGCTGACCCCAAGCGCAAGGAGCACAGAAGGGAAAAGCCTGCGGCGGAAGTAATAGCGCAGGTAAAATCCCAAGGGGACAAGCAGGGCAATATTAAACACAAACTGCAGTGTAAAATTTGAAAACAGGGCGGGCAGATAGGTGGCGGGGCGCGCCAGCTGAAAGCCAGTCTCCTTTGCGAGGTCCCGGAAAAAGCTGAAAGGCATTAGCTGGACGCTGGGACCCGTCATCTGGGCCACTGCCTCTTGGCTGGGCAGGGGCAGGATCACCAGGAAATAGGCGCACAGGGCGTAGAGCACAAAGGAATAGCTGAGGAAAAAACGGGCAAACGTCATGCTGCCGTACTTCCGGTAGTGGTGGATGAGAAAGGGCAACGCTATCAAAGCGGCGGCAAAGGGAAACACCAGCACCGCCTGCCACACCACCCGCAGGTAGGATTCCATACATTCATTTCTCCTTATTCAAAATGGGGGCCGCCGTTTGCGGCCCAAAGCTGCCGGGCGGGCTCACCCGGCTGTATAAATAGGCCCCGCCCCGCTTTCCCACCTGCCGGATGGCCCCCCAGGCCCGCAGGGCCCGGATTGCGAAGGATGCCTTTTTTGAGGAGAGCCCCACAGCCTTTCCCAGCTCTTTTGCGGTAAAACAAAGGGGCAGCTCGGGCGGCAGAAGCCTGGAACAGTCCTCCGGGCCCCGAAGCCACACCTCGTCCAACAGGGCCAGGGGAATACGGTCGAACCGGGTGGAGCCCCGCTTCCCGCCATTGCCCCAACCGTTTAAGAGGCGGTATTCCTCCACCTCTAAAAGCAGCACGCAAACCTGAAGGCCGGGCTGGAAAAGAAGCTCTCCCAAGGAGGAAAGCTCAAACAAAGCCTGCCCCGCCGTAGGCTTGGCAGGGCTCTTCCGGCGGGGGGTGGGCTCTCCCCCTTCGGATATCCAGATCAGCCATTTTATCGCAGGGACGGCATAGACCACCGTGACCGGGGCCTGTTCCAAAAAGGCTTTTAATTTCGGGCGCAGCTTATAAAAAGAGCGGGTTTGTATCTCAACAATGCCGCTTTCCGTAAGGGCATCAGCCACATAAGGCCCCACCCGCACCTCACACTTGCTGGGGTCGGGCTGAAAATAGGCCTTGAGCACGCGGTGCAGCGTCTTCTCCCCCAAGGTGCCAATTCCCTGCGGCAAGGGTTTCTGTGCCAACGCCTTCCGGCAGGCCTCTTGAAAACGGGCTTGATCCACCTTATTCAGCCAAGCGGAACAGCCGGGCAAAGTTCTCAAAAAGCATCTTCCGGTTGTCCTCCTCCCCGTAGCCCAGGACGAAAAAGCGCTCCAGCTCCTCTTTGGGGGACCACATGGGGAAATCTGTACCAAACATGGTGTGGTCCACACCGAAGTGCTCAATACTCTTTCGGGCCTGCTCTGGGGTGACAGCGAACAGGGAGCTGGAGGTGTCGATGTACACGTTGGTGCCGGAAAGCTCCCGGCGGGCGTCCTCCCATTCACTGTAGCCTCCCAAATGGGCGGCAATGCAGGTGAAATCCGGGATTTTCTGAATGACATTCATCAGCCGGCGGGGCGTGGAGAAATCCGTGCGGCTGTCCCCGGTGTGGAACAGGACGGGCAGCCCCCGGCGGTGGGCTTCCTCATAGACGGGGAGCATCTTCGGGTCGTCGATATAAAAATGCTGGAAATCCGGGTGGAGCTTAATGCCCCGCAGCCCCCGGCGCTGGATATCGTCCATCTCCGCCTGAATATCGGACACGTCCTGGTGCCAGGCAGCCAAGCCGGTGAACTGGGGGTATTTCCGGCACTTGTCCTCAATAAACTGGTTGATGGAGCGGACCTGCTCCACTTTTGTGGCCACAGAACACACCAAAAACCGGTCGATGCCGGCCTGGGCGCCCCGCTGGGCCAGCACATGGGGCAGGCCCACGTTCTGCATGGGGATGTGGTAGAAATCCCCCACAGAGCCCGTGGCCTTTTCCGCGATCTTTCCGGGATAGATATGGGCGTGGGCATCCGCCGTGGGATAAAAGACGCCCTTATGAAACACTGGCAAGCTGATCCTTCCTTTCTTTCTCCCGCTGGCGCTGTGCCCTGGAAAAGGCGCAGCCGCAGTAATCCTGGCGGTACAAACCGTACTCCTTAGAAAGCTCGATCGAGCGTTTGTAGCCGTCCTTCTTTTTGAAATCAGAGGGCAGATGTGCCACCCCGTATTTTTCTCCCAGCTCTTCCCCCAGCTGATTCAAAAGCCGGGCGTTCTTCATGGGGGAGATGGTCAGGGTGGTGGTGTAGTAGTCGAAATGAAGGCGCGCCGCCTCTTTCGCGGCATACTCCAGCCGCAGGCAGAAGCAGGCCTCGCAGCGCTTCCCCCCTTCCGGCTCTCCCTCTAAGCCGCGGGCAGCTTCTACAAAAGCCTGCCCATTGTAGCTGCAGGGGAGCAGCTCCACCGGGTGGGCAAAATGCATTTGAGAGACCAGGCGGCGCAGCTCCGCCTCCCGTTTCTCGTACTCCTCATAGGGGGCAATATTGGGATTATAATAGAGCAGCGTGATGAGGAAATACTGAGAGAGATATTCCAGCACCGCGCTGGAACAGGGGGCGCAGCAGGCGTGCAGCAGCAACCTGGGCACAGTCCCCTTCTGCTGAAGCCCCTGAAGGAGCTTCTCCAGCTCTTTGCTATAATTCCGGCTTGGTCCGGCCAACTGCCGTCCCTCCTTTCTGCGAACGCCTCTTCTGCTTCAAACAGCTATTTTCAAGTGTAGCACAGCCGTTTTCGGATTGCAAGGGCGTGACTTTTTACTCTGCCTGTCCGGGCTGGTCCTCTTCTTGGACCAGGCCCAGCCGGACTATGCCGTGGTAGACCCCATCGTGCTCGTTGTCCGGCGCGTGAAGGGGGAAACGGTCCAAAAGCGCCTGCGGCGCATTTCCCATCAGGAAGCCGCAGCCAACTGCCTCCAGCATGTCCACATCGTTGTAATTGTCCCCAAAGGCAGCCGAGGCTTCTACAGGGAGCTGCCAAAGCGCGCAGGCCCGGCGGACTGCGGAAGCCTTACTGACGCCAGGCGCCATAACCTCCAACAGAAAATCCGCGGAGCGAACGATGGTATAGGCAGGGAATGCCGTTTTCAGCTGCTCCTCTAACCGCCGGACCTCATCTGGCTCGCCGATGCATTGAAGCTTGTGAACCTGGTCCCGGCGCAGGGAATCCAGCCCTCCCTCCTCGGCCTGTACCTTGACGATGGACGCCTCCCGCAGAATGCGGGGGTCCTGTGTGTCCTGCGCCAGCCACTGGTCAAAGGAATAGATGCTTTGCGCCATATCAAAAGGGCTTTCCTCCACAAAGCGCAGGATGCGGCGGGCCTCCTGCGCCGGAAAGCCCTGATGAAACAGGAGGGCGCCCGATTCATCCAGCATGAGGGCGCCGCTGTAGCACACCACTGGGCAGCACAGCCCGTTCTCCCGAAGGATTGTGGCAACGCCCGAGGGGCTGCGGGCGGAAACAATGACAAAAGGGACGCCCTGCCGCTGAACCGCCTGGATGGCCGTCCGGTTTAAGGGGGTGAGCTGATGCCTGGAATTGAGCAGGGTGCCGTCCACATCGCTGAAAATAACCTGTACCATCCTGAGAAGCCCGCCTTTCTGGAAAAAACTTGATAATTGTGCTCTATTCTTTTTCTTCAGTATAACACAGCAAACGGAGATTTTCCACTTGCTTCAAGGGGATTTTGGTTGACACCCCTTGGTGAATGGGGTATGATAAACACAGTCATCCGTACATCTATGAGGAGGGAAACCGTGGACTTCTCTTTTTTCCTATCCAACCCCTTAATCAATGTAGGGCTGGTCTCCTGGCTGGTGGCCCAGGGCATCAAGACGATTTTAGACGCGGTAAAGCACCGCTCCTTCAACAAGCAGCGGCTGGCCGGGGCCGGGGGTATGCCCAGCTCCCATTCAGCGGTGTGCTGCTCTGTGGTGCTGACCTCCTACTTCCTCTATGGGTTCCAATCCCCCGTGTTTGCCCTTGCCTTCATTGTGGCGCTGATCGTGATGTATGACGCCACCGGCGTGCGTTGGGCGGCAGGCTTACATGCCAAGGCCATCAACCAGATTGTGGAATATCTGGACAGCGGCGACGTGAACGACCAGGAAAAGGATTTGAACGACCTGATCCCCAAGCTCAACGAATCTTTAGGGCATCGGGTGATCGAGGTGATTTGCGGCGCTCTGCTTGGCGTTGCCATTGCGGTAATCGGCCAGCTTCTCCGCCAGGGCGGCGCACATCTGATTTGAAAAAAGGAAAAGAGCAGCCCGGGCAAGCGTTTTCTGCCCGGGCTGCTTTTGTTGGTTTTCCAAGGCTCTTCCGCTTCACCTGCGGCGCCATAGGGACACCAGCCAGGAAAAGAGGACTGCCAGCACCACATAACCACCCAAAACGAATAGGTACACACGGCCTCCCCCCTCTATAAAAATACGCAGAGGCTGTCGCCCTCTATTCATGGAAAGGCCTTGTGTTTCCGGCTATGCTATGGTATAATATTTTAGTTTTTGACCAGATCTTGTAAGTCCTTGTAAAGCGAGGGAAAACCCATGTAGCCTGCCCGCCCTTTGTTTTGGATATTCTAGCGAAATTGAGAAAGGATGGCTTATTTTGCCTGATATGAAAAGCGAGATCCAGCGCCGGAGAACCTTTGCCATTATCTCTCACCCCGACGCCGGTAAGACCACTTTAACAGAAAAGTTCCTGCTCTACGGCGGCGCCATCACCCTAGCGGGCATGGTAAAGGGAAAGCGGAACTCCCGCCACGCGGTCTCCGACTGGATGGAGATTGAAAAGCAGCGCGGCATCTCTGTCACCTCTTCCGTGATGCAGTTTCAGTATGACGGTTACTGTATCAACATTTTGGACACCCCCGGCCACCAGGACTTCTCTGAGGACACTTACCGCACCCTGATGGCTGCCGATTCCGCGGTGATGGTTATTGACGCCAGCAAGGGTGTGGAGGCCCAGACCCGCAAGCTCTTTAAGGTGTGCGTCATGCGGGACATCCCCATCTTCACCTTTATCAACAAGATGGATCGGGACTCCCGCAGCCCCTACGACCTGCTGGACGAGATCGAGAAGGAACTGGGCATTGGCACCTATCCCATGAACTGGCCCATTGGCTCGGGCATCGACTTCAAGGGCGTGTACGACCGGGAGCGGAAACAGGTGCTGCAATTTGAGCCCAACGGCGACAACGCCGGCCGCAAAGAGGCCCGGGAACACGACTTCTCCCTGGAGGACGAGGGCCTGCGGGCCGCTATCGGCGACAGCCTCTACGAGACCTTGCAGGAGGATGTGGAGCTCATCGACGGGGCGGGCTATGACTTTGACTTGGAGAAGGTGCGCCATGGCAAGCTCTCCCCGGTGTTCTTCGGCTCGGCCCTGACCAACTTCGGCGTGGAGCCCTTTTTGGAGAGCTTCTTAAAGCTGACCACCCCTCCCCTGCCCCGGAACACGGCCCAGGGCGTGGTGGACCCCTTTGACCCCAACTTCTCCGCTTTTGTGTTCAAGATCCAGGCCAACATGAACAAGGCCCACCGGGACCGCATCGCCTTTATCCGCATTTGCAGCGGCAAGTTCGAAAAGGGCATGGAGGTGGAGCATGTCCAGGGCGGGCGGAAGATGAAGCTCTCCCAGCCCCAGCAGCTGATGGCCCAAAGCCGGGAAATCATCGAGGAGGCCTACGCTGGCGACATCATCGGCGTGTTCGACCCGGGCGTGTTCTCCATTGGCGACACGCTGTGCGCCCCTGGAAAGAAAATCGCCTTTGAAGGCATCCCCACCTTTGCCCCGGAGCTGTTCAGCCTGGTGCGCCAGAAGGACACCATGAAGCGCAAGCAGTTCGTCAAGGGAGCCACCCAGATCGCCCAGGAGGGCGCCATCCAGATCTTCCAGGAGATCGGCGCCGGCATGGAGGAGATCATCGTGGGCGTGGTGGGCAGCCTGCAGTTTGACGTGTTCCAATACCGGATGGAGAATGAGTACAACGTGGATATCACCATGCAGACGCTGCCCTACTCCTATATCCGGTGGATCGACAATGAAGAGATTGACCTGAAAAAGCTGAACCTGACCTCCGACACCCGGAAGGTCCAGGACATGCGGGGCCGCTACCTGCTGCTGTTTGCCAACCAGTGGAGCATCAACTGGGCGCTGGAGCACAACGAGGGGCTGCAGCTCTCGGAATTCAGCCGGAATTGATAAAAGCACTGCCGGGGGCTTTCCCCGGCAGTTTTTGTCAGGAGGGACGGAGATGGACTTTTCTCGGATGGAAGAGGTGCGGGCCGGATGGTCCGGGGACAGGAAATACCACGCCTGGGACAACGGCGGCCAGGAGTATTTTTTGCGGCTCTCCCCGCCGGAGAAGTGGGAGAAGGCCCAAAGGGCCTTTGCCCTGCAAAAGAAGGCCTTCCAGCTGGGGCTGCCGGTGAGCGAGCCCTTAGAGCTTACCCAGGAGGACGGCCAGGTGCGCTTTGTGGAGCGGTGGCTCTCCGGCCGGATGGCGGAGGACGCGCTGCCCGCCTTGCCCCAAGAGGAGCAGTACCGCTTGGGGCGGGAGGCAGGCCGGGTACTGCGGGCTTTACACGGCTGCCCCGCCCCGGCAGAAGCAGAGGACTGGGAGAGCCGGTTCAACAAGAAGCTGGACCGAAAGATCCAACTGTATCGGGAATGTCCTTTACAGTACCAAAACGGAGAGGCGTTCATCCAGTATATGGAGGAAAACCGGGGGCTCCTTCGGGGGAGGCCCCAGTGCGCCCAACATGGAGATTACCACGCAGGGAATATGATGCTCTGCGAGGGCAGGCTTTTCGTCATCGACTTTGACCGCCCTGACGTAGGCGACCCCTGGGAGGAGTTCAACCGCATCGTCTGGAGCGCCCAGCTCTCCCCCGCCTTTGCCAGGGGCACGGTGGACGGCTACTTTGACGGGGCGCCGCCGTTGGCGTTCTGGAAGCTGCTGGCCCTGTACATCGCCAGCAACACCTTGGGCTCTTTGCCCTGGGCCGTGCCCTTTGGAGAGGGGCAGGTGACCATTATGCGGGAACAGGCAGCCCAAGTGCTGGATTGGTACGATGGAATGCAGCGGGTGATCCCCAGCTGGTATATCCCTTAGCCGGCAAAAGTCCGCGATAAATAAAAATCCCCCGGCGAAGCCGGGGGTATTTCATAGACGGGCAAAGCCCTTT
>UQRL01000054.1 GCA_900543555.1 uncultured Oscillospiraceae bacterium | reverse complement strand
TGCATTGTGGATGACGGCGCCTGCTGCGCCGCCGCCCGCCAGGAAATCATCCGCCGCTACTACGACGCCCTGTGCGGCCAGCGCCAGGGGAATCTTTCTGAAGAGGTCGTGTACAAGATTGAGCTGCTGATGAACAAAGCAGGCATTGCCCCCGAGGACCGTCCTGTCATTGCCCCGGCCCTGAAGCAGGCCGAGGAGACCGGCCTGCCCGCGGCAGCCATTCAGCTGCCCGACGGCCGGGTGGTCACCGGCAAGACCTCCGCCCTGCTGGGGGCCTCTTCCGCCGCGCTGCTCAACGCCCTAAAGGCCCTGGGGGGCATCTCCAAGGACATCCACCTCATCTCCCCCATCGTCATCGAGCCCATCCAAAAGCTGAAGACCAGCCACCTGGGCAGTGTGAACCCCCGCCTGCACACCGATGAAATCCTCATCGCCCTGTCCATTTCCGCCGCCACCAACCCCACGGCAGAGCTGGCCATGGCCCAGCTGAAAAAGCTGCGGGGCTGCGAGGCCCACTCCACCGTCATCCTCTCCCATGTGGACGAGGACACCTTCCGCCGGCTGGGGGTCAACTTGACCTGCGAGCCCCAGTATCAGAGCAAAAAGCTGTATCACAAGTGATTTAAAGATATTTTCGGGACGCGGTTTCAGGTGAAGCCGCGTCTTTTCTTTCCGCCTTCTTTGGGCTGAAAGTTTTTCACCCGTTCCGCAACCAAACCCGCCCCCAATGGGTTCTTATAGATGGAGGGACAAGGAGGGATGGAGTTTTGAAAAAGGGGAAAGAACAAAAACTGCTGGAAGCCCTGCGGACCCAGGAGCCCTGGGGGCTGGAAGCGGCCATCAACCGGTACGCCCCCTATGTGGCGGGGGTCATCAAGCGGGTGCTGGGAAACTTGGGCACCCAAGAGGACCTGGAGGAGCTGAGCTCCGACGTGTTCGTGGCCCTGTGGCGCCAGGCCCCCTCCCTGCGGGAGGACACCTCCCTAAAGCTGTGGCTGGGGGTGGTGGCCCGCAACCAGGGCTTGAAGCACCTGCGCTCCCTGCGGCTGTCCCTCCCCTTAGAGGAAGCCATCCTTCCCGGGGAGGATGAGGGGCCCTCCTCCCTGTGGGAGCGGCGGGAGGACGCCCAGCAGGTGCGGGAGGCGGTGCTGGGCCTGGAGGCCGTGGACCGGGACATCTTCCTGCACCACTACTTCTGGGGCCAGGGCGTCCGGCAGATCGCCCAGGAGATGGACATGAACGAATCCACAGTGAAGAGCCGTCTGAAACGGGGGCGGGAGAAACTGCGGGCCATTTTGAAAAAGGAGGATGCCTGATGAAAGATGTAGACCGTCTGCTGACCACCGCCTTTCTGGATGAGCTGGAGCGCACGCCTCCCGCCCCTGTGAACAAGCGGGCCCTGCGGGACCGGACCTTTGAAAAGCTGGGGCTGGAGCGCCAGGCCCCCGGTGCGGAGTGGGCCCAGGCAGTGACCGTCCCCCGTTGGCGTTCCCTCGCCTGGGCGGCGGCCGCCTGCCTGGTGGCCGTAGTAGCGGTGAGCGCCGCCTTCTTGTCCACGCTGGTGATTGCTCCGGGCCAGGTCTCTCAAACCTCTCCCATCCTAGGCACTTACCTGGAGTTAGACGTGGTGGACGCTTCCTTTGACGAAAGCAGCAGGGGAATGGTTTTCACCCTGGAAGCCAAGACCGACATGGCTCTGGACGATACCGCCGCAATGACCGAGTTTGAATGGTGGTCTACCATCAGTTTCTTTACAGAAACCAACGGCCTTTCCTTTGAAGGGGGAGACACAGCTGCTCTTGCCCAGTGGAAAAAAACAGGGGAAAACACCTACCGCTGCGAAGGATACCCTGTAGAGGTCGATACAGAGACCCAGCTTGAAAACCACTTATACGGCGATTTGGATGGGGCCTTTAATCTGCAGATCAGCTCTACTTCTCAGGTGGACTCTTTAGGGGATCCCCTTACCCTTTCCGCCGAAAACACCTTTGCCATTCAGATCCCCCCTCCCCAGGAAGATCCCACAGCCCCCGCCCCGGGGACCTACCTGCAGTCCTTGGACGCCACCCTCCCCTATGTCTATTACGACCAGGGGCTTGGGATCCTCCACCTGCGGGCCGCGCTGGAGACCGACATGGCGCTGGATCACCCTCACGCCGGCGACTACTACTCCTGGGAGGCGCAGCTCTCCCTCACCGCTCCGGACGGCCGGCAGCTTGTACTGTCCCCCATGGACGGCACGCCGGGGGCCAGCCCCCAGGCCCAGCCCACCTGGAGCATGGAAAAAAGCGACGATGAGAGATCCTACTTCGTCAACAGGAACGCGGAGCCCTCCTCCTCTTATGACACCTTCGCCTTTGCCATCACCAATACAGCCCATCCGGAAGAGCCAAACTACCAGGAGGAATACGGCCTGTACGGTTCCTTGGACGGCGTCCTCACCCTCACCTGCCATGAAACGACTGTAGACGGCTCTGCTAAGGACTGGGAGGTGGAGATTCCCTTCACGGCAGAGCTGCCCGACCCCAACTCCACAGCCAGCACAGGCACCATTGGCGGCGCGGACGGCCCTACTGTCGCCTATACCACACCCTGAAGGCCAACAAAAAGAGCCTCCCACCCGGGAGGCTCTTTTCTTTATTATTATAGTATGCGGAGACGGGCTTCCACCCCTTCGCAAAGGGCGGCGGGTCGTGTACACTCCTTCGCGGCTTATCCCTTCAACTCCACCCGGCGGATTTTGCCGGAGATGGTCTTGGGCAGGTCCTCCCGGAACTCCACGATGCGGGGGTACTTGTAGGGGGCGGTATTTTTCTTCACGTAGTTCTGAATCTCTTTCTTCAGCGCGTCGGTGCCCTCGGTGCCTTTGGTCAGCACGATGATGGCTTTCACCACCTGGCCCCGCACCGGGTCGGGGGCGCTGGTGACGGCGCACTCCAGCACATAGGGCAGCTCCATGATGACGCTCTCAATCTCGAAGGGCCCAATGCGGTAGCCGGAGGACTTGATCACGTCGTCGGTGCGGCCCACATACCAGAAATAGCCGTCCTCATCCCGCCAGGCGGTGTCGCCGGTGTGGTAGATCCCATCGCTCCAGGACTCCTTCGTCTTTTCCTCATCCCGGTAATAGCCCATGAACAGGCCGCAGGGCACAGCCTTGTCCGTGCGCACCACGATTTCGCCGGTTTCGCCCACCGGGGCGGGGGTGCCGTCGGGCAGAACGATGTCCACATCGTACAAGGGGCTGGGAATGCCCATAGAGCCTGTCTTGGGCACGGTTCCCACCGGGTTGTACACGGTCAGGGTGGTCTCTGTCTGGCCGAAGCCCTCCATCAGCGTCAGGCCCGTAGCCCGCTTCCACTGCTCGAACACCTCGGGGTTCAATGCCTCCCCGGCGGTAGTGGAGTACTCAATGGAGGACAAATCGTACTTGCTCAAATCCTCCTTGATGAAGAACCGGTACATGGTGGGCGGCGCGCAGAAGGTGGTGATGTGGTATTTTGCGAACATGGGCAGGATGTCGTGGGCGTCGAACTTGTCGAAGTCGTAGGTGAAGATGGCTGCCTCGTTCATCCACTGGCCGTAGTACTTGCCCCACAGGGCCTTGCCCCAGCCCGTATCGGAAATGGTGAAGTGCAGGCCGTCGGGGTTGACGTTGTGCCAGTACTTGGCGGTGATGTAGTGGCCCAGGGCGTATTTGTAGTTGTGCTCGGCAATCTTGGGGTAGCCCGTGGTACCGGAGGTGAAGAACATCAGCATGGGGTCGCTGCCGCAGGGGGCGTCGGGCTTGCGCTCATAGGTGTCGGGGAAGGCTTCCACTTCCTTGTCGAAGTCGTGCCAGCCCATGCGGTTCTCCCCCACCATGATCTTCACTTCTACGCTGGGGCAGTTCTGGGCGGCCTTTTCGGCCTCGTCGGCCACCTGGCCGTCAGCGGTGCAAAGGATGGCTTTCACGCCCGCCGCTTTAAAGCGGTAGTCGAAGTCGTGCTCCATCAGCAGGTTGGTGGCGGGGATGATGACGGCCCCCATCTTGTGCAGGGCGGTGATGACAAACCAGAACTGATAGTGACGCTTTAACACCACCATCACCCGGTCGCCCCGCTTAATGCCCAGGCTTTCCAGGTAGTTGGCGGTTTTGGCGGACCAGCGGCTGATGTCCCCAAAGGTGAAGCGGCGCTCCACCTTGTCCCGGCTGACGTGGAGCATGGCCAGCTTGTCCGGGGACTTCTCCGCCAGCTTGTCCACAATGTCAAAGGCGAAGTTGAACTTCTCCTCGTTCTCAAAGCGGATGGATTTGAGAATGCCGTTTTCGTCCAGCTGGGTTTTGACAAAGGGGCTGGAGACGGTCTCCCGCTCCTGGCGGGCCAGGTGCTGGTCAATGAGCTTTTGGAACCGGTCCTGCTCGGGGGCAAATTTCTCAGACCCCTTCAGCACAATGGCGTAGAACTGGCACTCCTGCCCATCCACGGCAATCATGCCGTGGGGGGTGCCGGAGTTGTAATAGATGGAGTCCCCTTCGCGGAGCACTTCAATGTGGCTGCCCACCTGCACCTTCATGGTGCCTTTGAGGATGATGTCCAGTTCCTGGCCGGCATGGGTGGAGAGCTTGATGGCCACATTTTGCTGGGCCTCCTCATAGGGCATGGTGACAAAGAAGGGTTCGGCAGTCTTGTTTTTGAAAAGGGGGGCCATGTTCAGGTATTTGAAGCCCTGGCGCCGGGTGATGGGCAGGCCGTCTCCCTTGCGGTTGACCGTATAGCTGGACAGGGTGGGGGACACGCCTTTGATCAGGTCAGTGGGGTCAATGCCGAAGCGCTGGGCGCACTTGTAAATGAAGGTGAAGCTGAAGTCCTTCTCCCCGGCCTCGCACTGCTCATACTCCTCTTTGGAGACACCGGTGCACTTGGCCATTTCCTCCTCCGAAAGGCCGGTGATCTCCCGCATGGTGCGGATGCGCTCCGCCACCTCTGCCAGTTGCGTTTTCAAATCTGTTTTTTCCATGGTTCTGCTCCTTTCTGTCCGTGACCGCATGCCGCTTTCCAGCGTGTTTTTGTCCGGCGCTGGCCTCCGAACACAGGCAAAATAAAAAGCCCGCCTCAAGGAAAGTTTTTCCTTGAGACGGACTGAAAATCCGCGGTACCACTCAAATTGCGCAAACGCGCCACCTCGTCGGGCTCCAGCAAGCCCTATGCACTAACGCAGCATACGCGGGAGGTGCCTACTCTCCGCGGGGCGGATTTGGGGCCTCCGGCTCGGAAGGGATTGTCACGGGGCGCCTTCCACCGGCTTGCACCCACCGCCGGCTCTCTGCAGGAAAGGACGCCTGGACGTTCTTCGTCACAGCCTTTTCCCTGGCTTTGTATTCCAAAGCCCATTCACTTGTGGTTCTCTAATACCCTACACTATTTTTTGCAGGATGTCAAGAGGGAACTTTCAAAAACTTTTCCCAACCGGGCAAAATCACTCTGTGGCGGCCTCCAGCTCTTGGATGCCGTCTACAATCATCTCCACCGTCACCGCATAGGGCCACTTGCGCACGTCGATGCCCTGAAGGGCCTTTTCCGCCACGGCGGGCAAATCTTCGGGCTTTGCGTGGATGTCAGAAAGCCGGGTGGGCAGGCCGATGGACCGGTTAAAGGCCAGCACCTTGTCCCGCTCCTCGTACTTTTTGTCGATGGTGAGCATGGCCAAAATGCCGTAGGACACCACTTCCCCGTGGAGGTGGTGGTGCTCCTCGGTGCTGGGCAGAATGGTGAACCCGTTGTAGATGGCGTGGGCCAGGCCAGTGGTGTAGTCCACCTGGACGAAGTTGGACACCAGCCCCGTGGAGACGATGATGCTCAGGATGATCTCCGTCAGCTCATAGGTGACCTGGTGGGCCTTGCAGTCCTCCATGGCCTTCTGGCCCCAGCGGAGGATGGGCTCGGCGCACATGGAGCTGAGAGCGATGCCCATGGCGTCGGAGTGGGAGGGCACGTCCCCCCGGGAAGAGGTGGTGCACTCAAAGTGCTTGGCCATGGTGTCCCCCATGCCGGCCCACAGGTACTTCACCGGGGCGTCGGCGATGATCTGGGGGTCGATGAAGATGTGGTTGGGCGGGATCTTCGAGAAGGAGTACTCCCGCAAGCTGCCGTCCGGATGGTACAGAATGCCCAGGCTGGTACAGCTGGCGCAAGTGGAAGCGATGGTGGGGAAGGTGAAGAAGGGCCGGTGGGTCATGTGGGCCAGCACCTTCACCGTGTCGATGGCCTTGCCGCCGCCCACGGCAAAGAGCATGTCCGCCTGGGCCACCTGGGGCTGGAGCATGGCGATATTCTCCACCGAGGCCTCTCCACCGTACCAGTAGGCGCCGGTGATCTCAATGTCCGAGCCCTCCACCGCCCGGCGGATTTTTCCCTCCGCCGCGGCCAGGGCGTGTTTGCCGCCGATGATGGCCGCCTTCTTGCCGAAGGGGGCGCACACGGCGGGGATATTTTGATACGCGTCCTCCCCAATGGTGTAGCCGGGGAACAGTGTCTCTTGGAAATTCATAGTCAGCAGCCTTCTTTCTTCAAATTGCCCGCAGGGGCGGGGAGGGGATCTTCTTCCGGTTCCTCGGCTTGATGGGCCTTTACGGCCTCCTCATAGGAGCGGCCCTGGGCCTCGGGATGCTCTTTCAAATACTTGCGGTTCTTGTACACCCCCACCGTGAGAAAGGGCAGGATCACCACCGCGATGGCGAAGTACCCGCAGTAGCCGTAGCCGTACTTGATGATGTTGGAAAGCCCCACCAGGGAAATGGTCATGGAAAGCACGATGATGAACGCCGCCACCACCGCGCTGCGGGCCGGGGCGAAGGAGATTTTCCGGAAGAGGGGCAGCTTTTCAAACCGGGCCACAAAGCCGAAGGTGGTGGTCACTCCGGTGGAGATCAGGCACAGCAGCAGACACACGCCGTACACCACCGTCAGCCAGCCCATGCCCATCTCCCGGCACACCGTCAGGGTGGGGATGACTGTCCCCCCCTCCACCGAGGTGTAGAACCCCTGCCAGGAGAGCAGCATGAAGATGGACAGCACCAGGGCCACCGCGTTCATCCCGAAGGAGAGCCACATGGAGCGGGAACAGGCCTTTCGGGTGGTGAGGGGCGTGCCGCAGGCAATCATGGTGGGCAGGGTGACGCACTGGAAGCCCGCGTAGGTGAAGCAGTTCAAAATGGCCTGGGGCATGTTGCCAAAGCCCTGGGTGGTGAAATCCTGCCAGAGGGTTTCCTGCAAATTGCCGCTCCAGGCGATGCCCACGGCGTAAATGGCCACCGCCGTCACCAAAATGGCAATACCCATGTAGGTGCTGGCCATGCGCACCAGGTCCGCCCCGAAAATGGTGAGGCACAGCACCAGCAGCCCCACCAGCACGATGCCCAGGTAATAGTTCAGGCCAAAATATTCCGTCAAAGCCGAGGCAGCCCCGGAGATGGCCGCCGCCACCGCCATGAGCACCATGATGTAAAAGAACACCTCAAACAGCAGGTACAGCTTGTCAAAGGGGTGGTACAGGGTTTGGAACAGCTCCTTGTAGCTGGTCAGCCCACGAGAGTTGTACATAAGCATGGCTTCCCGCATGGTGATGGTCAGCAGCAGCATGGCGCCAATGGCGCTGATGGGGCCCAGCCACCCCAAGCCCACATAGTAGGTGTGGGCTTGGTTGCCTGTGGCAAAGCCGCCCCCCGCATGGGCGGAAAACAGCACCGCCCCCACAGAGAACAGCACGGCAAAGGGGATTTTTACGGACTTTTTTTGCATGGGGATGCAACCTCCTTGAATGAATGTTTTCCCCAGGCAACAAAAAAGCTCCTCCGCTCTTCTGCCCAGGGGGCAGAAGAGACGAAAGAGCAAAGCTTCCGCGGTACCACTCTTCTTCGCTTTTCCACAGGAAAAACGCGCTTTGTGGGGTACTGACATACCCCTGCGCAGAATAACGGGCGCAACTCCGTCCGCACCTACTGGCTTCAGCACGGCCGCTCGGCGGTCAGTTCAGCCCTGCGTTCCCCAATGCCTCGCACCCACCGGCATCTCTCTGAGAGGGCAGCACAGCTTACTCGTCCGCGTCCTCGCGTTGTCTGTTTGATAAAATAGCACAGCCTCCCCCGATTTGTCAAGGGGTTTTTGAAATTTTACATTCCCCATCCTGCAAAACGGCTGAGTCAAAGGACCCGGATTGGGAACAGCATATAGTCCTTTCCCGTTGCAGGGCAGGTAAAATCCTGGACAGCCCCCACCAATGAGAGCCCATTGGCCCTCATATAGTCCAGCACCCGCGAAAATACAGCTTCATCTTCAGCTTCTGCGCGAAGATACTCATAGCCTGGGGCCTTCCATTTTGTCCACCCTTCCGGCGCCTGGGCGTCATCCGCACACTCCACGCCGGCCAGGTACAGCCCCTTGCTGAAATGGTCCTCCCATGGTTGGAAGGAGCGGGAAAAGTCCGACATCACGCCCCAGATACCAGCCAAATTCCCGGTCCCGTCTTTTTTCGCCAACGGCTGAACCTCACGGAAGTGAGCGTTTGCCTCCGCCCACAATTTTTGAATAAACCCTGGTCCATCCAGCGTGGAGCCCTCTTTCCCAACCACGGAAAAAGCGCTCTTTGTGCATGTTTCAATCTTCATACCCGTTTCTCCAGTTCCAGGCCGATCCGCCTGTTTAATCCCATCGCGTCCCGCCGGAAGAAAAACACAAGAACAGCCACAACAGAATGGTCTGCTGTGGCTGTCAACGGTTTTACAGCTCCCGCTGGGGCAGGCTCTCGATCAAATCAGCGGCGCCGTCCAGCCAGCCGCCCTCGAACAGCTCGATGGCGCCCCGGTCGCAGGCGGCGGCCAGCTTGGGCTCCATGGGCAGCTTGCCCAGCACGGGCAGCGCATACTTGGCGGCCACCTCGTCGATGTGGCTTTCACCAAAGACATGGATCTCCCGGCCGCAGTCCGGGCAAGTGACATAGCTCATGTTCTCCACCAAGCCCAGCACCGGCACGTTCATCATCTTGGCCATCTCCACGGCCTTAGAGACGATCATGCCCACCAGCTCCTGGGGGGAGGTGACGATCAAAATGCCGTCCACGGGCAGGGACTGGAACACCGTCAAGGGTGCGTCCCCCGTGCCGGGAGGCATGTCCACGAACATGTAGTCCACATTGCCCCAGATCACATCGGTCCAGAACTGCTTGATGGCCCCGGCGATGACAGGGCCCCGCCACACCACAGGGGAGGTCTCCTCCTCCAGCAGCAGGTTAATGCTCATCACCTTGATGCCGGTCTTGGTCTCTACGGGGTAGATACCGTTCTCATCCGAGAGGGCCCGCTGCTTCATGCCGAAGCACTTGGGGATGGAGGGCCCGGTAATGTCCGCGTCCAGCACAGCCACCTGGTTCTCCCGGCGGCGCAGGGTGGTGGCAAGCAGAGAGGTGACCAGGGACTTGCCCACGCCGCCCTTGCCGCTGACCACGCCGATAACTTTTTTCACATGGCTCAGGTCATTGGTTTTCTCCAAAAAGCTTTGGGGCTGCTGCCGGGAGGGGCAGTTCTCCCCACAGCTGGAGCAATCGTGGGTGCAATTTTCGCTCATTGGCAGATTCATCCTTTCTCATGGCCCGGGGGCTGCCCGGGGTGTCTTTCTCTATTGTACCCCTTTTTACAAAAAAGTAAAGTAGCCGCGCCTAGAAAACCTCCCATCCCCGTGGTATACTGGCAGCGAAACCACACAGGGAACATGGGAGGCCTTTGCATGAGCGCACAGAAGAAATGGAAACTGGCGCAAACGCTGTGCCTGGCCGTGATGCTGGCGGGTATCATCGGCCTGGGGATATCTGTCTTTGGGGAGGCAGGGTCCGCCGCGCCCTGGGGCATCGCCGCCCTGGCGGGCCTGTGGGGCAACCTGGCCCAACACCGCCGGAAGAGGAAGTAAACCTCAGTCCTGGGGGGTCCTAGCAAAACCAACGGCGCGGACGTGCGGCAG
>UQRL01000053.1 GCA_900543555.1 uncultured Oscillospiraceae bacterium | reverse complement strand
AACGGGGCTTCTGATAAATATTCTTTTTAGTGTCTACTTTCTCTTGACAAGTGCAGCGGCAGTATGCCGCCGCCCTTTCTTTCTATATCAGGAGGAACGAATATGAAACACCCATTGAAAAAGGCGGCGGCCTTTTTGCTGGCGGCGGTGCTCACTGTACAGGGGCTTCCCTTAACAGTGCTGGGCGCTCAGCCCTCTCAGGGCTTTTCCCCGGGCAAAGAGCTTTTTGAAGGGGAAGAGGGCCAGACGCGCCAGTACGTCTCTGAGACCGCCTATGACCTGGCCCCCGGCGTGACGGAGTATGTGACCTACACCAACGTCAAGGACGGCACCAACCAGAACATCGACTATTTCTGCGAGGTGGACCTGAGCCAGGCCAAGATCATGGCGGGCTATTCCGGCATGGAGAACATCCTGGAGAACCAGACCATCAACTGGCGGATGCAGACCGTCTCTGACCAGGTGAAGGACGCCCAGGCCTATTTCACCCGCACGGAACAGTACGCCGATTCCACCATTGTGGCGGCCCTGAACGCGGACTACTACAATATGGCCACCGGGCAGCCAACAGGTGCCCTGATTATTGATGGGCACTCCTATAACCCGGTCAATGGCCGCTACTATTTCGGCATTACTGAGGAAGGCCAAGCGGTTATCTCCAACAGCGCCGATACCCAGGGCCTGGCCTATGCCGTGGGCGGCGGCACCCTGCTGGTGAAGGAGGGGGAGGTCAACGTCTCGAAAGGGGGACGCAACGTGACCTACACCGCCATCGGTATCAAAGCGGATGGAACGGTGGTCTCCATGGTGTGCTATGGCCAGCGGTACCCGGTCTCCTGCGGTTACACCCAGTATGAGGTGGCACAGATGATGAAGGCCCGGGGCTGCCAAACAGCGTTGCTTTTGGATGGCAGCGGTTCCTCCACCTTTGTCTCCCGGCGGGAGGGCGACAGCCAGGTCATCACCCGGAACAACCCCTCCGACGGCCAGGAGCGCCAGGTCAGCTCCTCCATTTTCATCATCTCAGATGTAAAGGCAACCGGAGAGTTTGACCACGCGGTCATCACCCCGGTCAACGAAGTCTACACCCCCGGCTCCACCGTGCAGTTTACAGCGGTGGGCGCCGACCCCTCCGGCGCGCCGGCGCCCTTGCCGGAAAACGCCAGCTGGTCGGTGGATTCCACCTACGGCTCCATCGGTGGCAGCACGGGCGTATTCACCTCCAACGGCTCCCTGGGGGAAGTCACGGTGTCCCTGCAAAGCGGCGGCAAGACAGTGGGAACGGCCACGATCACCATCGCCAATCCGGATCAGATTACGTTCGCGGAAAAAACCGCCAGCATTGGCCAGGGGGATACCTCTGACCTGGGCCTGCGGGTCTACTACCAGCAGCGGGAGGTCCATTACAAGGAGGGCGACCTCACCTGGACCATCGAGCCGCGGCAGTACAGCCGGCGGCAATGGACTGGCACTGGGAGCCAGTATGAGACTATCATCGAGACAGCGAGTGAATCCCCAGACCAGATGCAGTATTTATCTTTGGGCACTGTGTCGGACAACAAACTTACTTGCGAACCGGTCTATTCCGGGAAAAACACACATGCCGGTGTCCCGGCGGATTACCAGTTGACAGATGCGGAAAAAACAGCTTCCGCCATCACCGCCAAAGTGACGGTGGCAAGCAAGGCAGATCCCGATGTCTCGGGCACTGTGACCGTGGAAGCCTGCAAAGACCCCGTTGTCGCAATGGACTTCGAGGGGGAGGGGACGGAAATCTTCCATGGTATGACCTCGGGAGGAACTGGTGATTTCTACGGCCAATATGTAGACGGGGTTTATCGGCCCGTCCAGGCTACGGATGAAGGAGCAATCAGTGGAGGTACTGGCGGAGGCTATTATGTCAATGAAGAGACCATTGCCAATGCAGGGTATGACTACGCTTGTGTTTCTTATATTGATTCCTATCCTGGCGATCCTCAAATTGGAGAAGCGGAAGTTGTAAATCGCGCGGATGATTATCCAGTGCGGTTTGGCGAGCGGTCTTTGAAGTTGGACTATAGTATATATGGACAACCGGATCGCGCTAATACAGGAATTTGCTTTGGATTTGCTGATGAAATTAATTTGGGAGATCTGGGAAATCCGACTCGTATTGGTTTGTGGGTGTATGTTCCCAAAAATACGCCGAACCTATGGATGCGACTGCGCTACCGCGACGGTAGCGGCAACACCTCTCAGGTGGATTTTACAGCGGCGGAAATTTGGAAACCGAATAATATTGCGAATAATGCCGATGATGGCTGGCACTATTTCGAGGCGGATATCAGCAAGTTGCAGACGCCTGTGACTATTCCCGCCGGCATGTCGATTCGAGTGATGTTTTCCGGCTCAAATCAAAGCGCTACGGCTTGGGGGTCTCCTCAAGGATTTGTTAAGGCAAAAACTGATGAGAATGGCAATATTCTCTGGGTTAACCGAGACAGCGAGGAACTAAATGGGTTTACGGCGGGCAGATTCAGCGGAATAGATTTACGCAAAACTGGAAGCCCTCCCCCTGCTAATGGCCAGTATACTTTGCCCACAGGTGATACAGTTCAAATTGACAAGGTACCAATTCCAGAATACTTAGCCGAATTTGATAGCGAAGGCTATTGGGTTAGCGATTCTACTTTTTCCGGCACCCTCTACTTTGACAACCTGACCTATGTGTACGGCAGTACCCCAGAAGACACCTCCGCCCCGGAGATTGAATCAGCCACGATAAAAGCGGGTGGGGCAGATGCTGTCCCCCTTGTCTCCAACATGGAGCTGGCTTCCGGCGCGCTGGATATTGAGGCTGTTTTCAACGACAGCGTAGAGACAGACCGCAACAATACCGGTGTGCAAAGCGCGTCCCTTTATGTGGATGGCAAGCTTTTGGAAGGCGCAGTGGCAGATGACACCAGCATTCGCGGCGGCATCAATCTGGCCAATGGCAACCACACCATCCGGATTTCCGTGGTGGATAACTATGGGAACGAAGCGTCCCGGGAATATCGCATCACCATTGACGACCCGGATGGTGCGAAGGCGCCAGTCAGCGTGACCACGACCCAAAGCGAAGCCGTATTGGGCGGCACTGTTTCCATGGACTTCACCCCCAGGGACAACAGCGTGACTGGATTTACCGCCACAGTGAAAATCCCCAGCGCTTTCGCCCAGGAGTATACGTTGGTTCCCGTGGAGGGCTGTACCATTAAGACTGAGTCCTATAACGCCGCCAGCGGGGAGTTGACCTTCACCCTGAATGGGAGTGTGAACAGCGGCAGCGCGGCGACTTTGACCCTGAATGTCCCAACCACTGCCAGCGTGAACTCCAGGCTTTCCGTTCAGGTAGAGGGCAGCGCCGGGAACGCCACCTTTGCGGAAACCATGTCTTGGGAAGTGACCGCGCCCTACACCGTCACGGCTGGAACAATGGTGGCAGGGCTTGAGGATACCTGCTACTTCCTGATAACCCATACAGCCAGTAGGGAACCGGCGCAAGGCGTTTCCCTTTACATGGGCGGCGAAAAAATAGGCACCTCGGGTGCGGACGGAAAAGTGCCCTATGCGCCCAAAGAGGGGCAGAATTCCTTGAGCGTTTACGCCCAGGATGAAGAGGGGAATGTCTCAGCCAATTTCACCGTGGCGGTCTCCTGGCCCCAGGGCAACGAAGACGGCACCCCAACCCGCGTGTGGCGCAACGCTTCGGACAACACGACCAGTTTGAATGTCAGCTGGTTCGCGGACCCCCGTTCTGCTGGGAATGAAGCCCAGCTGCAGATTTCCCAGAGCGAAGGGACGATTGGATCCGGAAAAGTCTATACGGGCACCTGCCAGCTCACCGCTTTCTCGGATAACAAGGCCGCCTATGTCTGCGGCGCTGTGGCAGAGGATTTGCAGGAAGCCACTACCTATTACTACCGTGTGGGCGATGGGGAACACTGGTCTTCCGTGCAAAGCTTTACCACAGGATACCAGAACACCGGCATCCAAGCCCTGGTGCTGGGCGACCTGCAGGAGAGCAACAACACGAACCTGGAGGGCATTTTGGGTCAGGTAGATATTGCGAACTTTGACCTGACCATCCAGACCGGCGACCTGGTGGACAACGGCGGCAGTTACGCCCTGTGGAACAACACCTTCTCCATGCTGGAGGAGCTGCCCACTGGCCGGCTGTTCGCCATTGGCAACCATGAGCAGAGCGGTTCCCTGGACCCCAACGCGTTGATTTACAACCAGGAAGGCGGTTCCAGCTATTACAGCGCCCAATATGGGAATGTGTTCGTTGCCACCATTGCTTACAACAGTTTCAGCCAACAGGTGTTAGAGCAGTTGAAAGCCGACGCCCAGGCCTCCCAGGCCACCTGGAAGATCTTGGTCACCCACCAGCCGCCCTATTACACCAACAAGGTGGCGGGTATGGACGCCTCCACCCAGCAGGCCATTGCCCAGGCCGCGCAAGAGGCCGGCATCGACGTGGTGCTCTCTGGCCACGACCATTCCTATGCCCGCACACAGCCCCTGTACAACGGCGCGGTGGACGAGGAAAAGGGCATCACATACTTCATCTGCGGCAGCCTGGGGGAGAAGAGCTATGGTGTGACCAACACGCCTGAGTTCCATTTTGCCAAGGCGACCAATGACTATCAGGCTTTGTACACGACCCTGTCCACCACGGCAGATACCTTGACCATCCAAGTGTATGACTATAACAGTGGCAGCCCGGAGCAGATCGACAGCTTTACCAAAACAAAGGACAACGGCGGCCATGCCCACGCCTATACCTGGGATGGCGCCTCCCGCCTGGTGTGTGACGTGTGCGGCTATACGATCAGCAGCGCGAACTATACGGGGTTTGTTTCTTATACACCTCCAGGGGAAGAAAAGGGAGGAACAGCCTATTTGAATTTGGGTACGTTGATGAAGGGGTTGTTTGCCATAGGTTTGGGAGAAACTGATAAAGAGGTTTTCCATGCTGGCGACAACGGCCTTATTCACGATTGCGAGACCATCAACACCGCTCAGTGCTGGGAGGACGGCAACTTGGCCTGCTGGTGCCACGACTGCAATAAAATCTTCCTCTCCTCTGAGACAAGGCGCCAGGGCCACGAGTACGACGAGAACCATGTCTGCACCCGCCAGGTCTTTGACATGAAAACCTATTCCTACCACACCTGCGGCTTCCAGGCCAAGAACATCGCGGACATGGATATCTCCCTGGCCTACAAGTACGGCTTCTACACCGGCGAGGAGAAAAAGCCCGCCGTCACAGTGAAGGACCCGGAGACCGGCGAGACGTACCTCCCCCAGTCCACCTACGGTGACTACATGCCCTATTGGGAAAACAATGTAAATGTGGGCACTGCCAGGGTTGTGCTGAAGGGGTATTCCGACGGCCCCATCTACGGCACCACCACCCTGACCTTCGACATCGTCCCCACCAATGTGACCGAGGAGGACTTCTCCTGCACAACTACCTCCAACAGCGTCCACCTGTCTTGGGAGCCCTCTTTGGGGGCAACACACTACATCGTCTACCAGAACATCGGCGGCACATGGACCCGGCTGGGCATTGTGGATCAGCCGGAATACACAGTCACCGGCCTGAGCCAGGGGAGCTACCAGTTCCGCATCCGGCCCTTTGCCACGGTGGACGGCAAGGACTACTATTCCACTAAAAACTCGGATATCGTCACGGTAGAGGTGGAGGGCGGCCCCCTCAGCTTTGAGCAGGGCGGCACGGTCACCTGTACCTATGGGGACAGGCCCTTCACCAACGCCGCCAGCATGGACGGCGCCACAGAAGGTTTTACTTACTCTTCCAGCGATGAGACAGTGGCAAGGGTCGATCCCTCCACCGGCGAAGTCACCATTGAGGGCGCGGGTTCCGCGGTCATCACAGCGAAGAAAGAGGACGTAACCGGCCAGTACCGGCTCACGGTCTCTCCCATTACGGTGGGCCTGGAATGGAAGGGTATGGAGGAGCGCGTCTACGATGGGAAGCCCTCGAATGTGACTGCCACCGCCACCGGCCTGCTGGAAGGCGACACGGCCCAGGTGACCGTCACCGGCGGCGGTGAAACGAACGCCGGCACCTATACGGCAAAGGCGGCCTCCTTGGTTAACAAGAACTACGCCCTGCCGGAAGAGGCTTCTGTCAGCTACACAATCATCCCTAAGCCCATCACAGCTTTGGACTGGTCGGATACGGAATTGACCTACACCGGCCGGCCCTTGGCCCCCACAGCTTCCAGTAAGGAAGTGGTAGAGGGGGATACAGTGGAGTTTTCCGTGCCCACGGTTACCGAGCCTGGGACGTACGAAGTTGCCGCTGCCAGTAAGAATCCAAACTATGTGGTGGCGGATTCTGCCGGAACCTGCGCCTTTACCATTGCCTATCCCCAGGTGAAACTGAATGGCGGGGAGGGTGCCGACCTCACTTACAGCTTTGATGGGATGACGATTCTTGTAAGCGGCTTTGTGCCAACAAAGAGTCAGCCGGTTACCCTAGAGTTGACCGGTAACGGCCAGTCAACTTCCGCGAAAATCTACGGGGAAGAAGCTGTGTCTACTATCACGCTGTCCGGTGTGACCTACACTGTGGACGTCAATGTAACAGCTACGTCAGTTAAGCGGGAGGACGGCGCAACACAGGCTTCCATCTCGGCGGAGTTGACAGAGGAGGAAAAAGGAGACGTTCAGGATGCTGCGAATTCGGAAAACAACCGGTTTGTTGACATTTGGGGCTCTATCGCCGGTTCTTTCCTTGACAAGGTGATCCGGGAAGCGCAGGAATTCCAAGAAAAAGTGGAGGAAGTAGGGGAGAGCCTGTATGTAGAGATCTACCAGAAACTGGATGTGGTGGAATACGATCCGGGCGCCGAGAATCCCATTTATTATAAGGTGGATATCACGCCCTATTACGACATCTATGTTTTGGAGGAAGGCCACATGGAGCCCGCTGACGGGGCGAAACCCATTCTGGGGAATGCGCTGGATAATGAGCAGTTCCAGGAAAAAGCCCCCGTCCAAGTCTCCCTGGCAGTACCCGCGGGGCTCACACTGGATGAAAACACCTACATTCTCCATGAGGATGGAACCTATATCAAGCCCGACAGTTTCGACAACGACAGCCATATCCTCACGTTCACCACACCCCATTTCTCCCAGTTCACTGTGGTGAACGACACGAGAAAGGCCGAGATCGCTTTTACCTCGGAGGAGGGTACTGTCACTTACATCTACACCCCAGCGGAGATTGGCAAGGAGCTGCCGGAGTCAGAATACGGCTGGATTATTAACGGCAAGCAGTACAATACCTTTGAGGAGGAGCTGTTCCAGCTGGCGGATGGGGAAAGCGCTCTGCGCGCGAAACCCGCCGACCCGCCCGTCAATCCCGGCGGCGGTGGCGGCGCCCCCACAGAGCCCGAAGAGCCCGCTTTGCCCTTCACGGACGTGACGGAGGGCGACTGGTTCTACGACGCCGTGGCCTATGTGTACGAGAATGAGATTATGGCCGGCACCAGCGAGACCATCTTCAATCCCGCTATGGAGCTGAACCGTGCCCAGGCCGCGCAGCTGTTCTACAACCTGGAGGGCCAGCCCGCCGTGACCGGCGGCTCCGCCTTTACCGACGTGGCCTCCAGCCACTGGGCTGTGGACGCCATCACCTGGGCCGCTGAAAACGAGGTGGTTGCCGGTATCGGCGGCGGCCTGTACGACCCGGATAGCAACGTGACCCGGGAGCAGTTCGCAGTGATGCTGTACAAGTACGCCCGCTTCAAGGGCTGCGACCTGACGGCTACTGGCGACCTGACCCAGTTCCCGGACGCTGGCTCCATCAGCAGCTGGGCGGAGACCGCCCTGAGCTGGGCCAACGGCAACGGGCTGATCAATGGCCACGAGAACGGCACCATCGACCCCCAGGGCAGCGCTATCCGCGCCCAGGCGGCCAGCATCATGGCGAATTTCGACCAGAACGTGGCCAAGTAAAAACATAGCGCACACAGGAAAGGCTCCCTTCGCGGGAGCCTTTCTCTTTGGGTTTGGTTGCATCCCGCAAAAAAACATGGTATCATCCCTTTATAGAAGGGAATGGGGGATGACTATGGCAGAAAAGAAATATTTGGTCTGCGAGCGCCGCAGCGTGTTCGCCCTGCTTACCCTCAGCGCCGGGATGATGGGGGCCTACACCTTCACCCTGCGGGGCGGGGTGTTTTGCAACGCCCAAACCGCCAATGTGGTGCTGATGGCGATTGCCTTTGGCCAGGGCCGCTGGGGAGAGGGGGCCTATTACCTCATCCCGATTTCGGCTTACCTGGCCGGGGCCTTCCTATCGGAGATCCTGCCCTCGCCGGTGCGGCGTTTGGGCTTCCTCCGGTGGGATACCTACTTGGTGGCCTTTGAATGCCTGGTGCTGTTTGCGGTTGGGTTCATCCCCTTGTCTTGGCCCCACCACTTGGTGCAGGTGCTGGTGAATTTCATCGCCTCTATGCAGTACAACACCTTCCGCCAGGCGGAGGGCATCCCTATGGCCACCACCTTCTGTACCAACCAGCTGCGGCAGGTGGGCATTGGTTTTGCCAAGGCGGTGCGCAAAGGCGACCGGGAGGGCCTGCGCCGGGCCCTGTTCTTCCTGGGGATGCTTGGGTGCTTCTTTTTGGGGGGCGCGGCTTCCGCCTTTGCGGGCACACTGCTCTCCGCCAAGGCCATCTGGCTCAACCTCATCCCCCTGGGGGTGGTGCTGGTGCGCCTGGTCCACGCGGACCTGACCGACGAAAAGGACCAGCTTTCCCGCAAGCCCGCGGGCCATTGAAAGGAAAAGACGCAAAAAAGACGCCGGGCAGCTGTCCCGACGTCTTTTTTCGTGGCTGGATTTTTGAAAATGAGGGGTTTTTGTTTTTTTGCCGGGCTTTGGGCGAGGCAAGGGCGCGGAGACACTGAGCTGTGAAACACCGCCGTCGCTTGTGCCAAAGGGCGGACGTACTGCGAAAATTTTACTTGTCTCTCTCAAACCCAAGCGCGGGGCCGCTACGTCCCACCGGGGACCAGGACCGCGGCTTGTCCCGTCCGGTCATGGATAAAGTTTTACTTGTTTCCACCCAACTTACGCGGAGGGACCCGCCCTTGCGGAACGCAAGAAGGCGGCTTGAGAGCGCAGGCACTGCGCCTAGGATTTGTCCCTGGGCTTGGCCACCAGGGCGGCCAGCAGGCCGAAGAAAGTGGCGGCGGCTGTCCCGGCGGCCCCGGCGGTGAGGCCGCCAGTGAACACCCCCAGAAAACCTTCCTCCGCCACTGCCCTGCGCACCCCCTCGGACAGGGCCCAGCCAAAGCCGGTCAAGGGCACAGTGGCCCCGCAGCCCGCGAACTCTACCAGAGGAGCGTACAGCTCCAAAGCGCCCAGGGCCACGCCGCTGGTGACAAACAGCACCATAATGCGGGCCGGGGTCAGCTTGGTCAGGTCGATGAGCAGCTGTCCAATAACGCAGATCAGCCCGCCCACCCAAAAGGCGTTGAGATACTCCATACTGTTTCCCCCTTCTCTCCCCAGTGTGCCCGTCCCCAGCACAGATTATGCCCTGTGTAAGGAAAAGAAAAGGGCGGGCCGCTCCCTCAAGAGATGGCCCGCCTTGCTCGTGTGTCTCATGCCAGCTGTGCCAGCAGGTCCTCCAGACTGCCTTCCAGCCGGAAAATGCCGGTGTAGGGCTGTTCCACTAAGGTGGCGCCCCGCTCTTCGTAGTAGTAGAGCAGCGTCTCGCCCCCTTGGTTTTCCAGCGTAAGGCTGCCATAGGGCTCTGTCAAAGGGGCGTCCTGCACGGACTCCCGGCCGGTGCTCCGCCCGGTGGAAAGGACCTCCATCACCGCGGCGATCTCCTCCGCCTCCGTCAGGGCCACAGGCTCTCCCGCCAGATTTTCCCCTTGGATAGCCTCCACCTTTCCCGCCGGGGGCAGGGAAATGGCCTCCCCCTGGCAGCCTGTCAGCATCAGGCACAGGCCCGCTGCCAGCAGAAGGCCGGCAATTCTCTTTTTCATCATAAGGCTCCTTTCCCGCCGGGGACCCGGCGCGCTTAGGGGAGAGGGGTTACAGCAGCTCTCCCAGTTCTTCCAAGTCCCGCACCACCAGGGTGGGATGTACCTGGCTTTGAGCCAGCAGCTCCGGTGTGGTCTCGCCGCTCATCACCAAGATGGAGGTGACGTCCGTCCCAGCGGCCACGGCAATGTCTGTGTACAGGCGGTCCCCCACCACTGCCAGCTCTTGGGGCTGGCAGCCGGTCTGCGCCAGCATGTATTCCAAAGTGTGGGGGGAGGGCTTGCCGAAAAACTCGCACTGCACCCCGGTGGAGGCCTTTACAAGAGCGGCAATGGAGCCGCAGTCCGGGATGAAGCCCCCCTCCACCGGGCAGTTCCAGTCCGGGTTGACCCCGTACACCGGCCGCCCCGCCCGGATCAGGTCGCAGGCCACCCGCAGCTTTTCATAGGTGAGGGTGGTGTCGAACCCCAGGATGACCAGGTCCGCCTCCGGGTCATCGGGGGTAAACCCGGCTTTGCGGAAATCCTCCTGCAGGAAGGGGGTGCCCACCACCCAGCATCGGGCCCCAGGATGGCGCTCCTTCAGCCACTCCAAGATCACCCCGTTGGAGATGAGCATTTTTTCCGGCGGGACCGGAATGCCCATGCGGGAGAGCTTTTCCAAATAGGCCTCCCGGTTTTTCGAGCTGTTGTTGGTGAAAAAGCAGAAGTCCCGGCCAGTGTTCCGCACCTTCTGCAAAAATCCCACTGTAAAGGGAAAAAGCCGTTCCCCCAAGTAGATGGTGCCGTCCATATCCAGCACGAACATCCGCACCCGAGAGAGCCTTTCCCGCTGTTCTCTTGTAAGGGCCATGGCGCCACTTCCTTTCCAGCCGATTATACCAGCTTTTTCGCCCCGCTGCAACGTCCTCTCTTACTCTTCCAGCAGGCAGGCCAACCCGGCGTAGCGCACGGCCATTTCCAGGCGCTTGCGGGCCCGCTGCAGGTGCCGCCAAACCGTGGTTGGGTTGATACCCAGCTTCTCTCCGGCCTGTTTCAGGGTCAGCCCATAGACCATGCACAATGTGACGCACTCATACTGCCGGGAGGTCAGCTCGTGCCGGATCACCTCCCACAGCACCCGGCCCG
>UQRL01000052.1 GCA_900543555.1 uncultured Oscillospiraceae bacterium | reverse complement strand
CCAAGGCGGGGTCTTCCGCGGGGTAGAAGTAGTCGTCAAAGTGGATGCCGTCCACGTCGTAATTCCCCGCAATCTCCGCGGCTCCATCCGCGATGAGGGTCCGCATGGCCGGGTAGGCCGGGTTCAGGTACACCCCGCCGCCGTATTCCATAAAGTACTGGGGATACTCCTCCCCCAGCTGGACATAGGGGTTGTTCTCCGCCAGGGCGGCGGGGGTCTCCGCCGTCTTCACCCGCAAAGGGTTCAGCCAGGCGTGGAACTCCATGCCCAGGCTGTGGGCGGTCTCAATCATAAACTCCAGGGGGTCAAAGCCGGGGTCCTGGCCCTGGGTGCCGGTGAGGATGTGGGACCAGGGGTAATACTGAGAGGGGTACAGCGCGTCGGAGAAGGGCCGCACATGGACGAACAGGGCGTTGGCGCCCTTCTCCTGAGCGGTTTGGGCGATGGTCTGGAAGTTCTCCTCAAAGGCCGCCTGGGTGTGCTCCGCGGTGTCCAGGGAGAAGTAGGGCACCCACACCCCCACCAGGGCCCCTTCTTCCTCCGGCGTACTGGGGGCAGCGCTGGCCTGGGGGCTGGGAGAGGCGCCCTCCTCCGGCAGGGGCTCCGGCCCCCGGCCGAAGAACCACACCCCAGCCACGGCGGCCAGCAGCGCGGCCCACAGCACCAGGTAACAGTATTTGCGCAGATGGAATCTTCCCATAAAGCCTTCCTTTCCAGCGCCTTCCTTGACAAAGGGGCGCCCTTTGTGTATCATCCAGTATAGATACATCATTTCTATGCGGCCCTGGCCGGGCCTATGTTACCAAAGGAGAAGCTGTATGAAGGAATACCGTTTTCTGCTGTTGGACGCCGACGGCACCCTGTTGGATTTCGACCAGGATATGCTCCACGCCTTCCAAGCCACCTATGAGGCCTGCTTTGGCAGCCAGCGGCCTTACTCCCCCCGCCTGCTGGAAATCTATGAGCGGTGCAACAACCGCTGGTGGGCCAAGCTGGAACGGGGCGAGTGCACCAAGCCCCAGCTGTACGCGGGCCGCTTTCAGGACTTCCTCCGGGAGACGGGCCTCTCCGGGGACCCGGAGGAGATCAACCGCGCCTACTTTGCGAACCTGGGCCAGGGCGGGGCCCTGCTGCCCGGCGCTCTGGAACTGGTGCGGGACCTCTCCCAGCGGTATAGGCTGTACATTGTCACCAACGGCAACGCCGCCAGCCAGCGGACACGGCTGGCGCACTCCGGCCTGCTGCCCTATGTGGGGGACGTGTTCGTCTCGGAGGACGCCGGGGCGGCCAAGCCGGACAAGCGTTACTTCGACTATGTGTTCTCCCGCATCCCCGGCTTTGAAAAGGAGAAGGCCATGCTCATCGGGGACTCCCTCACCTCGGACATGCGGGGGGCGCAGAACGGGGGCATCGACGG
The DNA here is from genome assembly GCA_900543555.1 of uncultured Oscillospiraceae bacterium. Lineage (GTDB taxonomy): Bacteria > Bacillota > Clostridia > Oscillospirales > Acutalibacteraceae > Acutalibacter > Acutalibacter stercoravium. The sequence continues at coordinate 11,069 of UQRL01000052.1, read as the reverse complement.
GCTGTGGTACTGCCCCCTGGGCGGGGAGGCCCCGGAGGACCTGTCCATCCCCTACCGGGCGGAGAGCTTTGATGAGATCCGGAGGCTGCTGCTGTGAGCCCTTCCCCTCTCCGCTCTCTCATAAAAATTCAGAAAAGCATGGGCTGCCGCCTTTTCAGCGGCGGTCTTTTTTCTTGAGACATGCTTCAAAACCGTAAGGTTTGCTTTCTGTTTTTGTAAGGCGCTTGTCGGAAACTTGTAAGAATTGGGGCCTATACTTTTCCTCGAACGAAACGAGAGGCGTTTTCAAACGTGGAAAAGGAGAAATGAAGTATGGCGCTTTTAAACGTGAACAGCCTGAAAAAGGTGTACACCACCCGCCTGGGCGGTGCCAAGGTACAGGCCCTCTCCGGGGTGAGCTTCACCGTGGAGGAAGGGGAGTTCGTGGCCATTATGGGCGAGTCGGGCTCTGGCAAGACCACCCTCTTAAACATCCTGGCGGGGCTGGACAAACCCACCAGCGGCCAGGTGTTTTTGAACATGCGGGACATTGTCTCCCTCAATGAGAAGGAGATCTCCGCCTTCCGCCGGGACCACCTGGGCTTTGTGTTCCAGGACTTCAACCTGCTGGACACCTTCTCTTTGCAGGACAACATCTTCCTGCCCCTGGTGCTGGCGGGCAAGAAGTACGACGAGATGAAAAAGCGCATCGACCCCATCGCCCACCGGCTGGGCATTTGGGAGCTGCTGCAAAAGTTCCCCTATGAGGTCTCCGGCGGGCAGAAGCAGCGGGCAGCCATCGCCCGGGCCATCATCACCTACCCAGAGCTTATCTTGGCCGATGAGCCCACCGGCGCCTTGGACTCCCGCTCCGCCGGGCAGATACTGGACATCTTCGCGGACGTCAACCGCAGCGGCCAAACCATTTTGATGGTGACCCACTCGGTGCAGGCGGCCTGCCGGGCCGGGCGGGTGCTGTTCATCAAGGACGGCCAGGTCTACCACCAGATTTACCGCGGCGCCATGACCGACGACGAGCTGTACCAGGCCATCTCCCGCACCCTGACCGAACTTGCCACCAGCCGGGAAAGGAGCGTGGCCGTCCATGGGTAAGCGGGGAGTGGGCTTCTACTGGAAGCTGGCCTTTACCAACCTGAAGGGCAACCGGCGGCTGTACCTGCCCTACCTGCTCTCCAGCGTGGGGATCATTATGATGTTCTACTCCATCAACGCCCTGGGCCAGGGCATTGACCAGGGGGCGCTGTACGGCGGCACCACCGTGGCCAGCATGATGGGCCTGGGGGTGTTTGTCATCGGGCTGTTCGCGGTGCTGTTCCTGTTCTACACCAACAGCTTCATCATCAAGCGCCGGAAAAAGGAGCTGGGCCTGTACAACATTCTGGGCATGGAGAAGCGGCACATCGCCCACATCCTGTTCCGGGAGACGCTGCTTCTGGCGGCGTGCTCCTTGGCCCTGGGCCTGGGGCTGGGGATTGTCTTTTCCCGTGTCCTATTCTGGCTGCTGGGGCTTTTGCTGGGGACAAATCTGGCCGTGGCCTTTGTCATCCCTGTGTCCGCTATCACCAGCACGTTGGGTTTGTTTGGGCTTATCTTCCTGCTGACCCTGTGCTACAACCTGCTGCAGGTGAAGCTCTCCAAGCCCATTGAGCTGCTCCACGGCGGCGAGACCGGCGAGCGGGAGCCCAAGGCCCACTGGTTCCTGGCGGTGCTGGGGGCCCTGCTGCTGGGCACGGGCTATACCATGGCCGTCACCATCCAGGACCCCCTCTCCGCGCTGGTGTTCTTCTTTGTGGCGGTGATTCTGGTCATCCTTGGCACCTACCTGCTGTTCATCACCGGCATCACGGCCATGCTGAAGCTGCTGAAAAAGAACAAGCGCTTCTATTATAAGACAAACCACTTCACCGCCATCTCCGGCATGCTCTTCCGCATGAAGCAGAACGCCGCGGGCCTGGCCTCCATCTGCGTGCTGTTCACCGCCCTGCTGGTGACGGTGTCCACCACCTTCTCCCTGTACACCAGCATGGACGGCCTTCTCCGGGCACGCTATCCCCGGAACGTGCTGGTGTCTGTCTGTGACGCCAACCAGGAGGCCAAGGACATGGTGCGCTCCGCTGTGAACCAAAAGTCCCAGGAGCTGGGCCTGGCCCTGGAGAATGTGGTGGACCGGGAGGGCTGGAACATCACCACCGCCCGGGTGGGCAACACCCTCCACACCCAGGAGGTTTCCTTGGAGACTTGCGCCGTGGTGAATATCTTCACGCAAAGTGAGTTTGAGCGCTTCTCCGGCCAACAGGTGGATTTGGCGGAAAACCAGGTGCTGCTCTTCGACCCGGCAAACACCTTCCCCGAGGAGGACACCCTGCACATCGACGATAAAACCTATGAGATCGTCCCCTCGGACTACGTGATGCCCGAGGCATCCACCCTGGCCCAGATTTATGAGATGTACTACCTGGTGGTGCGGGACGAAACGGTGGTGGAAAACATCCTGGCCCCCAGCGGCAGCGACACCTTCCCCATCTATTCCTACGACTTTGACGTGGCCGGGGGCGATCCCGCAGACATCGCCGCCATGAGCGAAGCTCTGGGTACAGTGGACTTCTCCGGCCCCGGGGTGGAGTACGAGGCCTTGCTATTCGAGGACAGCGCCACCTCCCGCCAGAGCTTTATGGAACTGTACGGCGGGCTGTTCTTCCTGGGGCTGTTCCTGGGGGTGCTGTTCCTGCTGGGCACGGCGCTGATTATCTACTACAAGCAGGTCAGCGAGGGCTACGACGACGCCCGGCGGTTTAACATCATGCAGAAGGTGGGCATGAGCCACCGGGAGGTCAAACAGAGCATCCACAGCCAGATTCTGCTGGTGTTCTTCCTGCCCCTGGTGATGGCCGTGCTCCACCTGGCCTTCGCCTTCCCCATGCTGGAGAAAATCCTGCTGGTGATGGGCCTGGCCAACACCCAGCTGATTTTGCTCTCCACCTTGGGCTGCGTGGCCGTGTTCACCGTGGCGTACCTCATCATCTACGCCCTGACCGCCCGCACCTATTACAACATTGTGGAGAGCGCCAGCTGACGGTTTACGAAAGGAGGAACCTCTCATGTTTTCTGCACTGTGGGATATTTTTTCAAGCCTGGTAAGCGCGTTCTTCCAGGTGGTGGGGGCTCTTGGCCGTGGGCTGCTGGATGTGCTCTCCGCCCTGGCCTCGGCGGTGTTGTGGCCCATACGGGCCGCTTCGGGGATCTTGTTCGGCAACTGGGACGTTTCCTCCCAGTGGACGCCCCTGTACCTTTCGGCCTGCGGCGTGCTGCTGGCCGCCCTGATCCTCTTCTTCCTCTGGGCCCTGTGGTCCAACCACAAACGGAAAAAAGGGAATTAAAAAGACGCCCCCGCGGGGGCGCCTTTTTTGTTCCATACAGCTTATTTTACCACGATATTGACCAGCTTGCCGGGCACATAGATCTCCTTGACAATGCTCTTGCCGGCGATCTCAGCGGCAACTTTGGCATCGGCCTTGGCAGCGGCCAGGGCATCTTCCTGGGAGATATCCGCGGCCACGTTCAGGCGGGCACGGACCTTGCCCCGCACCTGCACCACGATCTCCACCGTGTCATCCTGGCACTTGGCCTCGTCATACTGGGGCCAAGGCTGCTGGGCCACCAGGCCCTCGCCCAGGGCGTTTGCTGCCCACACCTCTTCCGTGACGTGGGGGGCAAAGGGATTGAGCAGCAGGGTGAAGACCTTCAACTCCTCCTTGGTGATGCTGCCCTTGGCGGTGACCTGGTTCATCAGGGTCATCAGGGCCGCAATGGCGGTGTTGAACTTCAGCACCTCGGTGTCCTCGCTGACCTTCTTAATGGCCTTGTGGAAAGCGCCCTCCATGTCAGGGCGGATGCCCTCCTCCCCGCAGAGGATGTCCTGCAGGTTCCAATAGCGCTCCACCAGGCGGCGGCAGCCCTTGATGCCCGCGTTGGACCAGGGGGCGGCCTTCTCAAAGTCGCCAATGAACATCTCATAGAGGCGCATGGTGTCGGCGCCGTACTCATTGACGATGTCGTCGGGGTTGACCACGTTGCCCCGGGACTTACTCATCTTCTCGCCGTTCTCCCCCAGGATCATGCCGTGGCTGGTGCGCTTGGCATAGGGTTCCGGGGTGGGCACCAGGCCCTGGTCGAAGAGGAACTTGTGCCAGAACCGGCTGTACAGCAGGTGCAGGGTGGTGTGCTCCATGCCGCCGTTGTACCAGTCCACCGGGGACCAGTAGTTCAAAGCCTCTTTCGAGGCGAACTCCTTGTCGTTGTGGGGGTCCATATACCGCAGGAAGTACCAGGAGGAACCAGCCCACTGGGGCATGGTGTCCGTCTCCCGCCGGGCGGGGCCGCCGCAGTGGGGGCAGGTGGTGCTCACCCAGTCGGTCATGTGAGCCAGGGGGGATTCCCCATTGTCCGTGGGCTCATAGGACTTGACCTCGGGCAGCTTTAAGGGCAGCTCGCTCTCCGGCAGGGGCACCCAGCCGCACTTCTCGCAGTACACCACGGGGATGGGCTCGCCCCAATACCGCTGGCGGGAGAACACCCAGTCACGCAGCTTGTAGTTGACCTTGGCGTGGCCGATGCCCTTCTCCTCCAGGTACTGGGTGATGCGCTTCTTGGCCTCTTCCACGGTCAGGCCGTCCAAAATGCCGGAGTTGACCATGATGCCGGTCTCGCAGTCGGTGAAGGCCTCCTTCTCCACGTCGCCGCCTTTCACCACCTCGATGATGGGCAGGCCGAACTTCTTGGCGAACTCCCAGTCCCGGGTGTCATGGGCGGGCACGGCCATGATGGCGCCGGTGCCGTAGGACACCAGCACATAGTCGGAGATGAAAATGGGGATTTCCCTGCCGGTCAGGGGATTGATGGCGGACACGCCCTGGAGCTTCACGCCGGTCTTTTCCTTGGCCACCTCGGTGCGCTCAAAGTCGGACTTGCGGGCGGCCTGCTCCTGATAGGCCTTGATCTCCTCCAGGTTCTGGAGCTTGTCCGCCCACTTCTCCAGGTAGGGGTGCTCCGGGGAGACCACCATGTAGGTGGCGCCGTAGAGGGTGTCGGGCCGGGTGGTGTACACGGTCAGCTTGTCCCCGGCGGTGGTGTCGAAGTCCACCTCGGCGCCGGTGGAGCGGCCAATCCAGTTCTTCTGCTGGGTTTTCACCCGCTCGGGGTAGTCCACCAAATCCAGGTCGTCAATCAGCCGCTGGGCGTACTCGGTGATCTTCAGCATCCACTGGCTCTTCACCTTGTGGACCACCTCGCTGCCGCAGCGCTCGCACACGCCGTTGACCACTTCCTCGTTGGCCAGCACACACTTGCAGGAGGTGCACCAGTTCACGTTCATCTCCTTCTTATAGGCCAGCCCCGCTTTGAACAGCTGCAGGAAAATCCACTGGGTCCACTTGTAATACTCCGGATCGGTGGTGGAAATCTCCCGGCTCCAGTCAAAGCTGATGCCCAGGGACTGGATCTGCTTTTTAAACCGGGCGATGTTCTGCTTGGTCACCTCGGCGGGGTGGACGTGGTTCTTGATGGCGTAGTTCTCGGTGGGCAGGCCGAAGGCGTCCCAGCCGATGGGGTACAGCACGTTATAGCCCTGCATCCGGCGCTTTCTAGCCACCACGTCCAGGGCGGTGTAGGGCCGGGGATGGCCCACGTGCAGCCCCTGCCCAGAGGGGTAGGGGAACTCGATTAAAGCGTAATACTTGGGCTTATCGCTGCCGTTCTCCGCATGGAAAACGCCGGCTTCCTCCCATTTTTCCTGCCATTTTGGCTCTATGGCCTTGTGGTCGTATTTCATCGTTTCTCAACCCTTTCCCCTACTTTCTTGAAAGAAAGTAGGCAAAGAACTTTCATTTCGCGCACCGCGCTTTTGGCGCGGGACTCCGGTGGGATTTGTTCCCTTGCCGCCCGCGTTTTTAGCTTTATGAATCCAGAAGCATGCTTTTGGAAAGAAAGCAGGCAAAGGACTTTCACTTCGCGCACCGCGCTTTTGGCGCGGAACCCTGGTGGGATTTGCTCCCTTGCCGCCCGCGCTTTTCTCTTTATGGATCAGAAACCTGCTTTTGAAAAGAAAGCAGGCAAAGAACTTTTATGTCGCGGGGCGCTCGTTCCCTCGCTTTGCATGGCGAAAACCGCAAGCCCGGCGTCCGCGTTTTCCAGATTTATCCATTCGCATTTTGAGTATCTATCTGCAACCCACTTCACAGGTTTTTCCCAATCTCTTCTACAATTTCCACCACCCGTATCTCCCCGTCCGCCAAAATCTCCCAAATGGGGGGCTGACCGGCCGGGTCCAGGGCGAGGCTCCAATAGCGCTGCGCCAGGCGGCGGTTTTCCTCCTGGTTCACCGTGGCGTCAAAGCACAGATTGGCGTTGCCCACAAACTTTCTGCCCCGCACTTGAAGCTTGACGATATGGTACGTGGGGCGGCCCAAGCTGGCGAAAAACGACGCCCACTGCTGGGCCTCCTCCCTGGTTTCCGAAACGTACAGGCAGTGGAGCCGGGAGGGATGCTGGGGGAACTGCTCCCTGCGCACCTGTTCCAGGGCCAGCTCCCGCAGGGCCACCATCGTGTGGTGCTCCAGCGGTTTCCCCGCCCAGGCACCGGGGTTCTGGTAGATTTCCTCCACCAAGGGGACCTTCTCCATCACCCGGCGGTACACGCCGCTGGGGTAAGTCTCATCCAAGCAGAGAACCTGCCCCACGGTCATGGGCCGCTCGGTCACCACATGGTAAGCAGTGTATTCTTTCACGGCGAATCGCTCCTTTCCCGAGAGCCGTCTTGTTTTCCCGTGGCCCCGTTTCTCCGCGGGCCGCCGGGGAAAATGCCCGCCGCTACCTTCGCAAAGGCCGTCCCGGCCTTGGGGAACGCAAGAAGCCGGCCTGCTCACTCCGAGCACGGACTCCACTCCACTTTCTTTCCGTCCGCCCACAGGCGGTCCAGGTCGTAGAAATCCCGGCCCTCCTGGGTGAAGATGTGGATGACCACACTGCCCCAGTCCAGCAGAATCCAGGAATTGGAGCGGTAACCCTCCACCCGGGCGGGGGGCAAACCCTCTGCCTTCAGCTTCTCCTCCAGCTCATCGGCCAAGGCACGGACGTGGGTGTTGTTGTTGCCCGTGGCAATGACAAAGTAGTCCGCCAGGCTGGAGATATTCTCAATCTCGATCACGCTCAGCCGCTCCGCCTTCTTGCTGTCCAAAAAGGCGGCGGCCTTGCTTGCAAGCTCTAAAGAGGTCATAGGCTCTGCTCCTTCTTCTGCTCTAAGGTAAAAATGGCGTCGTTATACGCCTGGATGGATTCCGCCGCCACTGGCAGGCGCTGTTCCATCAGCTCGTTCACGGTGAAGAGGATGCCCTCCACCATGGCCTCCTCCAGGCTGCGGTCCGCGGCCCTGCGCATCTCCTCCACGCCGGGGTACTCCCGGTCGGCGGAGATGTAGTCCGCCACAAACAGCGTCTTTTCCAGCAGGGACATATCCCCCTTGCCGCTGGTGTGGCAGGCCACGGCGGACACGATCTCCTCATCGGAAACGCCCAGAGCACCCCTAAGGTAGGCCGCCCCCGAGAGGGCGTGCCACAGCTTTCGGTTGCGGCTCTGGGTTTTGGTGAGTATTATACCAGAATCCTGCAGGATTTTCAACTGCTGCTCCGGCGGGGTGTCCTTCATGATGTCGTGGAGGATGCCCGCCAGCCGGGCCTTTTCCACGTCGGCGCCGTAGCGCTGGGCCAGCCGGGCGGCCTCCGCTGCCACGCACTGGCTGTGGAAAAACCGCTTGTCCGTCAGGTGGCGCTTCACTTCCTGCTCATACTGTTCAAAGGTCATGTGTCGTTCTCCCTTCCTTCTCCGCGCTCCACCACCAGGGTGAGCAGCACCAGGTCGCCCTCGCCGGTGTTCTGGATGCTGTGCTCCGAGCCCTTCTTGCAGATGTGGCACACGCCGGGCTCCAAGGGCTCCTCCTGGCCGTCGCAGACCGCCAGGCCCGTGCCCAGCAGGACGAAGTTCACGTCGTCGCTGGCGGGGTGGCTGTGCAGGCCGATGCTCCCGCCGGGGTGGATGCAGCAGGAGATGAGCTTACCCCCCTCCCCGGCAAAGAAGCGGGCGGACATCTCCCCCGTGCCCTCATACCCGCAGGGCATGGTCATCTCTTGGATTTGGTTGAAATCAATGCGCATAGGAATCCTCCAAAGCCGCTGGGCGGCGTGACATTTCCCCATCCTCTCTGGAAGGCCGCAAAGAACAGGAAAACCGGCTATTTTACCCCCGGTACAGCCCGTGCTCCCCGATATAGGCGGCCACGGCCTGGGGCACCAGGCCGCTGACGTCCTCCCCCCGGGCCACCGCCTGCCGCACCTGGGTGGAGCTGACGGGCAGGTAGGGGATGTGCTCCAGAAAGCACCGGGCCTTAAACTGGCCGGTGTACTCCAGGGCCTTCTCCCGCAGGGCGCCCAGGCCATCCGGACTGCGGGGCGTGGTGCACACCGAGGCCAGCGAAAAAATGGTCTCCGGACGGTACCAGCGGTCCAGGGTAAGGAACATGTCCTCCCCCATCAGCAGGTAGAACTGGTCCTCAGGGAAAAGGGAGGAAAGCTCCTCCAAGGTCTCGGCGGTGTAGCTTTTTCCCTCCCGGCGCATCTCAATGTCCGAGAGCTCCAGCCAAGGCTTTTCCTGAATCGCTAACCGGCACATGGCGCAGCGGTCCTGGGCGCTGGCCAAGTCTGGGGCGGCCTTGTGGGGCGGCACCCGGGTGGGGATGAGCAGCACCCGGTCCAGCCCCAGGCCCCGGCGGAACTCCTCCACAATGTGCAGGTGCCCGTTGTGGATGGGGTTGAAGGTGCCCCCGTAAATGCCTGTTTTCATTGTGGGCCTCCTGTCACCGGGGCAGGACGATCTTTGGGTCCTTTTTCTTTTTGCGGTACAGCACAAACCGGCTGCCGATCACCTGGACCACGTCGCTCCCCGTCTCCTGGGCAATGGCCTCCGCCGCCTCCCGGGAGGTCATGGGGCTGGACTCGGGCAGCACCCGGCCCTTGATCAGCTCCCGCTTTTCCAGGGCATCGTCCGCCTGCTTGACAAGCTCCGGGCTCATGCCGGACTTGCCCATCATCAAAATGGTATCCTCGTTCACCGCCAGGGAGCGGAGGTAGGCTCTTTGCTTGCTCGTCAACATAGTTTCATTCTCCTGTATCGTTACTTTTCCCGGCGCTTGTACACCACAATCTCCGGGTCGCTGCCGTTGTCGCCGTATTCGCACACCAGCAGCCAGTTTTCATCCGCCGTCAGCCCAAAGCACCGGCCGCTTCCATCGTGCTTGCAAAGCTGGTTTCCCAGGTAGACCCGGCCGTCCTCCCAGAATTTGATCTTCTGGCCGCTTTCCAGGGTGTATTCCAAATTGATGTAGGAACCGGGCAGGGCGTTCAGATCCGTCACCCGGTCCATGCCGGGGACGTGAAGGTCGTTAAACTCTTTTATGAGCTGCTCCTTCAAGGCGCATTTTCCGGAAAAGCAGCTGCCGGGGCTTTCGCAGCCCTGGGCTTTGCAGCACTCCCCCAGCACGCAGGTGCCCCCAAAGGGTTTCCCGCCGGTGGCGGCGCAGCCGGGGCAGCTCTCCACAGCGGGACATTGGGCGCAGTCCAAACCGCAGTAGTTTTTCATGGCTCACTCCCCGCCTTTCAGGTACTCCTTCAGCTTCTCCTCAAACAGGGCGAAGGCCTTGCCCCGGTGGCTGCGGGCGTCCTTTTCCTCGTCGGTCATCTCCCCAAAGGTGCGGCCCTCCTGCTCAAAAATGGAGTCGTACCCAAAGCCGTTCTCCCCACGGGACTCAAAGGCGATGGTGCCAAAGCACTTGCCCTCGGCCTCAATCTTGTCCCCATTGGGGAACACGCAGCACACGGCGCTGACAAAGTGGGCGCCCCGCTGCTCCGCCGGCACGCCCTGGAGCTTCTCCAGCACGGTCAGGCGGCGCTTGCCGGGCTGGGCGAACCGTGCAGAGTAAATGCCCGGGGCCCCGTCCAGATAGTCCACGCACAGGCCGGAATCGTCGGCCACGGCGGGCAGGCCCGTCTCCTTGCAGGCTGCCTCGGCCTTGATAAAGGCGTTTTCCATAAAGGTTTTGCCGGTCTCCTCCGGCTCGGAAAGCTGGGCGGTCACCACTTCGATGCCCATGGGCTCCAGCATCCGCTTGAACTCCACCACTTTCCCCTGATTGTGGGTGGCAATGACAAATTTCATGGTTCTTTCCCCTTCCTTATTCCTCGTCCCGCTTGCGGCCAAAGGGCCAGAAGCGGCGCTTTTTCTTCTCCGGCTGGGGTTCTTCCAATTCTTCCTGAGGCTCCTCCGCTCGGGACTCCCCCAGCATGGCGTCGATATCGGAGAGCAGGCCCTCCTCGGTGAGGGGGCGCTCCTCCAGCTGCTGGAACAGCTCCTCGCCCTCCAGGGCGTCCTCTCCGGCCTGGTCCTGCTCTTGCAGCACCTCTTCCTCCTGGCGCTGCTCTTCCAGCTGGGCAGCCGCCCTATCCTTGGCAAAGACGGGGGTGTCGTCCCGCTCGTTGTCAAACAGGGCATTGGCAAAGGCATCCGGGTCAAAGGGCTGCAGGTCGTCCACCTGCTCCCCCACGCCGATGAACTTCACCGGCAGGCCCAGGTCCTGCATGATGGGCAGCACCACGCCGCCCTTGGGGGTGCCGTCCAGCTTGGTGAGCACAATGCCCGTAATGCCCGCGGCGCTTTGGAACTCCCGGGCCTGGTTCACGGCGTTCTGGCCGGTGGCGGCGTCCAGTACCAGCAGGGTCTCCCGGTCGCAGCCGGGCAGCTCCCGGTCGATGACACGGCTGATCTTCCCCAGCTCGTCCATCAGGTTCTTCTTGTTGTGCAGCCGGCCGGCGGTGTCGCAGATGATGACATCGCAGCCCCGGGCCTTGGCTGCGGCGATGGTGTCAAACACCACGGCAGCGGGGTCGGCCCCCTCCTGGTGTTTGATAAGGGGCACCCCGGCCCGGTCCGCCCAGACCTCCAGCTGCTCGATGGCAGCGGCCCGGAAG
>UQRL01000051.1 GCA_900543555.1 uncultured Oscillospiraceae bacterium | reverse complement strand
CAGAAGCCCCGTTCAGTTCAAAACCGAACGGGGCTTCTGATAAATATTCTTTTTACTGTCTACTTTCTCTTGACAAGTGCATGTAAGAGAGAGGGGGGACCCTCTCTTTTTTATTTCCCCATTTCCTGGGAAATAAAATTGACAAAACGGCCTCTATGGGGTATGATAGGGCCCGTTGGGACTCCGGGTGTCCGCGGGCTGGCCCCGCGGCCGAACACAGGAACAGGGGTGAAATTCCCCGGCGGACCCGCCGCCGTGATGGCAGAGGGGCGCTTCCGGAAGCTGGGAACATGGCCGCCCGGCTTCTTTGCTGCCACTGGATACTGGAATCTGGGAAGGTGAAGCGTCCCGCCGGCCTGCCTTGCAGGCCAACATGCCTGAGCCGGAAGACTTGCCCGGATCGGCCGTACCAAAGCCACGGGTTCTTGGCGCATGGTACAGGAAGGGCTGGGGCTTTCCCCCGGCCGTTTTTTCCTGCCCGCTTTTTCCTGAAAACAGGTTTCAGCGGGCGCCGTCCCTCAAATCTAATCTTTTTAGAAATGAGGTAAACGCACATGAAACACACAAAGCAAACCCTTGGCCGTCTCGGCGCGCTGCTGTTGAGCCTGGCCCTGGTCCTGTCCGTCTTTGCCGGGTGCTCCAGCGGGGGCGCCTCCTCTTCCTCCCAGGAGAGCGGCGTTTCCAGCGCGGCCTCCTCCCAGACGGAGGAAAGCTCTTCGGCTCTTTCCAGCGCGGCAGAGTCCTCCACTGTGGAGAGCGCGGCTTCCGGTGAAAGCGCCGTTTCTCAGGCGGCCGTAAAGGAGATCACTGTGAAGGTGGTCCACGGCGACGGCAGCGAGAAAGAGTTCCCCATCTCCACCGAGGCGGAGACCTTGGGCGACGCCCTGATGGCCGAGGGCCTGGTGGAAGGGGAAGAGAGCAGCTATGGGCTGTTTATCACCACTGTGGATGGCGAGACTGCCGATGACTCCAACCAGGAGTGGTGGTGCCTGACCAAGGGCGGCGAGATGTGGAACTACGGCGCTGACTCCACCGAGCTCAGCGACGGCGACACCTATGAGCTGACTCTGACGGTGGGCTATTGATGAAAAGCCGCCTGGTGGACCTGTGCCTGATGGCCATGATGGGCACAGTAATGGTGGTTTCCAAGGAAACGCTGGCGGCTCTGCCCAATGTGGAGCTGGTCAGCCTGTTGACCATCCTGTTCACGTTGGTGTTCCGCAGGCGGGTGCTGGGGGCCTTGGCGGTGTTTCTTATGCTGGAAGGGCTGCTCTATGGGGGATTTGGCCTGTGGTGGCTGATGTACCTGTACGTCTGGCCTCTGCTGGCCGGGCTTACCTGGCTGTTCCGCTGGATGAAGCATTCCTGGCAGTGGGCCGTTTTGTCCGGCCTGTACGGCTTGGCCTTTGGAACCCTGTGCTCTCTGGTGTATCTTCCTGTGGGCGGGCTTTCCATGATGATCGCCTGGATCATCAGCGGCCTGACCTTTGATGTGGGACATGCCGTGGGCAATTTCTTCCTTGCGCTGGTGCTGTATAGGCCCCTGCGCAGGGCCCTGCAAGAGATGGAGCGGCGGTTGCCCGGAACATGAGGCGAGGCCGCAAACCTTTGGAAGGTGCCCAAAGATCCCATAATCCACAAATACATGCGGAAACGGGCACCGGAGCAAGCAGCGCTCCGGTGCCCGTTTTGCCGCCCTTCCATAGGGCTTTCTGGCCTTTGTCATCCTGCGTTCAGAAGCCAGACCCCCGCGTTGAGGTAACCCGCGAAAGCCACCCAAATCAGGTAGGGGACCATCAGCCAGCCGGCTGCGGGGGTCTCCTTGAAGAAACGCAGGGTGCACAGCAGGATCACCAGCCACAACAACAGCAGCCAGAAAAACGCCAAGGCGTGGTTCTGCAGGTTGAAGAAGATCAGTGTCCAGCAGAAATTCAGGGCCAGCTGCAGCCCGTAAAGGGCCAGGGCCCCATTGCGGCCTGTGCTGTCCCGCATCCACACCAGATAGGCCGCTACCCCCATCAGTACGAACAGCGCGCTCCACACCACGGGGAACACCCAACCAGGCGGGGATAGGGGCGGCTGCTCCAATTCCCTGTACCGCTCCATAGCATCCCGGGTCAGCAGGGCAGAAAGTCCCCCTGTTCCCAGGGCGATGAATAGGCTTGCCGCCAGGGGCTTCAGTTTGATCATGGGCGCTCGCTCCCTTCCGCTGTCCCGCTTTACCACACAATATATGTCTCCCGCAGCGGGGAAATGCGTATCTCTATAAATAAGGGCGCACCTCCTGCCCCAACTGGTTTTCCAGCTGAATGAGCCTGTGGGCAAGGTCCTTGGCCTGCTCGCCTGCGGCTTGGTACTGGTTCAGGGAGCGGTTCAGGGATTTTACCCCCATAGCGCACCCGTCGGTGATCAAATCCGCCACGGCGTTGTCGCTGTCCTCTAAGGTCAGCTTTACGTTGGCCTTCATCCATGCCATACCCTTTGCCAAGGGGTTGGGTTCCTTGCCTTCGTCCCCATAGCGCGCCAGCATGGCATAGGTCTGGTCCCCCAGTTTTCCATGGGCAGAGCGGCTTTTTTCCAAGACCTGACGCAGCCCGCCGTCCTTTACCTTGGGCAGCACTTCGTCGATGGAACTTACCCCCATGCGGATGCCTGCGTTGCACTCCCGCAGCAGCTTTACAGTATCCTCTTCCACCATAGCAGTTCCCTCCTAAAATTTGGGTTCTCTTCTAGCATGTCCCGTCAGAGGCAGTTCATTCCCCGAAAAACGAAAAGGAATCCCCCTGGATTGGTTCCAGGGGGATTCCCCATAGCCAGCCCTTATTTGGCCAGCTCCTGCCCGATGTTCAAAATGTGGTCGCCAATGCGCTCAAAGTCGGTGAGCATTTCAGAATAGAGGGTGCAGGCCTCGTCCGAGCAGGAACCCTGCCGCAGCCGCACCATCTGGTTTTGCCGGTACGCAGCGGTCATGTCGTCGATCTGCTGCTCCAGCCCCGCAATCTCCACCAGGGCCTCTTGGGAAAGCTGCCCCATTGAGCACAGCCTGCGCAGGGAGTCCAGGCTGGTTTGCCGCATGGCTTGGATTTCCTCGCGGGCCTGTGGGGAAAAGGAGATATGCTTTTGCTCTAGCTGCTGGGTGTACTGGCAAATGTTGACAGCGTGGTCGCCGATGCGCTCTAGGTTGCTGGAGATCTTAAAGAACCCGCTGATCCGCTCGGAGTCCCGTTCGTTTGTCTCATAGACGATAATATGGGAGATATAGCTGGAAATCTCCTGGTTTAAGTAGTCGATGTACTCTTCTGTTTCCTCCACCTGTTCCAGCTGGGAAGGGGTCCCCTCCAAAGCCGCCTGGAACCCTTTGTCCACGTTTTCCAGCACCATGTCCGCCATGCGGGAAAGCTCTTTCTGCACGCCGTTGAGCACAATGGCAGAGGTGCCCACATGGTGCTCCGCAGAGAGCTGGTCCACGGGTTTGATAAACAGCAGGGCATGGGCGCCGCTCTCCAAAACCTCGGCAGGCTTTTCCGGCAGGATCTTTGTGGCCAGGTTGGCCAAATAGGTGCCAAAGGGCAGGAGCAGCAGCGTGGTGACCACGTTGAACAGGGTGTGCATATTGGCAATCTGCGCGGAGGGGCTCCCCGGAGTCCAGCCCTCCACAAAAGAGGTGAGAGGGAAGAACATGCACGCCAAGGTGAAAAGGATGGTTCCAATGATGTTGAACATCAGATGGATAATGGTGGTGCGCTTGGCGTTGCGGCTGGTGCCAATAGAGGCCAGGACCGCGGTGATGCAGGTGCCGATATTCTGGCCAAAGAGCACATACACAGCGCTGTTCAAGCCAATAAGCCCAGATCTGGCCAGGGTTTGAAGAATGCCCACCGAGGCCGATGAAGACTGAATAATGGCAGTGAACACGGCGCCCACCAAAATGCCAATCAACGGGTTCTGGAAGGTGGTCATCAGGTTGATAAAGACCTGGCTGTCCTGCAGGGGTTTCATGGAATCGCTCATCATATTCATGCCGATGAAGAGGATGCCGAGCCCTGCGACGATCTGTCCCCAATACCGGACAGACGGCCTCTTGATAAACACCACCAGGGCCACGCCCACAAAGGCCAGCAGCGGCGCGATGACCCCCACATCCAGGGCAATGAGCTGCCCTGTAATGGTGGTGCCAATGTTGGCCCCCATAATGATCCACACCGCCTGCCGCAGAGTCATCATGCCGGAGTTTACAAACCCCACCACCATCACTGTGGTGGCGGAGGAGGACTGGATGACCGCCGTAATGCCCGCGCCCACCAGCACGCCTAAAATACGGTTAGAGGTCAGCCGCTCTAAGATCCGCTTCATCTGGTTGCCTGCGGCGGCTTCCAGGCCGGAGCTCATCATCTGCATGCCGTACAGAAAAAGCGCCAGGCCCCCTAGCAGCGAAAGTGCGTTTGTAATTGTCATGGTTTCATTTCCCCTTCCTTGTCTAGCCTGGAACAGCGGCAAAAAAGAAAGCACGGCTGGCACCGGCTGTAAAGAGACAGCGGTGCAAACCGTGCTTTTATTAGCTTTTTGTAAAATCCACTTTCCCGGTTTTTCCTGCAAACGCGCCTGCTCCGGCGTGCTCCATGGCTAATTTCCCCTCGTGGTTTCTCTGTTTTTCCCGACAGGATTATTATAAAGAAAGATCGAGGATATCACAAGCTCTTTTCTTTGATTTAACAAAGATTTAACGCAGCTGGTTTTACAGTACGTTTTACAGGACAGATAGCCTGGCGCTTAAAACAGGGCCCGCAGCGCCTGGTGTTCCAGCAAAAGCAGGAGAAGCATTCCGGCGTTGCTGGCGGTGAACCACAGCAGGTACTTGCCGCGCTGCTGGGGATATTCCCGCGAGACCTGCTTGTAGGAAATGAGGCTGGCCATAGAGGCGATTAACGTACCCAGCCCGCCCAGGTTGCATCCGATGAGCAGGCCAGTCCAATCCTCTGTAAAGCCCGAGAGCAGCAGGGCAGCGGGCACATTGCTGACGACCTGGCTGACCAACACTGAAACCAGCACTTCCCTTCCTTGGAGAACGGAAGACAAAAGCTGCTGGAACCAAGGGATCGCCGAAAGGTTGCCGATAAAGAGGAAGAAGGCCGCAAAGGTCCCCAGCAGGGAGTAGTCCACTGCCCGCAGCACAGGCCGTTCCCGCAGGAAGAGAAAAATCAGCACCAGTGCCGCTACCGCCCAAGATGGCACTGCCCCGAAGAGGCCCAGCAGGCACAGGAGAAACCATGCCCCCCACATCCCAAGGCGCCGGGGGTTCGTGCGCCGGGTATTCACCCGAGGGGGAGCGTTGGGGTGAGAGGGCCGCAGCACCGACAGCCCCAACAGGCATATCCCGGACAGGAGAACATAGGGGAGCATCACTGCGCACAGTTCCCCAAACCCCATGCCCGAACGGGAGTAAAGGTACAGGTTTTGGGGGTTCCCCATGGGTGTGAGCATGCTTCCCAGATTGGCCGCAAGCGTCTGCAGGGCCACCAGGGGCACCGCCAGCTCCTCTTGTTGGGCCAGCTTCAGAACGGCCAGCCCGAAGGGTACAAAGGTGATGAGTGATACGTCGTTGGTGATGGCCATGCTGCAGAAAAAGGGGAGAAACACCAACACCAGCACCATGCGCCGGGTAGAGCCAGCCCGCCGCAGCAGGGCGCTGCCCATGGATTGAAAGAACCCCTCCTGCTGGAAGCCTTTCATCACCGCCATCAGGGAGAAGAGCAGGCAGAGAGTATCCCAGTCGATATAGGAGAGATAGGCCGGGCTGGGCGGCACAAAGAACGCGGAGAGAACCGCCAGCAGAATGGCGGTGGTAAGCACCACGTCCCTTCGGGCAAAGGAAGCCAGCCCCCTGCACGCCTGGCGGATCACAAATGGCCCTCCAGGGCGGCCAGCTTGCGGAACAGGTCCTCAAAGAGTGCGTCCCGATGGATGTGGTACACATATCGCATAGGGGGGCGGCTCTTGTCAAAGCTGTAGTGGTGGTCGTACTGGAAGATGGGGGCGGGCTCCAGCCGGTCCTCCATGAAGGGGCCGTCCGGGCCCTCCAGCAGCCAGGCCACGGCGGTCACGTCCCAGATGGGACGGCTCCAGCAGGGGCCTGCCCCTGCCTTTTCCTGGTCGCTGATGACCAGGCCCGCCAGGTAGTCGCACAGCTGGTTTTTGCCCAGCAGGTGGCAGCGCAGTTCCGGCTCGCTGACCCGGAAGGAAGAGACCACCCCCATGCAGGGCAGCTGCACAATGGGGGCCCCGCTGCCAAAGACCACCCGGTCAGCCGCCACATCCTGAAAGGCATTGAACTCGTGGTTGTCGGGCCAGTCCCAGGCGTTGCCTCCCAGCCACACCAGCACGATCTTCTCCGCAATGGCGGGCTCCAGCAGCAGGGCAGAGGCCACGTTGGTGATGGCTCCAATGGCGATGACATACAGGGGATTTTCCGGGGAGTACCCCATGGCCCGGCGGGCCAGGTCCTCGGCGGCGGGGGAGGCCACGGGGGTCTTTTCATCGGGCAGGTAGCCCCGAGACCCCTGGAACACCCGGTCCTCCAGCTCCTGGGCGTGGCAGAGCTTTAAAAGCCGCAGAATTTCCTCATAGCTTTTCAGCATGCCGTCCTCCGGGCTGGAAGATTTCTCGTTGAAGAAGGGGGCGGCGTACAGCGCCTGGACCTTCAGCTTCTCCTGGGAGGCCAGCAGGTATGAAAGGGCGAACTGGTCGTCCACCTCGTTGAAGGTGTCCGTGTCCAGCACTACGTCTACGGGCCCAGAGGGCCTTTCCAGCCGCCGCAGCAGGGAAGCCAGCTCTGTGTTTTTCATAAGAATCAAACTCCTCTCCACAGTTTATCCCAGGGCCGTGCCCCGGTGTGTTTGAAATATTTGAAAATAGTATAGCACACAGGGCCGCCCCCGTCCATGGGGAAAGCCGCTAAAAAAGGGCCGGAAGCCTCCAGGCTCCCGGCCCCGCCGGCTGGTGGAAAGGCGGTTACGGATGGTTGACGGCGCCCACAAACAGGGGCAGGCCGTCGTCGCTGGTGATGGCGAACAGGAAGGGCCGGTCCAGCACAAAGTCCAGTTCCTCAGGCATTTCACCCGCACTGGTGGCCGAAAGGGAAAACACCGTGTAGGCGGCGGCCTCCACCCCTTCCTCGTCCGTGGTGACCCGCACCGCGTGCTGGGCCGAAGACAGGTAGAGGCCTTCTATCTCCGAGGTGAGGGGAGAGAAATCAGAGACGGCAGGGTCCATCACGTCGGTGACGCCCAGGGCTTCCAGACCGCCCAGCAGGTCGGTTTCACTGACCACGTCAAACTTGGGAAGGGAAAGGTGCACCGTCCGGGGTTCCCAGTCCTCCCAGTTGTACTCCGCAAGGAGCGGTTCCAGTGCATCCCCCTGTTTCAGCAGCTGCTCTGGGGTGGTTCCCTCGTCAGGCAAGATGAGCCACATGGCGCCGCTGTTCTGCAGTCCTTTGCGCACCACGCCGAAGTTCTCCCCCTGGTAGTAGCTTTCCTCCAGGGTCTGGTGCATGAAGTCCACCTCCACGTCGCCGCTGGGGGCGTGGAAGGTTTGGGGGCTGGTGTTCTCTGGGGAGAACTCATCGGCCCATCTGGCTTTGAAGTACAGGGTGGTGGCCAAGGCCAGCACGTCCTCTGGTTTCATTTCTACGCCCTCCGCCTGTTCCTCCAGCAGGCCCCCGGTCTGGTCGTTGAGCCATTCCCGAAGCAGCTGGGAGTATTCCTCACTGCCCATCTGCCCCTGATAGGAGGAAGCGTAATAGCTCTCCGCCAAGGTTTGCATGGTTTCTTGGTTGTAGGAGATGTCCTCGTCCAGCCACACCGAGCTGGCTAAAATGGTGGTGGTGGCCCCGTCGTTTTGATACTGAGCCCGCCACACCGCCTGGGCCTGTTGCCGCAGGGCCTCCAGGGAATCGCTGCCCAGCAAATCTAAAATCTGCTGGCGGCTGGCGCCGTCTGTCAGCTCCGCCAGCATGGCCAGGGCCATGTACACGTTCACGGGGGAATAGGCGGCGTTCTCCCCTTCCTTTCCCCCCAGGAACACAGGGATGCTCTCCTGGAAAAAGGAATCCAGCCCGTCGGCATAGCCTTCTTCCGGCAGCAGGGCCTGTTTCGATTCCCACCAGGCGTCATGGGCTTGGTTGAACCCCTCGTTGTCGTACTCTCCTGTGGCTTGGTCCACATAATCCGCTTCGTCAGGATAGGGGGCCATCTCCGGGTAAGCAGCCGTCTCAATGGCATGGGCCTCCACCCCAAGGGGGCTGCCTTTGGGCCAGAAAGCCGCCCCAAGAGCCACCACTGCCACCAGGGCTGCCGCCACGGCCCCCATCCACCAGGGACGGCGGCGGGGGGCCTTGGCGGTCTCGCTGCGCTCCAGCAGCTGTTCGTCCACAGAATTCAAATTCTCGTACAGGGTTTCCGGTTTCACAGGTATCCCTCCTTTTCCAGCAGTAACTTCAGCTTTTTCCGGGTCCGGCTCAGCAGCACGGACACATGGTTTTCCGTCAGGCCCCATCGCCGGGCAATCTCCCCCACCGGTTCGGTGAAGAAGTACCGCCGCAGGAAAATATTGCCCTCCCTGGCAGGCAGCTCCCGAATGAACTGGTCCAGCAGCCGACGCAGCTCTCTGGCCTCCACGGCGCCCTCTGCGTCCTCCTGGCCGGAGACGCACTCCGAGAGCTCCTCCAGCACCAGGGGCAGCTGGCCCCCGCCCCGCTTCTGGGCGGAAGCTGCTTTCCACCGGTTCAAGGCCACCCGTCGGGTGATCTTGGCCAAGAAGATCCGCAGCGCGCTGGGCCGGTGGGGCGGCATGCTGTTCCAGGCGTGGAGCCAGGTGTCGTTGACGCACTCCTCCGCGTCCTCCCGGCTGGTTACAATGCGGTCTGCCAGGGAAAAGCAGTAGATTTCGTACTTTTCCCGGGAACGGGCAATGGCCTCTGGGTTCCGTTCCCAATAGAGTTTTACAATCTGTGCATCCTCCATGCTCCTCCACCTCCCACTGTGCAGAGCCTTCTACTCTAAAGGTCAACATTCCGGACAGAATCTTACACCTTCAGTATATATTATTTTTGAAAAATCCGCTATTTTTTGTGAGACTTTTCTTTTAGGCTTCCCCATAGCCCCGCCGTGTGCTATACTGTACCCATCAATTCTTTGTCAGGAGGCTTTTGCATGCGGTACAGAGAGCTGGGAAACACCGGCCTGCAGGTCAGCGAGATCGGCTTGGGGGCGGAGTGGCTGGAACGTCACACGGAAGAAGAGGTTAAGGCGGTCATACAGCGCTGTGAAAGCTATGGCATCAATATTTTGGACTGCTGGATGTCTAATCCAGAGGTGCGTACCAAGATCGGCAACGCTATCTGTGGACACCGGGAGAAATGGGTCATCCAAGGGCATTTCGGCTCCACCTGGCAGGAGGGGCAGTATGTCCGTACCCGGGACCTGCCCAAGGTGAAAGAGGCTTTTCAGGATTTGCTCACCCGGCTGCAAACAGACTACATCGACCTGGGGATGATCCACTTTGTGGACAGCGAGGCAGAGTTCCGCCAGGTGATGGAGGGGGAGTTTTTGGCCTATGTGAAGGAGCAGAGGGAAAAGGGCGTGATCCGTCACACCGGCATGAGCACTCACAACCCCCAGGTGGCCAAGCTGGCCGCCCGCAGCGGGGAGATCGAAATGCTGCTGTTCAGCGTCAACCCCGCCTTTGACCTGCTGCCCCCCAGCGAGGACCTGAACGACTATTTTGTTGAGAGCTATGGCGAGGGTCTGGCCGGCATCGACCCCCTGCGGGAGGAGCTGTACAAGCTGTGCGAGCAGCGGGGCGTGGGCATCACCGTGATGAAGGGCTATGCCGGCGGCCGTCTGTTCGACGCCCGCACCTCCCCCTTTGGGGTGGCCTTGACGCCGGTGCAGTGCCTGCACTATGCCCTGACCCGCCCGGCGGTGGCCAGTGTCCTGGTGGGCTACGACACTCCCGCCCATGTGGACGCCGCCGTGGCCTATGAGGCCGCCACCGAGGAGGAGCGGGACTACGCCAGCGTGCTGGCCAAGGCACCCCGCCACGCCTACTCCGGCCAGTGCACCTATTGCGGTCACTGCGCCCCCTGCCCGGCGGGCATCGACATTGCCATGGTCAACAAGCTCTACGACCTGGCCGCCATGCAGCCGGAGGTCCCCGCCACGGTGCGGGCCCACTACCAGGCCCTTTCCGCCACGGCCGCGGACTGCATTGCCTGTGGCGGCTGCGAAACCCGCTGTCCCTTTGGGGTGCCCGTGGTGGAGCGCATGGAAAAGGCCAAGGCCCTGCTGGGCTGACACAGCTAAGAAAAGAGGACCGGCGGGGACAGTCCCTGCCGGTCCTTTTGTCATTCCGCGGCCTCCGGAAGGTGCAGGTCCACCATGCGGATGCCCAGGGGGCTTTCCAGCTGGCAGACCACGAACTCCGTGCCCTCCGCTTCCAGCTGGTACACCGTCTCTGAGACCTGCACCTGGGCCTGGGTGCCGTCATCCAATAGCAGCTCCAGATAATACTCCGTGTCGCCGTCGTCCTCCTGCTGAGAGCGCTCCATCACTTGCGCCGGATAGTGCTGGGCTGGCCCGCACAGGGCCAGATTGCCCCCATAGGCCAGGGCGTAGCCCTCGATGAGGCAGAACAGGGCCAGCAGGAACACCCCGTCTCCCCGCAGGCGCTTAGGTGTGCGCAGGAAGACCGCCGCCCCCAAGGCCACGCCCAACACGCCCCAAAGCACCAGGAAAGGGATCTCGTCCACGGTCTGCATCACCAGTTCGTTCCAGAAATAGAAGAATTGAGAGGCCAGAAGCAGCCCCGCCACCAGAAGCACCAGGCTGGGCGCCCGAACGTGGTGGGCTTTCCATTCCGCGGTGGCGCGCGGGGGCTTGGTATCCAGGGCGATCACCGGGGCGCAGGCCAGGTACAGGGCCAGGAAGGGCAGGGGCGCAAAAGCGGAAAGATACACCGCCTGCCGGAACTTCAGCAGGTCCAGGATATAGAGGGCAAAGGGCAGCACGCAGCCAGCCAGAAACAGGACCACCGTCACTGCCACCCCTGCCCGGACCGCGCCTAAATGGCGGTGCCACCAGGTGCTGTACTCCTCCCGCCATTGGGGGGCGGGATTTTCTTGTTCCACTTGCTTTTCCAAGAGGGGCGTCAGCACTTGGCGGATGCCCTGTTCCTCCGCCCAAACTGCTAATAGAAGAGAACCCTCCATATTTCCTTCCACCGATACCAGCTTTTTGCCCTCCTGGTCCAGAAAGGCCAGGGAACCGTTGGCCCCCAGACGCAAAGAGGCAGCCTGCCCCGGGGTGATCTCCCTGCGGCGGCCCCAGCTGGAAACGTAAAGCATGGAGCCGTCCCGAAAGGCGTACAGGGTCCGGTTGCGCCGGGCCAGCAGGGCCCAGGCCCCGGTCAAGACAAGGAGCAGCCCCACAAGCGCCAGAAACAGGGCAAAGGGGAGGTCCAACACCGGGTCCAACAGGCCCCCCAGGGCCGGGATCATAAAGGCCAGGCCCAGGGGCAGCAGGCACAGTCCCAGCACCAGGGGGATCCAGCTCTCCCGCACAGCCAGCTGGGGCTGGGGAAACTCCGGCAGCTCCGGCCCGTTGCACAACAGCAGGGCCAGGCCCAGCGCCAGCACCGGCACATGGAGGAGCAGCGCCAGGGCCACACCCAGGCCGGTGGCTTCTCCCAATCCGGCCAGGACCCCCGACAGGGTCAGCAGGCAGTAGACCAGCGTCAGGCCCCCATAGACCCGAGAGGGCCATTTGCTTGCGGGCTGGGGGAGGGGGAGCCCCTCCAAGGGGTCCTCTTCCTCGCCCTCCGTTTCCAGAGTGGCGGGGTCCTCCAGGGGATGGCCGCAGTGGGGGCATTGGGTGGTGTAAGCGGGCTTTGGGGAAAAACGGTTCCCCGAGATAGGCAGGCTTTTCCCGCACTGGGGGCACACCCATAGGCGGTCCAAGGTCCGCTTTTTCAGAATCCCCAGCACGGCCCAAGCCAGCACGGGGAATAGAAAGAAGGGTATGAGTACCCACAGGCCCGCTTCCAGATAGGTTCGAGACAGCAAGAGCAAAAGCTCCGCGGCTGCGGTGAGGATCAGCACCAGCCGCCCCCGCCGGCGGAGCCCCTTGGTTGCCGCCCGATAGGTGGCGTTGCAGGCCTCCCTTACTTCTTCTGAAGAGAGAAATTCGTCTCCATCCTCCTGCTGGTAGAGGAGAAAGGTCTCGATGGCCTCGTACAGGTCGTCATCGCTCACATCTTGCAGCTCCTGCGCCGGTTCCTCTTCCTCTGTAAAAACGGCCCGGCCCCCTTCCACCACCACCTGGGCCCTCTCTAGGCGGATGGAGAGCCGCTCCCCTTCCAGGGTGATTTCCCAGTCTCCTTCCGGGTAATTGGCCTGCAGCCGCTGGTAGATCTTTTTCAAATCGTTCATTCTCTCTTCCTCCCAAAGCCATCCGGCAGTCCGTGCTATAAGCATACCATGCTTTGGGGTGTTTTTCCATCCCCGGCCGGCAAAAAAGCCGCCCCGTGCCTCCGAAGAGGACGGGACGGCTTTTTCGCTTGTTTACAAGCAGGCGCTCAACCCTTCTGCTCGTGCAAGCCCTGGATACTGTGCTCCAGTTTGCTGTGCACCTCTACGACCGGCTGGGTGTTGCCATAGACGGGGGTGGGCTGGTTGGCAGGCGCGGCCCACTTCACCGCGTTGATGATCACATGCTGGATCTCCGGCTGGTGGT
>UQRL01000050.1 GCA_900543555.1 uncultured Oscillospiraceae bacterium | reverse complement strand
CCTGCCGGCTCGGTCGGCCGCTGGGCAACGTCCCACCGGGACGTAGCGGCCCCCAAACCCCGCAGCTTTTGAAAAAGCTGGCAAAACTTTTACGTTTCTCCACCTAACCCAAGCGCGGGCTTGTGAGTTAGCGTCTCTCAGAAAACCCCGCCGCCCTAAAGCGGCGTGCGCGTCATGTCCAGTCCGGCCACGGACCGGTCACGCGCCCGGGCGCGCGCTTAGCTTAAAAAGCCTTCCACGATCTTTTCCTCGGCCTCCTCCTCGGTCAGGCCCAGGGTGCGCAGCTTCATGATCTGCTCCCCGGCGATCTTGCCGATGGCCGCCTCGTGGATAAGGGCCGCGTCCCCGTGGTTGGCAGAGAGCTCCGGCGCCGCGTCCACCCGGCCGTGGTCCGCGATGATGGCGTCGCACTCCGAGTGGCCCGCGCAGGGGGCGTTCCCCGTGATCTTCGAGCGGTACGCCTGGTAGGAGTCCCCCCGGGCCACGGAACGGCTCACCAGGTCGGTGGAGGACCCCTCCCCGTTCATGGTCACCTCAAAGTCCGTGTAAGCCTCCTGCTTGCCCTCGGTGAGCAGCCGCTCCCGAATGACCAGCTTGGCGCTCTTCTCCAGGGTGGCGCGGGTCTTGCGGGTGGTGCGGTCCACCCCGCCGATCTGGGAGGTGTCCATCTCCAGCACCGCGTCCTCC
Organism: uncultured Oscillospiraceae bacterium; assembly: GCA_900543555.1. Taxonomy (GTDB): domain Bacteria; phylum Bacillota; class Clostridia; order Oscillospirales; family Acutalibacteraceae; genus Acutalibacter; species Acutalibacter stercoravium. Next base: position 12,360 of record UQRL01000050.1, on the reverse strand, counting down.
TTGAGGAAGCACTCGGTCACCGGGTCGATGGAGCGGATGCCCGCGCCCTTGCCCGTACCCACATGCTTTTCGATGTACTTGACCCGGGCGCCCTTCTCCAGGAAGAACCGGTGGATGCCGTTGTGCCGGGCGGGCTCCCCGTTTTCCGTGTGGACGCCGCAGCCCGCCACGATAGTCACGTCGGCGTACTCCCCCACATAAAAGTCGTTGTACACCAGGTCGTCCACGTCCCCATGGGTGACGCAGGCGGGAATGGACACGGTCTCCCCCTTGGTGCCGGGCTGGATGTGGATGTCCAGGCCGGGCAGGTCCTTTTTGGAGTCGATCTGGATGTGCTCGGTGGACTGGCGGCCCGCGCAGCCCCCGTCCTCCCGGATATTGAAGGCGCCTTTAAAACCATCTTTCCAATTGGAAACAAGCTTCAGCAATTCTTCAGTCACGCTTTTCATGCGAACACCGCCTCCCTCTTGGCGCAGGCGTCACAGTGGGCGCTGCCCGCCATCAGCCCGGGGAGGATCTCCTGGGCCGGGCCCTTCTCCTTCAACTGGCCGCCGGAGATGACCACCAACTCATCGGCGATCTGCAGAATACGCTCCTGGTGGGAGATGATGATGAGGGTGCCCTGCACCTTGCCCCGCAGGCTTTGGAACACGTCGATCAAATTGGTAAAGCTCCACAGGTCGATGCCCGCCTCGGGCTCGTCGAACAGGGAGAGCCGGGTGTGGCGGGCCAGCACCGTGGCAATCTCAATGCGCTTGATCTCCCCGCCGGAAAGGGTGGCGTCCACCTCCCGGTCCAGGTACTCCCGGCCGCACAGGCCCACCCGGCCCAGCAGCTCGCACACCGCGCTGGAGGTGAGGGTCTTTCCCGCGGAGAGCTCCAGCAGGCGGCGGACGGTGAAGCCCTTAAAGCGCACCGGCTGCTGAAAGGCGAAGCTGACCCCCGCCTGAGCCCGCTGGGTCACGTCCAGGCCGGTGATGTCCTTGCCGTCCAAGAAAATTTTGCCGCTGTCCGGCGTCTCAATGCCTGCGATAATCTTGGCCAGGGTGGTCTTGCCGCCGCCGTTGGGGCCGGTGATCACCGTCAGCTTTCCCTCCGGGATGGTCAGGCTCACATCCCGCAGCACCTGGCTGCCGCCCGGGGCGGTCCAGGAGATATGTTGCAGTTCCAGCATAATGCTGTCTCCTTTCTTTGTAAAGGCGCGTGGCCGCGCAAGAGGGGGGACATCCGTCCCCCCTTTTGGGAAGTATGGGAAGGCAGGGGCTTCGCCCCTTGCAACCCCCTTAAGACCTTGGGGCGCCGCCCCAAACCCCGCAGCTTTTGAAAAAGCTGGCAAAACTTTTCCTTGTCCCTACTTTTCCCAAGCGCGGGCATTTGGGCTAGCGTCTCTCAGCAGGCCCCGGCGCCCTAAAGCGCCGTTCGCGACTTGAGTGCCCAGGCACTGGGGCTGCCTTTCCCCATTCAGGGTTCCCCCTGTATTCTAAATGATTTCTTCCCGGCTTGCAAGGCCCGGGAAGCATTTAAAATAGCGATAACCATGACGCCTACGTCGGCGAAGACAGCTTCCCACATGTTGGCGATGCCAAACGGGGTGAGCGCCAGCACCAGCAGCTTCACCGCCAGGGCAAAGACGATGTTCTGCTGCACAATGCGCAGGGTGCGCTGGGAAATCTCCATGGCCTTGGCGATTTTGGAGGGCTTGTCGTCCATCAGGACGATATCCGCCGCCTCGATGGCTGCGTCTGAGCCCAGGGCACCCATGGCAATGCCAATGTCCGCCCGGGAGAGCACCGGCGCGTCGTTGATTCCATCCCCCACAAAGGCCAGCTTCCCCTTGGGGGACTTCTCGGAAAGCAGCGCCTCTACCCGGTCCACCTTATCTCCAGGGAGCAGCTGGGTGTAGGCTTCGTCCAGGCCCAGGTCCTTCGCCACGCTCTCTCCCACGGCTTTGGCGTCCCCGGTGAGCATGACGGTCTTCTTCACCCCCTGGGCCTTCAGGGCGGCGATGGCCTCTTTGGCGTCAGGCTTGACCTCATCGGAGATGACGATGTGGCCGGTATACTTCCCCTCCACCGCCACATGGACGGTGGTGCCCACATGGTGACAGGGGTGCCACTTGACGCCGATGTCCTCCATCAGCTTGTCGTTGCCCGCGCAGACGGTCTTGCCGTCCACCTGGGCCCGCACCCCCCGGCCAGAGAGCTCTTCCACCTCTCCCACCCGGGAGGCGTCCAGCTCCTGGCCCCAGGCCTCTTTGAGAGAGCGGGAGATGGGGTGGTCCGAGTAGCTCTCCGCCAGGGCGGCCATTTCCAGCAGGCCGCTTTCGGAGTACTCCTCCGGGTGGATGGCGGTGACGTTGAACACGCCTTTGGTGAGGGTGCCGGTCTTGTCAAAGACCACGATCTCCGTGTTGGCCAGCACCTCCAGATAGTTTCCGCCCTTGACCAGGATGCCCTGGCGGGAGGCCCCGCCAATGCCCCCAAAGAAGCTGAGAGGCACAGAGATGACCAGCGCGCAGGGGCAGGACACCACCAGGAAGATGAGGGCCTTCTGCACCCAGCCCACCCAGTCCCCCACAAAGAGAGGGGGCACCAGGGCCAGGGCCAGGGCGCAGAACACCACGATGGGGGTGTAATACCGGGCGAACTTGGTGATGAAGTTCTCCGCCTTGGCCTTTTTGCTGCTGGAGTTCTCCACCAGGTCTAGAATTTTCTGGACGGTGGACTCACCGAAGGGCTTGGTCACCCGCACCCGCAGCAGGCCGCTTTGGTTGACGCACCCGCTGATGACGTCATCCCCGGGCTGCACCTGGCGGGGCACGCTCTCCCCTGTCAGGGCGGAGGTGTTCACCATGGACTGGCCCTCCAGCACCACGCCATCCAGGGGGACGCGCTCCCCGGCTTTCACGGTGATGGTATCCCCCACCGCCACTTCCTCCGGGTCCACCTGGGTCAGCTGGCCGTCCCGCTCCACGTTGGCGTAGTCCGGGCGAATGTCCATGAGGCTGGCGATGGATTTCCGGGATTTGCCCACGGCGTAGCCCTGGAACAGCTCCCCCACCTGGTAGAACAGCATGACGAACACGGCCTCGGGGTACTGGCCCTCGCCGAAAAAGCCGGTGCAGAAGGCCCCCACCGTGGCCAGGGCCATGAGGAAGTTCTCGTCGAACACCTGGCCATGGGCGATGTTCCGGGCGGCCTTCCACAGCACATCCCAGCCGATGACGAAATAGGCCGGCAGGAACAGCACAAACCGCCACGGGCCCTCATAGGGGATGAGCACCGCCGCCACCAAAAGCACCGCACTGGCGGCAATGCGGGCCACCATTTTCTTCTGTTTCCTTGTCATAAATCTCAGACCCTTCTCGAAGTTTTCACAGCAGGGCGGCATCCGCCTTTAGGGACCCTTTCTCCCGTGGGGCAGTGGGCCTGCCCCCTTTTCCAGGCGGCAAACCGCCCCAGCGTCACTTCAGGTTAATGACGCAGTCGGGCTCCACCTTTTTGCAGGCCTTGACAATCTGCTTGAGGATGTCGTCAAAGCGGCTGTCGTCGGCCTCCACAGTGAGCTTCTGGGTGAGAAAGCTGACGCTGGCATCGGAGACGCCGTCGATCTTCTTGATGGCATTCTCCATTTTGGCGGCGCAGTTGGCGCAGTCTAAATCCGTGAGTTTGTAGGTTTTTTTCATGGCGGAACTCTCCTTTGCAGTGTGGGGTTACTCGGTGACGTGCTCCATGCCCTGGCCCAAAATGGCGCGGACATGGCTGTCGGCCAGGGAGTAGAACACGGTCTTTCCCTCCCGGCGGTATTTGACCAGCTTGCTCTTTTTCAGCACTTGCAGCTGGTGGGAGATGGCGGATTGGGTCATGCCCAGCAGCTGGGCGATATCGCACACGCACATCTCCGATTCAAAGAGCACATACAAGATCTTGATGCGGGTGGAGTCCCCGAAGATCTTGAACAGCTCCGCCAGGTCGAAGAGGGTCTCCTCGGCGGGCATCTCCCGGTTTACCCGGTCCACAATCTCCTGGTGGACAAACAGGAAATCGCACCCGGGGGCGCTTTTCTTCTCGGGCATTCTTAAACATCCTTTCACATGAACGATTGTTCATGTATATAGCATACTCTCCTCCCTGGGTCTTGTCAAGGGGCGTCCGCCTCTTTTTGCAAAATTTTCCCGCCGTCCACCGTCCGCCGCTCTTCCTCCCCATGGAAAACTCTGCTATAATGGCTTTAAAAGGAGGGAGAGCCATGGAGACACGTTTTATTCTGTTCCGGGAGGAGCCCCGGTGGCTGGAACAGGCGGCGGCTTGGTTCCACCAAAAGTGGGGCGTGCCCCAAGAGGCCTACCGGGAGAGCATGCTGGCCTGCCTGGCAGGGGAAAGCCCCGTGCCCCAGTGGTATCTGGCGGTGGAGGGGGAGCGCATCGTTGGAGGGCTGGGGGTCATCGAGAACGACTTCCATCCCCGGAAGGATCTGGCCCCCAACGTGTGCGCCGTATATGTGGAGGAGGACCGCCGCTGCCGGGGCGTCGCCGGGGCACTGCTGGAGCTGGCCTGCCAGGACATGGCCGCCCAGGGCGTGCCCACCCTGTACCTGCTGACGGATCACGTAGGCTTTTACGAGCGTTACGGCTGGGAGTACCTGTGCCCTGTCCGGGGGGACGGGGAGGAGCGGGACACCCGGGTGTACGTCCACCGCTGAAAGGAGCTCTGCCATGAAGATCGAAGTGGGCGGGGTGTTCCCCGCGTATTTTCAGCCAGCCTATCCCGAGGAATTCCAGCTGTTCTCCCACTTTGAGGTGACGGCGGGCATCCCCTCTCCCCTGTTCGCCATCACTACCTGGAAGGAGAACGGCCTGCCCAACGTGTGCTTTCACGCATGGAGCTGCTTCCACGGGGACAGGACCGCCTTTTTCGCCGTGATGGGCAACCTGTACCAGCACACCCACACCTATCAGAACATCCTGCGGGAGGGGTGCTTCTGCGTCAACTTCCTGCCCAGCTCCCGCTATGGGCAGCTGGTGGAGACCATTCACCACAACGGCCTGGATACCGACGAGTTCCAGGCCGGGGGCTTCACCCTGGAGGAGGCCCGCACCCTTCACGCGCCCCGCATCGGAGAGGCCTTCCTCACCCTGGAGTGCCAGCTCAAGCAGGTCCAGGACCTGAGCGGCGCGGGGCTGACGGCCATGGTGGTGGGCCAGGTACAGCACGCCTGGGTGGAGGAAGAGATGGCCCGGGGCTACCAGCGCTACGGCAAAGAGGGCTTCATGCTGCTGGCCCCCGCCCCCCAAGACCTGCTCACCGGAGAGCCGGGCCAGTCCGGCATCGGCCGGATGGAGCTGGAATTTTTAGACTGACATAAAAAAGGCCGCCAATGGCGGCCTTTTTTATTGGCTGGAAAGCACCCGGCGGATCTCTTCCTCGGCCTCCTGAACCTCCTTGCGGAAAGCCTGGGAGGAAACCCGCAGGGCCCCCGCCCCCAGGATGATGAGCTGCTCGGTGGCGTCGGAGGTGACCACCCGGGTGTGGTAGTGCCGGGCGATAGCGTGGGTGGCCTTCTCAATGTACATGTCGGCGGTCTCGGCCTCCTTGGTGTAGACCACGTTCAGGTTGTGGTACTTCTCCACCGAACCCACGCCTCCCTTGACCTTGTAGGCGTCGAACACCAGGATGGGCACGCAGCGCCGGTAGGCGGCGTAGTTGCACAGAATATCCATCAGCCTGCCCCGGGCGGCCTCCATGTTTGTCTGGGCCAGGGCTTTCAGATCCTCCCAGGAGAAGATCACGTTGTAGCCGTCCACCAGCAGGTGCTCCGGCCCTTCCCGCTGGGGGCGCTTGCCCTTTTGAGAGGCCAGCTTCAGCCCCTGGGGCCGCTTCTTTTTGCCGGACTCCTGCATGGCCAGCCGGGGGTCCCGCTGGATGGGGCCGTAGGTGCGCTCGAAAATGGCCATCAGCTCCTTGTCCTGGGCCAGGGCGTCCCGATAGGCGGCAGCCCGGGCCTCCACGGTGCGGGGGCCCTCCTCCTGGGCGGCGGCCTCCTCCTGGGCCACCCGGGCCAGGCGCTCCCCCCGGGCCAGGACGCTGGGCAGGTGCATGTGGCTGGGCACCTTGTCCCACCGGACCATCACCCCGGCACCGTGGCTGCAAAACACGGAATCCGCGGTATTCTCCAAGTCCCCGTCGATGTCGTAGCCTGCCTGGGCCACCACCTCCTCTGTATTATGGCAAGGGGCGTAACCGTCCGGCAGGCAGGAGAGCTGTCCCCGGCCCTTGGTGTAGGCGGCTACCTCTCGGGCGTAGCCCCGCAGGCAGGCCACCGGCGCCCGGCCAGAGAGTGCCGCCTCCTCCCCCTGGGTCTCCGGGGGATCGAACTGGGCACAAAGCCGGGGCATATCCGCCAGGGCCCGGCCCAGGCAGTCCTGGGGAAGGCGCAGGGTGAAGCGGTACCAGGGCTCCAGCAGCAGGCAGGCGTCCTGGGCCTGGGCGGTCCGCAGGCCCTGGCGCACCGCCCGGTAGGTGGCCTGGCGGAAGTCCCCGCCCTCCGTGTGCTTGACATGGGCCCGGCCCGCCGCCAGGGTCAGCTTCACATCCGTGAGGGGGGCGCCCATCAGGGGGCCGATATGGGTCTTCTCCGCCAGGTGGGTGAGGATGAGCCGCTGCCAGCTGCCCGCCAGCTCATCCTCCCGGCAGGCAGTGGCGATCTCCACGCCGCTGCCCCGGGGGCCCGGCTCCATCAGCAGGTGGACCTCCGCGTAATGGCGCAGGGGCTCGTAGTGGCCCACGCCCTCCACCCGCTGGGAGAGGGTCTCTTTATAGAGGATGCCCCCCTCGTCGAAGGTGACCTTCAGGCCGAAGCGCCGCTCCAGCAGGCTTTGCAGGATTTCCACCTGCACCTCTCCCATCAGCTGCAAGTGGACCTGGCCCAGACGCTCGTCCCACACCACATGGAGCAGGGGGTCCTCCTGCTCCAGCTCCCGCAGATAGCCCAGGGCGGTGTGGACGTCGCACCCCTGAGGCAGCAGCACCCGGTAACGGAGCACGGGCTCCAGGGCTGGAGGGGTGGCGTCCTTCTCAAAGCCCAGGCCCTCCCCCGGATAGGGGCCGGAAAGCCCCACCACCGCCGCCACGTCCCCGGGCAGGGCTGTATCCACCAGCTGGAACCTGGTACCGGAGTAAATCCGCAGCTGGTCCGCCTTGCCGCTCCAAGCCCGCCTGGCGTCCGGCCGGGCGGAGAGCTCCGCTTTCACTTTCAGCTCCCCACCGGTGACCTTCAGCCAGGTCAGCCAGGCGCCGGAGCTGTCCCGGGTCACCTTGAACACCCGGGCCCCCAGTTCCTCCCGAGGGGGCAGGGGCTGGGTCAGGCGCTCTAAGCTCTCCAGCAGGGAGTCCACCCCCTCCAGCTTCAGCGCCGCGCCGAAGAAGCAGGGGAACAACTGCCGCCTTGCCACAGCCTCTGCCAGCTGAGCGTCTGTGGGGGTCCGTCCCTCCATGGCGGCTTCCAGCAGGTCCTCGCTGCACAGGGCCAGATCCTCGGCGCTTTCCGGATCGGACAAATCCACACAGCCCGAACCGAACCGGCGGCGCAGCTCTTCCATGCGGGCGGCCCGGTCCGCCCCGGCCAAGTCCATCTTGTTGACAAACAGGAACACCGGCACCTGGTAGCGTTCCAGCAGGCGCCACAGGGTCTCCGTGTGGCTTTGGACGCCATCCGTGCCGCTGACGACCAGGATGGCGTAGTCCATCACCTGCAGGGCCCGTTCGGCCTCAGCGGAGAAGTCCACATGGCCGGGGGTGTCCAGCAAGGTCAGCTGGGCGCCGGGCAGCTTTAAGACCGCCTGCTTGGAGAAGATGGTGATGCCCCGGGCCCGCTCTAAGGCGTCGGTGTCCAAAAAGGCATCCCGGTGATCCACCCGGCCCAATTTCCGCAGGGCTCCCGCCCGGTAGAGCATGGCTTCGCTAAGGGTGGTCTTGCCCGAGTCCACATGGGCCAGTATGCCGATGACCAGCCGCTTTTGAGCCTGGCCGCCCTCCGCCCCCTTTTTGCCGTGTTGAATATCCGTTCTGCCGTTCGCTTCCATTCTGCCGACCTCCTGTGTGTTCTGCGCGACCGCTGCACGGCTCCTATTATACCGCAGGAGGGGGGCGGTTGTACAGGGGGAACTGGCGGCACGGCTTCTCCCTCTTGGAGCGCGCCGGAGGCCTCCGGCGGCTTGCTTGCTTCTGCTCTTTTCACAGGCGGTCCTGGGGCCGCCTGGCGCTGGGACACTGTCCGAACCGGCGCTTGTACTGGCGGGAAAAATTGGACAGGTCCGAAAAACCCGCTAAAGAGGCCGCCTCTGTCACGGCGTAGCCCTGGGCCAAAAAGCGCTGGGCCTGCTCCAGGCGCAGCTCCATCAGATAGGCCTGGGGCGGCAGGCCGTAGGCCTCTCGAAAGAGGTTGGTGAGGTAGCGCCGGTCGATGTGCAGGGCCGCGGCAATCCGTTGGATGCTTACCGGCTGCATGTAAGAGGTCTCCAGATACGCCTTGGCATAGGCGGCGTAGTCGTTGGGGCGGCGGGACGGAGCCGGGGTATCCTGGGAAAGGCGGTACAACAGCTCGTACAGCAGGGCAAAGATCTTTCCATCCTGAGGCCCATACTGATACTGGTCCCGCAGCTGCTCGAACAGCTTGCGCACCGGAGGCTGGCGCAGCACCGGCGGCCGCAGAAACTCTGGGGTTTCCCCCGCCTGAAAGCCCAGCCACACATATTTCCAGGGGGTGGTTTGGCTGGCCTGATAGGTGGTGACCTCCTCCGGGCAGATGACGAACAGGTCCCCCGGCCCCACTTTGTGGAGGACCCCGTCTTTCAAAAAGGTACCCTCCCCTTCCAGCACAAAGTGCAGCAGATGATAATGGCGCACCGCCGGGCCAAACCGGTGGCCGGGTTTGCAGGCCTCATACCCATAGTTGAGGGGGGCCAGGCCGTGCCACCAGCCCGGGGCCACCGCGTGTTCAAACTTTTCCATCCCATCTTCCCTCCCGGACGATGTTTGTTTCCATTTTACCAAATGAGCCCTCCTTTTGGCAATAGCTTTTTCAGGGAGAGTCTGTTACACTGTAAGCACATTCCGATTCTTTTAGGAGGTTGTATGGCCATGTTGAAAATCACCTTTATGGGCGCCGGCAGCACCGTGTTCGCCCGCAATGTGCTGGGCGACGTGATGTGCACTCCCGCCCTGCAGGAATGCGAGATCGCCCTGTACGATATCGACGGCACCCGCCTGGATGAGAGCTTCCGCATTCTGTCCACCATCAACCAGAACATCAACCAGGGCCGGGCCGTCATCAAGCCCTATCTGGGAGTGGAGAACCGCAAGGAGGCCCTGCGGGGCGCCAAGTTTGTGGTGAACGCCATCCAGGTGGGCTTCTACGAGCCCTGCACTGTCATCGACTTTGAGATTCCCAAGAAGTACGGCCTGCGCCAGACCATTGCCGACACCCTGGGCATTGGCGGCATTATGCGGGCCCTGCGGACCATCCCCGTGCTGGAGGACTTTGCCCGGGATATGGAAGAGGTCTGTCCCAACGCCCTGTTCCTCAACTACACCAACCCCATGGCCATGCTCTCCGGCTATATGCAGCGCTACACCGGCGTGCAGACCGTGGGCCTGTGCCACAGCGTGCAGACCTGCTCTCAGCACCTGCTGGAGAGCCTGGGAATGGAGGACAAGCTGGAGGGCCGCAAGGAGCTGATCGCCGGCATCAACCACATGGCATGGCTGTTGTCCATTCAGGACAAGGACGGCAACGACCTGTACCCCGAGATCCGCAAGCGGGCCAAGGAAAAAACCGCCGCCGAGAAGCACGGCGACATGGTGCGCTTCGACTACATCGACAAGCTGGGCTACTACTGCACCGAGTCCAGCGAGCACAACGCCGAGTACAACTGCTTCTACATCAAGAAGAACTACCCCGAGCTCATCGACCGGTTCAACATCCCCCTGGATGAGTACCCCCGCCGCTGCGTCAACCAGATCAAGGACTGGAAAGAGATGAGCGAGAAGCTGCTCTCTGATACGGAACTCTCCCACGAGCGCTCCAAGGAGTACGCCTCCTACATCATGGAGTCGGTCATCACCGGCGCGCCTTTGCAGATTGGCGGCAACGTGCTGAACACCGGCCACCTGATCGAAGATTTCCCGGAGCAGGCCTGCGTGGAGGTGCCCTGCCTGGTCAACGGCACCGGGGTCCATCCCACCTATGTGGGCCACCTGCCCCCCGTGCTGGCCGCCATGAACATGACCAACATCAACACCCAGCTGTTGACCATCGAGGCAGCCCGCACCCGCAAGAAGGAGGACATCCTGCGGGCCGTGATGCTGGAGCCCCACACCGCCGCCGAGCTGTCCATTGACGACATGGCCAAGATGATCGACGAGCTCATCGAGGCCCACGGCGAGTACATGGCCATGTACCACTGAGTTTTTTGGAGTTCTGTAAATACGAAAAAGCCCCTGGCTGCGCGCCGGGGGCTTTTTTGCATAGACTTGAAAACGCAGGCTCCTTTTCAAGGCAGAGTCACTGCGCGTAGTGCTTGTACAGGAAGGTGACGATCTGGCCCCGGGTGCAGCTCTGGGCGGGGCTGAACTCGGTGGCGCTGGTGCCGGAGGTGATGCCGTTTCTCACGGCCCACAGCACGGGGCTGTAGAAGTAGTCCCCCTGGCGAACGTCACGGAAGGGGTTATTGCCGCTGACGCTGGGGGACCCGGCCGCCTTGTACAGGAAGGTCATGATCTGCCCACGGGTGCAGGGGGTGCCCGTGCCGAACTTGGTGTCGCTCACACCCGAGGTGATGTTCTTCTCCACCGCCCACAGCACAGCGTCATAGTAATAGGCGTCGGGCTTCACGTCGGTGAAGGGGTTATAGCTGCTGGTGGGCTGGGGCTTGCCCGCGGCTTTCCACAGGAACATCATGGCCTGTTCCCGGGTGCAGGCCTGGTTGGGGCTGAAGGTGGTGTCGCTGGTGCCCGCGGTGATGTCGTTCTCCACCGCCCACAGCACGGGCTGGTAGAAGTAATCCCCTTCGTGCACGTCCGTAAAGCTGACGGGCACTTCGGGCTCGCCCTCCAGGGCTTCAAAGGCGTAGCCGTATTTTAAAGCATATTCCTCCGCGGTGGAGCCCTTGTAGCCCCGGACGGTGGTGACGCCCACCACGCCCAGCTGGTTCTCATCGTCCTTAATCTGGCAGTTGGGGTTCAGGATGGTGCAGTACTTCACCGGGGAGGTGTGCACGGGAGTGCCCGCCAGCACGGAGCAGGAGCGGGGGAAGGTGATCTCCTCCAGGCTGTCGCAGCCATCAAAGGTATTGTTGGCCTCCACACGCTCCAGGCCCTCTCCGATGGTGACGGAGGCAAGGCTGGTGCAATCGCAGAAAGCAATGGCCCCAATGACCTTGACAGAGCCGGGAATGGAGACGCTGGTCAAGTTCTGGCACTGGAAAAACATCCCCCGGGGAATTTCTGTGATGCCGTAGCCCATCTCCACGGTCTCCAAGTCGGAATACGCGAAGATGTCTCTTCCCAGCTCAGCGCCTCCGGGAATAGAGGCGTGGCGGATGCCGGACCACTGGAAGGCTCCGGTGCCGATCTCCGTCACCGTGGAGGGGATGGACACGTCCGTCAGCATTTCGGTGCTTTCAAAGGCGCCGCTCCCGATAGTGGTGACCCCCTCGGGAATGGAGGCATACGTCATGGAATCACATTTGGCGAAAGCGTCTTTCCCAATGGTGGTGACCCCTGCCGGGATGGTGATCCCTTCCAAACTGCCGCACCATTGAAAAGCATAGTCTCCAATGCTCGTCAAAGTATCCGGCAAGGTGACCTCTGTCATTTGGTCCATCCAGACAAAGGCGTTTTCCCCCACCGTGGTCACGCCCGACTGCACCTGGGCCTTGGTGAAATGATCCCGATACTTGTACCAGGGCACTTGGCTGTAACCAGCGGGGAAGTCATTCATTGGCCCCGTGCCGGAGATGGTGAGGGTATCGTCGGCGATCTCCCATTTCAGGTTCGTGCCGCAGGTGCCGCTGTACTCCGCAGCGCTGGCCGAGAGGGGCAGGGCCCCCGCCAGCAGGCACAGGGCCAGCGCCAAGGCCAGCAGCTTTGTGAATCTTCTGTGTTTCATGTTCTACCAGTTCCTTTCTCCAATCATATTAAAAACGCAAAAGGGCGCCTCTCCCTTCCGCCAGCACCTGCGGAAAGAAGAAGCACCCTTTTCGTTTTTGACATTCCAAAAAGAGGGGACTTCCTACAAAGGCAACCCCTCTTGCTTGCTTGCTTGCTTGCTTGCTTGCTTGCTTGCTTGCTTGCTTGCTTGCTT
>UQRL01000049.1 GCA_900543555.1 uncultured Oscillospiraceae bacterium | reverse complement strand
AACGGGGCTTCTGATAAATATTCTTTTTACTGTCTACTTTCTCTTGACAAGTGCAGAAGCAGAGGAGAGAATCATCCCTTTTTGTACTTGAGCGGTGGGAATGACCTGATAATTCTGCTGGGATACTGCAATCCGCAAAAACACCACCACCAAAAGGAACAAGTAGTGGCTTCCCCGTGTGCTCAAAGGAAACTGCCGCAACAATATGGCCCCTACAATATCCAAAACTAAAACCGATATCCACACTGGCTTTTTCCGAAGAAACCTCACCGTGCTGATGAACCAGGCTAGGCAAAAATCCAGTGCGAACCAGGTTAAGGACTGAATCTCTACCCAGGGAGCCAATGCCGCCTGCAGAATCATATTTGCAAACGTGACATAGAGCAGCACCAGCAGATAGGACCTTCCAAATGCCAGGAACGATTCCTTCGTCCGACTTAGCGAGAAAGAAGTTCTTTTTCGCAGCAAGGATATTACCCAATGAATGACAAGATATCCGTAGCCAAGTAGAAATGCCAGCATTACTGTCAACGGCAAGGTGGCCTGGCTATCAAAGTGCGCCAAATAGCACTCCGCTGGGAAAAGAAGAGCGAGAACCGCAAGCAGCTTTGAATCGCCTCCTGCCCAAGAATGGGTAAAAAACAGAATACAAGCGATTCCCATCATCAAGCTTACATTCAAGCAGAAGGCCCAAAACAGGTTAGGAGCTAAAAGGCCGTAATGAACGGCATCCAGCACTGCGGCGGCCAGAGCTCCCCATCCTAAAACCCTGTTTCGCACAACCCCTTTCCATATATCTAACACACTGGCGTAGATTCCTACTGCCCCCAAAAACGTCAACGATAGAATCCATATTAAGGTCATAAGGTATTCATGAAGTCAATCACGTAGTTTTCAAACTCGTGAAGGGTTTGTTTCTCGTCGTATCGGCAGCCGTCAAAAGAACAGACCCAGTGGGAATTGTCCTCTGCCAAGGAGATTGAAGCCACCTTACCAAAAGCAGAAACAGCTGCGGCTACAGCTTCTTTTTCATAAATGGATTTATTCAGTTTCAGAGTTCCCATGCGCTTCAAACCAATCTGTTAGGATTTCTCTTTCGTCATAGGTAAGCCCAGGCGCTGGGGTTTGTAAGGAGACCCCTGGCTGCTCAATCATGGTGGAAGCCATAGCCCGGGCAGCTAACAATTCCCGAATAGATTTCGTTTGCTCGTACACTTCATGGCGAACACACTGACAAAGCATCTCATTGACAAACTCGTTTTCTGAAATCTCAGAACATCCAGGTTTCACACTCAAGTTCACCAAATAATACTTGTCATTGGCATCTAGATGGATATACGCTCTGTCTGAGAAAAAACAAGCCGCCTTTAGCAACGCGATTTTTGGGTACATTTCCTTTGCAAAGGAGAGCATGGTAGCACCTACTTTCTCAAGAGACCATGTCCGAAGTTTATATAATACGGTATCATATTTTGAACAGCAAATCAATTACATAGGATACATTCATCCGCCAAAGTGCAGAAAAATTGAAAGTTAAGTTTTATTGACCTATAATCGTCTGTGCCTTTCTATTACCCAATGGGCATCCGCTTGCCAGGGCGCCATTTTCTAGAGACTAAACCATTCCCGTGTCATTCAACTTTCCCACCACAAACTTCGCGCGGTCTACGGGGTAGGGGGCTGTGTCGCGGCGGTGCTTCTGGATGGACACCACCTCCGCCGGGGTGGGGCCGTCCCTGCCGGGGACCAGCACCTGGTCGCCTACAGCCAGGGTCTCGTCGTTGGTGCGGTAGTAGTACACCCGCTGCCACCCGGGGAACCGCACCCCGCAGAAAGTGTACACGGTCTTGTCCGTGGCCGCCAGCGGGTCGGCGTATTGGGGCGGCTGGGGCGCCGGCCTGGGACGCCTCCACTGGATGCGCTGGGCCACCTCCTCCTTCCACTGGGGAAGCAGGCGCTGGGTGCGCTTGTCGGGCAGCCCCTCCAGGATGGGGAACACCGCCCGCTCCAGGGCCTCCCAGGGCTCCGGGTCCCTGTCCTCCGGCATACGGTAAAAGATGTTCTGCACCAGCTCCTCGTACCGCACGCCCCTGCCGTGGGGATTTTTCAAAGCGGACTGCAGCAAGGTGGCCGCCTGGTCCTCCCGCCCATGGGACAGAGCGTAGGCGATGTACCCGCCCGCGTCGGGAAACTCCGGGCTCGTCTCCAGCAGACCGCGGCGGAAGTCACTGTTTTGGCAAAGTTCCTCCAGGGCGATTTCCCGGAACTCTGGCGGGAACCGGAACGTCAGGTACAAGAGGCCGTTGAAGGGCATCCAGACCCCGTCCATGTACTGGGGGTAGGGCCCGAACTCCCGGATGATCCACGCCCAGACCCGCACCGCCAGGGCCGGGTCCTCCTCCGCCAAATCCAGGAACAGATCATCCGGGGAGGTGACAGGCCGCTCGTCCTCGTCGGGGACTTCGATGGGCAGCGGGAAGTTTTCCTTCACCGCCTGGGCGTATAAGAAGCCGTCGTGGAGGGTCAGGTACCGGGCGGCCACGCAGCCGCCCTCCACCAAAAACCGCCGCCGGTCGATTTCCCGCTGGCGGGTGCTGGCCGAGGGGACATAGCCTTTGCCGTTTTGCAAGTCTATCAGGTCGCAGGCGGCGTCGTAAACCCGCTGACTGGGGTAGTCCTCCCGGCGGACGCCCTGCTTCGCGAACCGCTCCTCCCGGCTTTCCACGGAGAACGTCAGGTAGGCCACGGGCCCCTCCGCCTCCTCCTGGGAATCGTCCCACACATCCTCGTCGTCTTCCAGGTCGTCCCAGATGGCGGCGTCCCCCTCGGAATCTTCCTCTAAAAAGTCCGGGGAGTGAAGTCCCAAATCTTGGTCAATGAGGGAATTGATGTCCTCCTCGTCTATCTCATCGGAGAGCCCGTCGTCTAAGCCATCCAGGCCGTCGTTTTCCGTCTCATCACAGGAGGCAGACTCCTCCCCCGGCAGGGCGTCCTCAAAGACTTTCATGGCCAGCAGCTCCTCGGTAAAGTCCATCTGGCCGTTGCCGTTCCTATCAAAGAAATTGGTGAATGGGAATTTTGCCATAGGGTGCCGCCTCCCTGCAAATACTCACCATAACTCTATCACACTTTGTGGGAAAGCACAAGAAATTGTCGGGCCGCCGGCTGCGGAAAAGCGACAAAGGGAAGAGTTGGAAGCCCGCGGGCTCTGGCTCTCCCTTTTCCCTGTCCTGCTCGGCGGGATTGCGGAGGCGGGGCGGGGGTGGTGTTCTTTTGGGCCCAAAGACAGGGGCGGGGCCTTTCTCAACACCAATTTCGGAAAAATGTGTTTTTTTCGTCCTGTTTTTTCAGAAAAATGTGTTTTGTTCCCGTTGTAAACCCTGGAAAAACGTGTTATACTGCTTTCATCCAGAGAAGAAGGTGGTGAAGTGGGTGAAACGAAACGCGTTTTCGCAGCTTGTAACATGGAAAAACGACCCGGAGCGAAAGCCGCTCATCATTCGCGGCGCCCGCCAGGTGGGAAAGACCTGGCTCATGAAAGAGTTCGGCCAGAGCTGCTATGAAAGCTATGTTTATTTTAACTTCGACGAGGAAGACGCGCTGAAATCCATCTTCGAGGCAAACAAAAACCCCCAGCGGATCATTGAGCTGCTTTCCCTGATTGCCGGGAAAAAAATACTGCCCGGGGAGACTCTTGTCATTTTCGATGAGGTGCAGGAATGCCCGGAGGCGCTGAACACCCTCAAATACTTCAAGGAGAAGGCCAACGAGTACCACGTTGTCGCGGCCGGAAGCCTGCTTGGCACCCTGCTGGCCCAGCCAAAGTCCTATCCCGTGGGCATGGTCAATCTGCTCGACCTGTACCCGCTGACCTTCGACGAGTTTCTGGCAGCCACTGAACCGGCCCTCTTCGCTTACTACGAGAGCATCCAGAAAAACCAGGCCATTGAGGAGATCTTCCACAACCGCCTGCTGGAAGCCTACAACAATTACCTGATTATCGGCGGGATGCCGGAATGTGTGGCTTCTTGGGTCAACCATAAGGACCCGGCGGCGGTTTCCCAAATCCAGCGGGAACTGGTGGAGATATACGAGAACGACTTCGGGAAGCACAACGGGAAGGTGAACAGCGGGCGCATCCTGATGGTGTTCCGCAGCATCGTCTCCCAGCTTGCCAAATCCAATGAAAAGTTTATCTACGGCGCTGTCCGGCAGGGCGGCCGGGCGCGGGACTTTGAAGAAGCCATCGAATGGCTTGTCTCGGCCGGTATGCTCAACCGCATCTACAATGTTTCCAAGATGGAGCATCCCCTTTCCGCCTTTGATAAGCTCGACCAATTCAAGCTGTTTCTCTTTGACACCGGGCTTCTCAAGCACATGGCAGGTATCGACAACAGCGCCATCCTGCTGAAAGCGGACTATCAGTTCAAAGGGCCGCTGACCGAGAACTTTGTCTTGCAGCAGCTTCGCGGGCAGTTTGAGGTAGAACCTCGCTATTACTCGGACAAAACCGGCGAAATCGACTTCGTGCTGCAAAACGGCACAGAGATCATCCCCGTCGAGGCAAAGGGCGGCGAAGATAAGTCCGCACCTTCCTTTAAGCGGTATATCGCCGACCGTCACCCTGAACACGCTATCCGCTTTTCCAAGCGCAGGTACCGCAAGGACGGCGCGATTACCAACATTCCGCTGTATCTTGCCGGTAAAACAAAAGAGCTGCTCTGACCCAAAGCCCCTCGCGCACCGCGGGGGCTTCTTTCTTAAGCCTATAGGCACGAAAAAGCCGGTAGTTTTTGAAGCGAAACTACCGGCTCTTATTCGTCTGTGTCATCCTCGAAAGAGTATTCGTTGAGCTCCTCAAAATCCAGGAACTCGGCCAGGGTCATGTTGAACGCCAACGCGATTTTGTGGAGGGTTTTTCGATTTTCAGTATCTGGTGATATGCGGAAAGAACCCCCTCCTTTGGCCACCGTATTTTGCAGTCATTGGTTTCAACCAAACTATAGTAGAGGCTTATGTGACGAAAAGGAGATAAAAAAAGAATACGTACCAACAAGCCAGCTTCTGCCTGCGGGTGACGGCCTTTTGAAGGCCTTGTTTGACGCCCCCCACACAGGCCGGAGCAGAATTGCTGAACATCCGCACGAACTTTCAAAAAGCCCGCCGCGAACCTTATTGAGAGCGGCATCTGGTCTCCCCTGGCCGCCGGATGCGAGCCCGCTGGATGACGCCCATCGATTCTGGAAAGGCTGCCTTCGGGGGCTCTTCGGGGAAGAACGCGGGCGGAAGAGACCGATTTTTTCGGCTCCGTTAACAAATTGGAATGAAATTCGGCCTAATATCTGCTATAATATGTGAAGATTCATTTTGAAAAGGCAGGAGAGGATTTTTTATGAGGAAGCGGCTTCTCAGTTGCGCATTGGCGGTGTGTCTGGTGCTGGGGCTGTTCGCCCCGCTGGAGGGCCTCACCCTTCGGGCAGAGGCGGTTACCGCCTCGAAGGTGCCCGCGCCATGGCTGGACGACTTTCTGGTGCCGGTCACCAAAGAGACCAAGGCGCCCTCTGGCTACACGGCCATCTGGGATGTGGACGACCTGCTGGCCGTCTCGGATAATCCCGACGACAACTACATCCTTATGGCGGACATCGACCTATATGACGTGGAGTGGACGCCCCTGTGCGAGGACGATAGCTTTACCGGCACCTTCGACGGAAACGGCTATGTCATCGAGAACCTGGAGGGCCCCAACGGCCTGTTCTGCAACGCCGAAGAGGCCACCATCAAGGACGTGGGCGTAAAGTACGCGGACATCAACGCGGAGTTCACTGACCAATCCTTTGGCACAATCGGCGGCATTGTGGCCGACGCCCAGAGGGGCACCAGCATTCAAAACTGCTTTTTTGATGGCAACATCGACAGCAACGCCCGCACCATCGGGGGCATATGCGGAAACTACGCCACCAGTGAACCATTGAAAAACTGCTGGATGGAGGGGGATATTGTCTCCACCAATCTCGGCAGCGCCTATAACGAACCGCGCGTGGGCGGCATCATTGGCGTTGGGGCGAACAACAAAGACGCCCTGATCACCGGCTGCATCCACAACGGCACCATTGACACCATGGGCTATGCTGTGGATTCCGGCGGTATAGCGGGTTTAGTGGGCGGCACCATCTCCTATTGCGAGAATTACGGAGAGCTCCTTCAGCGGGGCAACTCCGCCGACATGGGCGGGATTACCACCGGTCTGTGGGACATAACCGTGGAGTATTGTATGAACGCCGCCGATATCACGGAAGTGTACGAACGCACCCTCCATGGCCGCACCATGGCGGGCGGCCTCACGTGCTGGCAGGCCGACCTGCGCAACAGTTTCAACTGCGGCAACCTGTCTCTGGACGACGCCACCTATGTAGGGGGCTTGTCCGCCCAGGGCTGGGCGGAGAACTGCTACAACGTGGGCTCCGTAGAGGTAAAAAACTTCCAGTCGGGCTCTATTGGGTATGGGTATTGGGGCGCGGGGGCTCTCTTCGGTACGGCCGTGGGAGACTCGAAAAACCTGTATTACACCAACACGGAAGTCCCCGCCTATGATAAGGACGAGACCACCGGAGACCAGCTGGAAAACATAACCCGGCTGACCGATTCCCAGGCCCGCAGCCAGTCCAGCTATAAGGGCTTTGATTTCGATTCGGTGTGGGAAATGGGAGGCGGGAACTACCCCTACCCCGTGCTGCGAGACGCCCCCCAGAGCCAAGACCCCCATTGGGAAGACCAGCTGACGGTCTCTGTGCCCGAGGAGGTCCGCGTCCACTACGAGCGGCACGGCACCGACAGAGTGGGCCGCATTGACTTTACCACCCATGCCTATATCGAGGGGTTCCTTTCCTTTGTGCAGCTTCCCATCGAGGGCCCCGTCACCTACACCATCACCCTTGCCGGCGGCTTCAGCTTTTCACCCGGCTCCTACAAGCAGGAGCTGACCCTGGTGTGGGATGAGGGCACTGCCATTTGGCCCAAAGACACCCAGGTGCAAACCCCCATCTACATCCTAGACCAGAAGACGGGCACCATCCAGGTCTCCGCCTCGGCGGAGGGGTATACCACGGGCCAGTGCAAGCCCTACTGCCCCGCCATGCAGTTCTTAGAACCCGTGGAAGACACCTGGGCCCTGGTGAACAGCGTGAATTCCTTTGGCTATGGGCTGCTGTCGGACTATGAGATCCCCAAAGAGCGCTACCAAGAGGTGTGGGGTGACCGGGAAGGCGCGCTGAAATATGCCGCCGAGCACAGGAAGTGGGGCGGCAACTGCGGCGGCATGGCGTGGACGGCCGGCCTCATCGTCACCGGCGGTTTGGGGCTGCCCTATGGATGCACCGGCCTTGTAAACCACCAGGGCGACCATCTCAATTATGTGCTGGGGGATGGGTCCTACGTGGCCGTGGATAAAAATAGCTCCATCACCAAGTTCATCGAGCGATACCAGCTGTTCCAATCCGAATTGATGTACACGTTCCAAAAGTCTGGGGAAGAAGTGAAGAAAGAGATGTTGGCGGAGTATATCACCGAGAATTCGGATGGAACCTATTCCCACCGGACAAATGGAAAGTATATCGAATCCCTGTGCGAGCAGATTGAGAACAGCGCCCAGCCCCTTGTGGCCACCATCGCCTACAGTGGCGGTGCCCATACCGTGCTGCTGTATTCCAACGAATTGGAAGAGATGGAGGACGGCTGGTACCGCACCCCCATCTACAACCCCAACAACCCCTATCTGGATGAAGATCGGTATGAGGCGAATGACTGGAACTCTGCCTACGACACCCCCGACTGTTATCTGGAGCTGAACCCTGAAAAGAACCTGTTCCGGGTGTATGTGGCCGGCAACGCGGACACCAAGAAACGCGTGGCAGGGTCTTATGCTGACCGGGACGAGCTGATCCTGAATGGAAAAGAATTACCAGACCGAATCATACTCTTTAACACCATGGGACTGAAAATGACCGAGATAGACCCAGACAGGCTGATGGATATCAAGGTCAAGAAGGTTGACTCAAAGCCCAAAATCTATGTTCCCAATATCAGCGACATCCGCCTGGCCAGCGTCTCTGGCCAGGTGTTGCTGGAGATTGAGGACGGGGAGATTACCCAGCGGGCCCAGGGCGTTTCTGCCACTATAGAGCCTGATTCCGGCGGCATGACCATCACCCTGCCGGAAAGCGCCGGGCTGTCGGTTACCGCCTCTGGCCGCTACTCTGTGGACAACGGCGACCACATGACCATCATCGACGGCACGGCCCACACTGCCAAGCTGGATTTGGACGACTATCAGGTGTCCCTTACCGCCAGCCAGTCCGGCGAGGTAGAGGTGATACTGAGCAACCGGGGTGAGACCGACGCCGACCTGCAGGCGGTGAAGATTGCGGGCAGCCTGGACAGCGGCAAGACCGTCACCTTCCAGCTAAGCGATGACAACCAGCTGACCACCCAGAACAGCCAGAACCTGGAGGACGCCGAAGTGTCTGTGTTGGAGGAGGACTTCGTCCAGCAGCCGGCGGACCTTTCGCAGCCGGTGGACATCACCGCCGAGTTCGAGCCCCTGCCCTTCACCGACGTGGGCACCGGGGAATGGTTCTACCAGCACGTTCGTTATGTGTTTGAAAACCAGCTGATGAACGGCACCGGTGACACCACCTTTTCTCCCAACAGCACTCTAAACCGGGCCCAGGCCGCCCAGATCCTCTACAACCTAGAGGGGCAGCCCGGCTTCAGCGGGTTCTCTGACTTTGACGACGTGCCCTTTGTCCACTGGGGGTGGAACGCCATTGGCTGGGCCCACAAAAACGGCGTGGTGTCCGGCAAGGGAGACGGGAAGTTCGCCCCCGACGACCCGGTCAGCCGGGAGGAGTTCGCCCAGATGCTGTACAACTACGCCAAGTATAAGGGCTATGACCTGACGGCCCAGGGGGACCTCTCCCAGTTCCCCGACAAAAGGGCGGTCAGCTCGTGGGCCACAACGGCCATGAGCTGGGCCAATGGCAACGGGCTCATCAACGGCAGCGACGGCAAACTGCTGCCCGGAGGCACCACCACCCGGGCCCAGGCCGCCTCCATCCTGCGGAACTTCCATCAGAACTTTGTCTTATAAAAGCCAGAACGGAAATAGGAACCTTTAAGCGGAGAGGCGTCGCGCAAACGGCGTCTCTCTGGTCTTTATCTGGATGCGCTCCAGCGCTCCCATTGGTACTCTAGAGAAAAAAGCACAAAGGGAACACCCGAAGGTACTCCCTCCGCCAATAAATCAGAAAAACATTTTATCCCGTGGGCGGCGAGCCCCCACCCAGGCGGTTATCCCGGCAGAAATAATTTTTGCACCCCGGTTTTTCTTGTCCCGTGGGGCGCAGCTGTGCCGGGGATTCCACACAAAATACTTTCATTCCACGCAGATTCCACTTTTTTGCCTTCCTGGAACAATGGAAAAACCGGGATTTTGCGGCCTTCGGACACGAAAAAAGGCTTGAAACCTAAGGTTTCAAGCCTTCTCTGTTGGTGGAGATAAGCGGGATCGAACCGCTGACCTCTTGAATGCCATTCAAGCGCTCTCCCAGCTGAGCTATACCCCCATATTCACTTGTCGCGGCCCGGCGTTTTTGTCTCTCGCGCTTGGCGCTTGATTATAATACCACAGGCTTCTGTAAATTGCAACCCCTTTTTTCAATTTTTTAAAAACTTTTTTTGCCCGCCTTTCATCCCGCACAAGTTTCTGCCGGGAAAATACAATGGGAATGATGAGTCCCGTGGGAAAACCTCGCCAGGGTGATTAAACGCCCTGCGGCCAGGCAAAACTAAAAGACAAACAATGGAAATGGAGCGTGAAAACCGTGATCGTACACAGAGGGGAGATTTATTACGCGGATTTGAGTCCCGTGGTTGGCTCAGAGCAAGGCGGAGTCCGGCCCGTGCTCATTGTACAAAACGACGTGGGCAACAAATTCAGCCCCACGGTAATCGCCGCGGCCATCACCAGCCAAAAATCCAAGGCCGACCTGCCCACCCACATCTCTGTGGACGCCCAGGGCAGCGGCCTGCTGAAGGACTCTATTGTGCTGCTGGAGCAGGTGCGCACTTTGGATAAACACCGGCTTCGGGAGAAAATGGGACGCCTGGACCCTGACTCTATGAACCGGGTGGACCAAGCCCTCTCCATCAGTTTTGGCCTGCGCCCTACATAAGGGCGCAGGCAGGCGCCGTCAAGGGATGCCCTGGCGGCGCCATCATTTTTTATACCCCTCTTCCCTCCACAGGCACAAAGCAAGCCGCTCCAGCGCGGCGGCCTGGTTGGGAACCCCTCCCTCTTGGACGGCGTCCAAAAGACGGCGGAGCAGGCTGCCCATCTCCGGCCCTGGGGGGATGCCCAGGGCTTTCAAATCCTCCCCAGAAAGGGCAAGGTCCCCCAGGGTGAGGCAGTCGCCCCGCTCCAGGATGGCCCGGGCCCGGGCGCGGCTGCCCTCCAAATCCGGCAGGCGGCGCTGGAATACCCCGGGGGCCTTGGCGGACAAGTCCGCCTCTTGGAGTTGGAACAAAGTGAAAACAAACGCCTCTCCATGCTGGCCCAGTAAGCGCTTTAACGCCTTCTCCCCCATGGGCATGGGATCCTCGTGATGATCGACCAAGCTGGCGATCCACTCTGCCTCCCGTTTAGAAAACCGCAGCCGTGTGAGCACCCGCCGGGCGACGCGGCCGCTTTCCGGGGGATGGCCGTAAAAGTGGGCCACCCCATCCGGGGAAAAGGTCTTTCGGGCAGGCTTGCCCGTGTCGTGGAGGAGTGCGGCCCAGCGGAGCGCCGCACCAGCCGGAGCGTGCTCCAAGGCGTGGAGGGTGTGCTCCCACACGTCGAAGCAGTGGTAGGGGGTCTCCTGGGCGCAGCCCTTCATGGGGGCCAGCTCCGGCAGAAGGGTGAAGAGGATTCCGGCGTACTCCCGCAAAACCGGGGCGGCGTTTTCCCCGCAGAGGAGCTTTGTCAGCTCCTCCCGCACCCGTTCGTGAGAGAGGGTTTGGAGCCGGCCTTTTTCCTCCCACAGGGCGGCACCGGTGGCCTCCTCAATGGAAAAGCCCAACTGAGAGGCAAACCGCAGGCCCCGCAGGATGCGCAGGGCATCCTCTTGGAAACGGCGGGCCGGGTCCCCCACGCAGCGGAGCAGGCCCTGCTCCAGGTCTTCCCGGCCGTGGAACAGGTCCACCAGACCCCGGTCCGGGTGGTATGCCATCGCGTTGACTGTGAAGTCCCGGCGGGAGAGGTCATCCTCCAGGCGGCGGGAAAAGGTGACGGAATCCGGATGGCGGGCATCTGTGTACTCCCCATCACTGCGGAAGGTGGTGATCTCAATGGGATGGCCCTCTGGGGGCACCAGGGCAATGGTGCCGTGGGCTGCCCCCACTTCCACCAGGCGCTCCCCAGCAAAGACAGCACGGGTCTCCTCTGGCCGGGCGCTGGTGGCCACGTCCCAGTCGAAGGGGCGCTTTCCCAGAAGGGTGTCCCGAACGCAGCCCCCCACACACCAGGCATCAAAGCCGGCGGCCGCTAACCGGGCCAAGACCTCCCCCACAGGGGCAGGCAGCTGAAAGATCGCAGGGGTCATCATGGGGGCACTCCTTTCCGGTTTCTTTACGTTTCTTAATTGTAGTATACCACAAAACCCCGCCGGGGAAAAGCGGGGGACCGCCCAATGCACAGCCATTGACAGGGCCTGGAAAACATGGTAAGATGAGACGCTGAAACAACGGGAAAAACCCGGAAAGATGAGGAGAGACGCACATGGCGCTGCTGCAGCAGTGGGAGAAATTTGCCCAGGAAAAGCAAAATGCCCCGGACGGGGGCCGGAGCTTCTGGAAGGGCTATTTCGAGACGGAAAAGTCCATCTATGAGAGAATCCTGGCCAGCAAGCCCCGGAAGAACACCGTAAAGGGCTACGCGGAAAAGTACGGCGTGGACCTGATGACAATGGTGGCCTTCCTGGATGGCATCAACGACAGCCTGAAGGAGAAAAACCCTTTGGAGGCCCTGGAGGAGGACACAGAGGTCAACCTGAACTACGACAAGGAGCTGCTCTACAAGAACATGGTGGAAGCCAAAGCCCAGTGGCTGTACACCCTGCCCCAGTGGGAGGATCTCATCCCGGAGGAGCGCCGCAAGGAACTGTACAAGGAGCAGAAGCTCTCTAAAACCGTGGTAAAGGGGCCCAAGGTGGGCCGCAACGACCCCTGCCCCTGTGGCAGCGGAAAAAAATATAAAAAGTGCTGCGGCCGGGATTTATAAGCCAAAGCCTATATGGAACGCCTCTCCCCTGCCACAGCGGCGCGGAAGAGGCGTTCTCTTATTGATTAAACCTGGCAAAAAGCGCAAAGACTACCTTCGGAAGAAACAAACGGAGGTGGTCTTTTTATGCAGGGGAAAGTGGAGATCTGCGGGATAAACACCGCGCGGCTGAAGGTTCTGAAAAGCGAGGAGACACGGGAGCTGCTCGTCAAAAGCCGCAACGGGGACAGCGCTGCCCGAGAGGCCCTGATCTACGGGAACCTGCGGCTGGTGCTCTCCGTCATCCAGCGGTTCGGAAACCGGGGGGAGAACCCGGACGACCTGTTCCAAGTGGGATGCATTGGGCTTATCAAGGCTATCGACCACTTTGACGTGGAGCAGGGGGTACAATTCTCCACCTATGGAGTTCCCATGATCATTGGGGAGGTGCGGCGGTTTCTGCGGGACAACAACTCCGTGCGGGTAAGCCGTTCCCTGCGGGACACGGCTTACAAAGCCATCCAGTGCAAGGAGCGGCTGACCGCCGAAAAAAACCGGGAACCCTCCATCGAGGAGATTGCCCAGGCGCTCTCCATGCGGCGGGAGGACGTAGTGCTGGCCCTAGAGGCCATTGTAGAACCCGTTTCCCTCTACGAGCCGGTATTCGACCATGGAGGCGACGCCATCTACCTGATGGACCAGGTGGGCGACCACTCCGGCGATGGGGACTGGCTGGAGGAGATCGCCGTCAAACAGGCCATCCAAAACCTGAGCCAACGGGAGAAGCGCATCCTCTCCCTGCGGTTTTTAGAGGGCAAGACCCAAATGGAGGTGGCAGGGGTGATTGGCATTTCCCAAGCCCAGGTCTCCCGGCTGGAAAAAGGCGCCCTGAACAAAATCAAAAAAGAGCTCCGCTGACAGAAGCGAGGCTCCCGCCC
>UQRL01000048.1 GCA_900543555.1 uncultured Oscillospiraceae bacterium | reverse complement strand
ACGGGGCTTCTGATAAATATTCTTTTTAGTGTCTACTTTCTCTTGACAAGTGCAGGCCCTATAGAGGGTACCCCTTCTTTGTACTGTGCAGGCTTGAGACGGATGGAAATTTACAGCCCCGCGTCGTAGGCGTTCAGCACAATGGCACAGGCCTGGGCCCTTTGGGCGGGCTCCTGGGGAGCAAAGGTGTTGCTGCCCATGCCGGTGATGAGCCCCAGCTCCCGGCAGGCGTACACTGCTTCCTTGGCCCAGTCGTGAATGGAGCTGTCATCCGCGAAGGTGCCGGAGCTGCCGCTGTAGGTCAGTCCGGCGTAGTTGGCCATTGCCACGCAGATCTGCTCCCGGCTGATGGGTTCCTCCGGCCAGAAGGCGCCACCCCCAATGCCGGCCATGATGCCCTGGCTGGTGACCCAGTTCACCGCCCCGGAATACCAGATATCCCCGCTGACATCATTATAGCCCGTCTCCCCCTTATAGTCCTCTGCGTTCACACCGGCCAGGTTGGCCAGGGCTGCCGCAAACTGGGCCCGGGTGATGGTGCTGGTGGGCGTAAAGGTCTGGTCCCCGTTTCCGGAAAACAGCCCCAGCTCCACGGTGCGGTCCACGTGCTCAAAGTACCAGTCATCGCTGGTGAAGTCTGTGAACAGGCTGCCCCCCGCAAAGGTGATGGTGGCCATAGGGCTTGTCCAGCCGTCCCGCACGGCTACGGCCCGGTAGGTGGCGGAGGCGTGGATAGGACCGGTGTAAGGTGTGCTCTCCGCGGTGGGGCGGCTGCCGTCGGTGGTGTAGCGAATGTCCAGCCCCTCTTCTGCGGTGATTACCAGCCTGCCGTCCTCCACAGAGAAGACAGGGGCCTCGACGCTGGCTTCCTGTTCCACATAAGGGGCCCACACATAGCCAGAGCGCCCGGTTTCCGTCACCACAGAGCACCATTGGTCGCTGGCGCCATCGCCGTTGGAGAGCCGCTCTCCCGTCACAGTTTCCAAAATCTGCACCCGCTCGTCCAGAGCCAGGGTGGCCAGCTGCCGGGACTGGGTAGTGGGCTCCTCCCGCAGCGACACCCCGACGCCGGTGATGCGGCCGTTGAACTCATCTTCGCTGGGCACGTCATCCCCGTCGCCGATGATGTCGGCGGTGCTGTCCTTCCCGCTGTAGCCCAGGCTCTCCAGCTGCTGGGCCACGGTGGTGGCGGAGACGTACTCCGTGCTCAGAGCCGGGGCCTCGGGAGAGTCCGCCGTCAGGGGCTCGCCGTCGGAGCCCAGGGCGATGCCGTCGCTGCCGATGGTGATGCCGTCTACCACCTTGTCCACGTCGTACTGGCAGTTGGTGTAGTGGTACAGGGCCCCGTCAAATTCGTACCAACCGTTGGAGGGGTACAGGGTGCCGTTGTCAAACACGTGCCAAGCGGTCCAGCCCCGGCCGCTGCCCACCACCTGGTCATACACCATGTTGGTGTTGAAATCGCTGTTGTCCGTGGCCATGTTGTTGCCCACATAAATGCCGATGTGGCTGTAAATGCCCGTAGAAGGGTCGTTGTAATCGGGCATGGTGATGACCAGCCCGTGGATGCGGGGGATACCGTAGAGCTCATCCACATCACCGGAAAATACACAGTTGTATTTCACTTGGGAGGAAGCGCCGCCATAGCAGCCGGCCTCCGCTCCAATATCCTTAAAGTAGGCGTAAATCAGCCCGGCGCAGTCGGACTCCCGCAGGCCGTCGCCATCGGTGTCTCCG
Organism: uncultured Oscillospiraceae bacterium; assembly: GCA_900543555.1. Taxonomy (GTDB): domain Bacteria; phylum Bacillota; class Clostridia; order Oscillospirales; family Acutalibacteraceae; genus Acutalibacter; species Acutalibacter stercoravium. The sequence goes on along the minus strand of UQRL01000048.1, from coordinate 11,511 downwards.
CCCTTGCCGCCGTACACATACTGCCAGTTGTCCCGGTAGGCCATCAGGCCGTGCTCGGCCAGGCCGATGGAAGTGGGGGTGCCTGCTGCCCGGGCGCTCTGGCCCAGGCCGGCAATAGAGGCCAAAAGCACCGCCAGTGTCACAAAAAACGTGAGCACCCGGCGGGCAGGTCCCGCAGATTGCTGTGTCATAAAGCATTCCTCCTAAACATGAAAGGGCTTTTTCCCATTTTAAACTCCCGATTTCCCCGCGGGAGAAAGGAAAACTTCTCCCCGATGTGCCCGTAGGCGAAAGTGCCAAAGGTTACAAATCTGTTACATTCTAGCACAAAATCCGTCAAGATGCAACCCTGGGGCAGAATTTCCCAGTCAGAGCCCCTGCCGGAGAGCCCTGCTGGGGATTGACATTGGGGATGGATTCAGGGATAATAGAGACACTATTTATAGAAAAGTCCGGCTTTTGGGCTGGAGGGAAGAAAGGGGAAGAAAGACGATGAAACAGAGGATCGCAAAGGGGTGGAGCCTGCTGCTGGCAATGCTGGTGCTGCTGTCCGTTCTGCCCGTGGGAGCTTTGGCAGAGGAGGCCCAGCAGCCCGCTGGGGAGCTGGGCGCCGTGTACCAGTGGACCGACGGGGAACAGGGCTATGCCCTGATGGAGACCCGGGATACCCTGGGCGGGGACGAAGCGGGATATTCGGCGGCCCAAACCTTTTCCGCGCCCCTGGGTTCCTACGATGACGGTTCTTTTTACGGCCAGCTCACTGCCCGGCAGAAGGCCTGCTATGACCAGCTGGCCGGCCTGCTTCCCAACGAGATCCTTTTCGCCGCGGAGGTGGACGGTTACCGCCAGGTGCAGATGTTCGTGCAGGAGCTTTACAACCTCACCTTGACCGGCTCCATCCAGAACTCCACCTTTGTGCCGGATTCCGCTTCGCAGGCCCTGTACCGCTCCATTTACACCGACCTGTGCGCGGCCATCACTGCCCTGCGTTACGACCAGCCCGGCCTGCTCTGGCTCTCTGACATGCGCTACGGCATCACCTGGAGCAGCACCGACGGCCGCTCCGTCACCACTGGCAATGTGGTTTTCGCCTTCCGCCTGCAGTATGGCGGCAAGGAGCAGCAGATGTGGCTGGAGCAGGCGGAAGCCGCCCAGCAAATCGCGGACCAGGCGGCCCAATATCCCACCCGGTACGAGCAGATCCAGGCTGTCCACGACCTGCTGGCCGCCCAGAGCACCTATAATTACGGTGCCTTGGAGGAGGACGGCACTGTGAATGCCAACCTCTCCCACCAGGCTTACAGCTGCCTTATCGCCGGGGACGCCTATGAGCCTGTGTGCGACGGCTACGCCAAGGCTGTGAAGATGGTCTGCGACCTGCTGGAAATCCCCTGCGCCCTGGCGTCCAGCGACACCCACATGTGGAACAACATTAAAATGGATGATGGGGACTGGTACAACCTGGATTTGACCTGGGATGACGCCAACGACCAGGCCATCTCTTACGATTACTTCCTCATCGGCTCGCAAACCGTGGTAGACGGCCAGGCCTTCAGCCGCCAGCCGGACCATGTGGAGGAGAACCCCTGGCAGGAAAGTTCCGATTTAAACCATGTGAACTTTGGATATCCGGTGAAGAACCAGAAGGCCTACCAGCTGGTGGAGGGGGGCTATGACCCCCTGCGCTTCCCCGATGTGAAGCGCAGCGCCTGGTACTATGACTATGTGGAAGAAGCCGCGGATATGGGCCTGTTTTCCGGGGACGAGCGGGGCTTTTTCAATCCCCAGAAGGACATCACCCGGGCGGAGTTTGTCCAAGTGCTCTACAACGCCCTGGCCCCCGAGGACTACGTCCCCGCCGGCACCAGCTTTACGGATATCAAAACGGGGGACTGGTTTTACGCCCCTGTGTGCTGGGCAGAGGAGCTGGGCGTGGTCTCCGGCTACGAGGACGGGGGCTTCCATCCCAGCGGCCTCATCAGCCGGGAGGAGATGTGCGTGGTGCTGAACAACTACCTGCAGTCCATAATTGGCGGCACCGCGCCCCAGGATGAGGGCTTCCAGTTCCCGGATGACAGCCGCATCTCCTCCTGGGCCAAGGAAGCCGTCTACAACGCCTACCAGCTGGGCCTGGTCTCCGGCGATGAGAAGGGCCTGTTCAACCCTGGGGACAACACCCAGCGCTGCCAGGCCGCCACGGTGTTCACCAAGTATGTGGCCGTGCTGGAAGGCATCGCCGCCTGAGAGCTCCCATCGTGCTGACGGCAGCACTTGCCATACTGTGGACCACAGGAAAGCCGCTCCCCCGGGGGCGGCTTTCCCCTTGTTTCCCAAAGAAAACGGGGAAATCCCCGTTTCCGCCCGCATTTTCTGTTGACAAACCGGGCATAAGATGAAATAATAAATTTTCAAGGGAATTTTACCGAAGAATCGCCGGGAACTTCCCGGATAGGAACCTGGAGGGAACAACATGAGCAAAGAGCTTGCGAAAGCCTATGAGCCTCAAGAGGTGGAGGGCCGCATCTACGACTTTTGGATGCAGGGCGGCTACTTCCACGCCGAGGTGGACCCGAAGAAGAAACCCTACACCATCGTCATCCCGCCCCCCAACATCACGGGGCAACTGCACATGGGCCACGCCTGGGACGAGACCCTGCAGGACATCCTCATCCGCTGGAAGCGGATGCAGGGCTATTCTGCCCTGTGGCTGCCCGGCACCGACCACGCCTCCATCGCCACCGAGGCCAAGATTGTGGAGGCCATGCGGGAAGAGGGCCTTTCCAAAGAGGACCTGGGCCGAGAGGCTTTCTTAGAGCGGGCCTGGGCCTGGAAGGACAAGTTCGGCGGCCGCATTTTGGAACAGCTGAAGCTGCTGGGCTCCTCCTGCGACTGGGACCGGCTGCGCTTCACCATGGACGAGGGCTGCTCTAAGGCGGTGCGCCATGTGTTCGTCAAGCTCTATGAAGAGGGCCTGATCTACCGGGGCGAGCGCATCATCAACTGGTGCCCCCACTGCAAAACCGCCATCTCCGACGCGGAGGTTATCTTTGAGGAGCAGCAGGGTTCCTTCTGGCACCTGCGCTATCCCCTGGCCGATGGCAGCGGGTACATCCAGCTGGCCACCACCCGTCCCGAGACTATGCTGGGCGATACCGCCGTGGCGGTCCATCCCGAGGACGAGCGCTACAAGCACCTGGTGGGCAAGAACGTCATCCTGCCCCTGGTGAACAAAGAGATTCCCATTGTGGCCGACGAGTATGTGGAAATGGACTTCGGCACCGGCGTGGTGAAGATCACCCCCGCCCATGACCCCAACGACTTCGAGGTGGGCCGCCGCCACAACCTGCCCGTCATCAATGTGATGAACGAGGACGGCTCCATCAACGAGAACGGCGGCAAGTACGCCGGCCTCTCTGGGATGGAAGCCCGCAAGCAGATCGTCAAAGACCTGGAGGAGGGCGGCTACCTCATCAAGGTAGAGCCCCTCAAGCACAACGTGGGCACCTGCCAGCGCTGCCACACCGTGGTGGAGCCCCGTGTCTCCACCCAGTGGTTCGTGAAGATGGAGCCCCTGGCAAAGCCCGCCATCGACGTGGTGAAGGACGGCACCATCCGCTTCATCCCCGAGCGGCTGGAAAAGACCTACTACAACTGGATGGAGAACATCAAGGACTGGTGCATCTCCCGGCAGCTGTGGTGGGGCCACCGCATCCCCGCCTGGTACTGTGAGGACTGCGGCGAGACCATCGTCTCCGAGACGGACGTGGACACCTGCCCCAAGTGCGGCGGGAAGCGCATCCACCAGGATGAGGACACCCTGGACACCTGGTTCTCCTCGGCCCTGTGGCCCTTCTCCACCCTGGGCTGGCCCGACGAGACGGAAGAGCTGAAATACTTCTACCCCACGGACACCCTGGTCACCGGCTACGACATCATCTTCTTCTGGGTGGCCCGGATGATCTTCTCCGGCTTGAAGCACATGGACAAGGCTCCCTTCAACACCGTGCTGTTCCACGGCCTGCTGCGGGACTCCCAGGGCCGGAAGATGAGCAAGTCCCTGGGCAACGGCATCGACCCCGTGGACGTCATCAACCAGTACGGCGCGGACGCCCTGCGGTTTACGCTGGTCACCGGCAACTCCCCCGGCAACGACGCCCGCTACTCCGATGAGAAGGTGGCCGCCAGCCGGAACTTCGCCAACAAGATCTGGAACGCCGCCCGGTTCATCCACATGAATATCGACGGCCACAACGTGCCCTGCGCCCTGCCCCAGTCCCTCACCCTGGAGGACCAGTGGATCGTCAGCCGGTTCAACACCGTGACGAAAGAAGTCACCGAGAACCTGGATAAATTCGAGCTGGGCATGGCCGTGTCCAAGCTGTACGATTTTATCTGGGATGACTTCTGCGACTGGTACATCGAGCTGGCCAAGCGCCCGCTGACTGGCGGGGACGAGGCAGCCGCCCAGAATACCCGCCAGGTGCTGGTGTGGGTGCTGACGAACACCCTGGCCCTGCTGCACCCCTTCATGCCCTTCGTCACCGAGGAGATCTGGCAGAGCCTGCCCCACCAGGGCGAGGCCCTGATCGTGGCGCCCTGGCCGGAGTACGAGGAAGGCCGCGCCTTCCCCCAGGCCGAGGCGGAGATGAAGAAGGTCATGGAGCTGATCACCGCTGTGCGCACCCGCCGCAGCGAGATGAACGTGCCCCCCTCCAAGAAGGCCCACCTGGCCATCGAGGCCGCGGACACGGCCGCCTTTGAGGCGGAGAAGGAGGCCATTGCCCGCCTGGCCTATTGCAGCGGCGTGGAAGTGGCCCAGAGCGTACCCCAGGCTGAGGGCAGCGTGACGGTGGTCACCGCCGCCTGCCGGGCCTACCTGCCCATGGACGACCTGGTGGACAAGAAAGCGGAGACCGCCCGCCTGACCAAGGAGCTGGAAGGCGCCAAGAAACAGCTTGCCACTGCGGAGGCCAAGCTGCAGAACGAGAAGTTCATCAGCAAGGCCCCTCAGAACGTCATCGACGGGGTGAAGGACAACGCGGAAAAGCTGCGGGAGAAGGTCCGGGGCATCGAAGAGGCCCTGGCCGCCCTGCAATAAGGAACACAGAAAAAACGGCAAGGAGGTTTCCCACGGGAAACCTCTCTTTGCGTGGAGGAGATACCATGACCTATGAAGAAGCTCTGGACAATGTGTACGGCCGGCTGGTGTTCGGCATCAAGCCGGGGTTGGAGCGCATCAGCGCCCTGCTGGACCGGCTGGGGGCCCCCCACAAGCAGCTGAAGTTCGTCCATGTGGCGGGCACCAACGGCAAGGGCACCTGCTCCACCCTGGTGGCTTCCGCCCTGCAGGCGTGCGGCCTGAAGGTGGGGCTGTACACCTCCCCCTATGTGCTGGAGTTCCGGGAGCGGTTCCAGATCGACGGGGAGATGATCCCCAAGGAGGAGCTGGTGGAAGAGGTGGAGACCCTGGCCCCCATCGCCGACCAGTTTGAGGAAAGCGGCGACCAGGTGACGGAGTTCGAGTACATCACCGCCCTGGCCCTTCATTGGTTCGCCCGGCGCCGGTGCGATATCGTGGTGCTGGAGGTGGGCATGGGCGGCCGGTTTGACGCCACCAACGCCATCCCCGTGCCGGAGGCGGCAGCCATCATGTCCATCTCCCTGGACCACACCGCCATTTTGGGGGACACCCTGGAGAAGATCGCCTTTGAGAAGGCCGGTATTGTCAAGGAGGGCGGCCGGCTGGTGCTCTACCCCGACCAGGCCCCAGAGGTGACACGAGAGCTGGAGCAAATCTGCCAGGAGCGCCATGTGGAGCTGTTCCGCCCCGACCTTTCCCAGGTGCGGGAGGGGGAGCGCTCCCTGTCTGGCACGGCCTTCACCGCGGAGACGGCCCCCTGGGGGCGGCTGGCCCTGCGCACCCCCTTCCTGGGGGAGCACCAGGTGAAGAACGCCATCACCGCCCTGAAGGTGCTGGAGGTGCTCCAAAGCCGGGGCTGGCCCGTCACCCCCCAGGGCATAGCCCGCGGCTTTGAAAGGGCCTTCATCCCCGCCCGGATGGAGGTCATCTCCCAGTCCCCCCTGGTGCTGCTGGACGGCGGCCACAACCCCGGCTGCTCCCACGCCCTGCGCCAAGCCCTGGAGGAGTTCGTCCCCCAGCGGAAAGTGGCCATCATGGGCGTGCTGGCCGACAAGGACAGCCGGGGCGAGCTGCAAGTGCTGGGCCCCCTGTTTGACACCATCGTCACGGTCACGCCCCAGGGACACCGGGCCCTGCCCGCCCAGCAGCTGGCCCAGATTGCCAGGGAGTTCTGCCCCAAGGCCATCCCCGCGGGCTCCTGCCGGGAGGCCCTGGCCGTGGCGTCCCGCGCCATGAAGCAGGACGCCGCCCTCATCGTCTGCGGCTCCTTCTACCTGGCGGGGGAGATCCGCGACATGCTGAAAGGTAAGTTTGGAAAAGGGAACCTGTAATGAATTTCTATGAGCATGCTTGCGTGGTTTTAGTATGGTATGTGATTTCATTTTTTTACATTCGCTTAACGCTGGCCGGGATTATTTCGTACCAGCTGAACAACAGCACGCTGAAAAAACGGAAACAAGGTCAAAGCGTAAGAGAGTGGTTCCTCTATAAAAGATTTCGCGATGTGGTTCCTAAAACACTGTTGTTGCTCTACTTTGTGATTTTGTTTGGGCACCCCGTGGTTTTATTACTTTGCTGTTTTTTCGATTGTGTTGTAGCTCTTCCAGTGATTGGGCGTGGGTTAGCCCTAGGAGCTGTGGTATTTGACATAGGCTGGTGTATAATATACAGCTTGCTGTTCTGGAGAATGAAACCCGGAACGCCATACTCCCGCTGGATCAAGAAGAAACGCGGCATGCTGCCCAAACGGCGAAAGTGAGGCCCTTCTCTTGGAGAAAAAAGAACTTTCCGCTGTGACATCCTTTGGCAAAATACGCACCCATCCCTTTGTAGAATAGATGCAAAGGGAAGAAACAGGCTTTTGGAAGAAGGCTGGCCCTTCTTCCAGGGCCTTTTTTTCTTTGCCCCGCCCTGTGCCGAAAAGAAAGGAAGGAAGACTATGAGTGTACAGCTCAGCTATAAAGAAGGGGTGCTCACCGCCCGGCTCTCCGGGGAGATCGACCACCACAGCGCCCGGGATATGCGGGAGGCCATCGACGACACCGCCCAGAAGGTGAAGCCCTACTGCCTGCGGCTGGACTTTTCCCAGGTGCCCTTTATGGACAGCTCCGGCATCGGGCTGATCCTGGGCCGGGTGCGGCTTTTGCAGTTTTGGAAAGGCCATGTGGTGCTTTGCGGGCTGTCCCCGAACCTGGGCAAGATGGTGGAGCTCTCCGGCATCGCGTCCCTGGCAGCCATCGAAAGGAGGGCTGGCTGATGAAGCCCATCAATCAAGCGCAGATCAGCTTCGACTCCCGCTCCGTCAACGAGGGGTTCGGCCGGGCGGCGGTGGCGGCGTTCCTCTCCCAGCTGGACCCCACTGTGGCGGACCTGACCGACATGAAGACCGCCGTTTCCGAGGCGGTGACCAACGCCATCGTCCACGGCTACAAGGACAAACGGGGCACCGTGTACATAACGGTCAAGCTATTTGAAAATGGCAAGGCCGTGGTAAAGGTGCGGGACAAGGGCTGCGGCATCCCGGACATTGAAAAAGCCATGGAGCCCCTGTTCACCACTGGCGGCGAGGAGAGGGCGGGCCTGGGATTTGCGGTGATGCAAAGCTTCTGTGACAGCGTGCGGGTCACCAGCGCCGTGGGCCGGGGCACCAGCGTCACCCTGACCAAATACTTTGACACCAAACAGTGACCGGGAGGCTTGCCGCCGCACGGTGGAGGAGAACCTGGGCCTGGCGCATCTATGCGCCCGCCGGTTCCTGGGCAGGGGTGTGGAGTATGACGACCTGTTCCAGGCGGGGTGCGTGGGGCTTGTAAAAGCGGCGGAGAACTTCGACACGGCCCGGGGGGTGAAATTTTCCACCTACGCCGTGCCGGTCATCCTGGGGGAGGTACGCCGCCTGTTCCGGGATGGCGGGGCCCTGCGGGTCTCCCGGGGCATGCGGGACCTGGGGCGCAAAGCCCAGGAGACAGCGGACCAGCTCCGCCAAGAGACGGGAAAATCCCCTGGGGTGGCCCAGGTGGCCCAGCGCCTGGGCGTTCCCGTGGAGAAAGCCGCCTTGGCCCTGGGAGTGGGACAGGCTCCCCTGTCCCTCACCGGTCCAGAGGACGGGGGCGAGGTGGACGTGCCCGTGGAGGCCCCCGAGGAGAGGATGACCGAGCGCCTGACCCTGTATCAAATTTTGCAGACCCTGGAGGAGCGGGACCGCAAGCTCATTCAATACCGCTACTTCCAGGGCAAAACCCAAACCCAAACCGCAGCCCTGCTGGGTATGACCCAGGTGCAGGTCAGCCGCCGGGAGAAAAAGCTGCTGCTCTTCATGCGGGCCGCCTTTGACCAATAGAAAACGCCCCCTCCTTGGCCCGGAGGGGGCGTTTTCTATCGCTTGTTAGAAATACCGGGCAGGTCCGTCCAGCTTGGGTTTCCGGTCTGTGGGCAGCAGGGAGTAGAGGGTCAGATCCACGATGCCCTTGTCCGGCCAGAGGAAGCCCTCCCGAATGGTGCCCTCCTTCACAAAGCCGCACCGCTCCAGCACCAGCACCGCCCGGTAGTTGATAGGCAGCACAAAGCATTGGATTCGATGAACCCCCACGGTGCGCAGCAGATAATCGCAGGCGGCCCGCACCGCGGCGGAGGCGTAGCCCTGCCCTGTGTATTCTGGAAGCAACATAAAGCTCAGCGTTACGGATTCCACCTGGCGGTCAAGGTGTGAGATCTCCAAAAGCCCTACCAGCTGGTTTAACGTGGAGTAGATTCCCAGCACCACGCCCCGGCGCTCTTGGAACAGGGTGTCGAACTGGCGCAGCCGGGCGGCGCATTCCCGGGAGGAATGTACTGCCCCTTCCGGGGTAAACCGGTGGGTGTCCTCGTCGCTGAGAAGGAGCCACAGGGCCTCTGCGTCCATGTCGGTAACGCGGGTCAAGGTCACCTTTTCGCCGCTGATAAAGGGATAACTGGAAAACAGCAGAGAGGTTTTCATGCCTCCTCCTTTCTGAAAACACAAGCACCAGAAACCTTCACACTTCTAAAAGCTGCGGCAGCTCTGAAAAGGAGAGGAGCTTGGGCGCTCCTTCCACTTCTCCAAAGCCGTAGGCTGCGTGAAGAAAGGGAACCCCGGCCTGAGCGGCCGCCTCCTGGTCCATGTGGGTGTCCCCCACATAAAGGGGGGAGGCGAGGTGGTTGCGCTTGACCACCAGGCGGATATTTTCCCCCTTTGGCCGGCCCGTCCGTCCAATACACTCCCAATCGGTAAAGTACCGGTGAAGCTGGTGCGCGTCTAAAAAGCTGGGAATGTAGTCCTCGTTGCAGTTGCTGACAATGAACAGGGGCAGCTTCTGAGAGAGCTTGTCCAAGGTCTCCACCAGGCTGGGATAGAGACGCCCCCCGTGCTCCCGCAGATACCCATTTTCCACCTGGCAGCACAGGTCGAACAGCTCCTGATGCCGCTGGGGGGAAAGCTGGGGGTATAAGGTGGCCATCAGCTGTTCGCCAGTCATGCCCATCACGCCTTCCAGCTGCTCTCGGGTGGGAGGCGCCTCCACATCCGGTTGGCCCCGCAGGGCAATTTCCCAAGAGGCGGCCACCGCCTCAGTGGAATCCCATAAAGTGCCGTCCAGATCAAACAGGATGCCGTCGTATTTCATAAGAAGCGCTCCTTTCCGCGTCGTACTTTCCATTATATCGGATTTACCTGGGGTTTGCAAGAATGGTCCCTGCCCTGCCCGTGAAACGCTTTGTACAGGCACGCCGCCCTCACTGACCGCCGCACAGAAAGTCATAGGGGGTCTGCTGGTATACATAATAGTTCAGCCAATTGGCCACCAGCAGGTGCGCGTTGCTCCGCCAGGTAAAGGGCGGGGTTTTGGTGTCGTCATCCCCGGGAAAGTAATGGTAGGGCACTTTGGGATTCAGACCCTTGTTCACGTCCCGGAAATACTCCTTGGCCAGGGTGTCCCGGTCATACTCCGCGTGCCCGGTGACAAAAATCTGCCGCCCGCTCTGGTTGGTGACGATGTGCAGCCCCGCCAAGTCCGACACTGCCAGGGGGATCAAATCCGGGTGCTTCTTGATATCCTCCAGCCGCACTTCGGTGTAGCGGGAGTGGGGGGCGAAATAGTTGTCATCAAACCCCCGCATCAGGGGATGGTAGGGATTTAAAACCGTGTGATTGTAAATGCCGCTGAGCTTTTCCGGCAGAGGATACTTGGGAATGCCATAGTGATAGTACAGCCCGGCCTGGGCGCCCCAGCAGATGTGCAGCACCGAGTAAACATTCTCCTTGCTCCACTCCATGATCTGGCACATCTCATCCCAGTAATCCACCTCTTCAAAAGGCAGCTGTTCCACGGGGGCCCCGGTGATAATCAGCCCATCGAACCTCTGGCCTTTTACATCGCCGAAGGTTTTGTAAAAGGTATTTAGATGATAAGAGCTGGTGTTCTTGCTCACATGGGTTGCCGTGTGCAGCAGTTCTACATCCACCTGCAGGGGTGAATTGCTGAGAAGCCGCAGCAGCTGGGTTTCCGTTTCAATTTTTGTAGGCATCAGATTCAGAATGGCAATTTTTAAAGGCCGGATATCCTGGGTCCGCGCCCGTTCGTGAGTCATCACGAAGATGTTCTCAGACTCCAGAACTTCAATTGCGGGCAGGTCCGCTTGGATGCGCAGGGGCATGAAACCACACCTTTCAGTTGTAAGGTAAGTTAGAACCATGAAGAGACGGACGGCAAACCTCACGAAGAAAGAGGAATGCGAAAGGAAAGACGTCCCATACATAATATATAGAAAATAGGCATAGAGAGTTTTCCCTCTGGAATGGAGATATTATAACACGATCTCTTTGCCGTTGTACAGAGGGGGAAAAGGGGGAAAGAAAGAGGAAACGGGCCTTCCTGAAAAGAAAATGAAGAAACATGAAAAAAGGTGTTGACAATTAAGGGAGGGTGCGGTATAATATCTGAGCGCTCGAGAGAGAGCTCGAAAAACTCGGAAGAGAACGGCTGAAAATCGGAACCTGACCGGTGAACGAAAAAGGCCGCGAAAAAAATCCGAAAAAAGTGCTTGACAAACTAAAGCGAATGTGGTAAGATAGTCAAGCGCTCGAGAGAGAGGCCGACAGGCTGAACGAAATCGAGAGCGCAAGGACCTTGAAAATTAAACAACGAGACGAAAGAAGGACCCGTGATTTCTGAGAGTTAAAACTCGAGGAATTACAGGAAACGGAACCTAAAAAATCCGTAAAGAGAAGCCAAGTGCTTCGCAATGAGCTTAGAAGAAGCTCTAGAATAGATTTAAGACTCGGAAGAGTTTTAGATACCATATTTTAGAGAGTTTGATCCTGGCTCAGGACGAACGCTGGCGGCGTGCCTAACACA
>UQRL01000047.1 GCA_900543555.1 uncultured Oscillospiraceae bacterium | reverse complement strand
TTCACCGTGCTGCGGGTGGGCATGGATTTTAAGATCCGCTGCAACGGCTGCGGCCGGGAAGTGATGCTTCCCCGCCTGAAGTGCGAGAAAAATATCAAAAAGGTGCTGCGGCCCCAAGGGGAGCAGTAGCAGCCTTTCCCTGCTTAGAACCCCACAACGATTGGAAAGGCTGTGTTGCATATGTTTGAGAACCTGCAAGTGTTTGAAAACCGTTTCGAGGAACTGAATCTGAAACTCTACGATCCCCAAACCGCGGCGGACCGGCAGCTTTATACGGCCCTGATGAAAGAGCACAAGGAACTTGCCCCTATTGTGGAGGCCTATCAGGCTTGGCGGCAGTGCCAGCGTGATTTCGATGGCGCCAAAGAGCTGCTGGAAGAGTCCTCCGACCGGGAGCTGCGGGAAATGGCCCAGCAGGAGCTGAAGGAGAAGGGGGCAGAGCTCTCCCGCTTGGAAGAAGAGCTGAAGCTTTTGCTCCTGCCAAAGGACCCCAACGATGAGAAGAATGTTATCGTGGAGATCCGGGGCGGCACGGGCGGTGAAGAGGCAGCCCTTTTCGCCTATGACCTGTACCGCATGTACTTGGCCTATGCGGAGGGGAAGGGCTGGAAAACAGAAATTGTCTCCCTCAGCGAGACGGAGCTGGGGGGCTTTAAAGAGGTCAGCTTCCTCATTGATGGGGAGGGGGCCTACTCTCGTTTAAAGTATGAAAGCGGCGTCCACCGGGTACAAAGAGTCCCCGAGACGGAGACCCAGGGGCGCATTCACACCTCTGCCGCCACGGTGGCCGTTTTGCCCGAGGCGGAAGAGGTAGAGGTGGATATCGACCCCAAGGACCTGCAGATTGACACCTTTCGCTCCAGCGGTGCGGGAGGACAGCACATCAACAAGACCTCCTCTGCCATTCGGATTACCCACCTGCCCACAGGCATGGTGGTGGAATGCCAGGATGAGCGCAGCCAGTACAAGAACAAGGACAAGGCCCTGAAAGTGCTGCGGGCCCGCCTGCTGGACCAGGAGCGAAAGAAAGCTGACGCCCAGGTGGCCCAGGAGCGCCGCAGCCAGGTGGGCTCTGGCGACCGCTCCGAGCGGATCCGCACCTATAACTTCCCCCAGGGCCGGGTGACAGACCACCGCATCGGCCTGACGCTCTATAAGCTGGAGGAAATCCTGGGTGGTTCCCTGGATGAGATCATTGACAGCCTCGTCGCAGCGGACCGGGCCGCCCAGCTGGAAGAGGCCCAGCAGGCATAAGGAGGGATGAAAATGGAGACCTTAGTTTTAAGCGACCGCTGCCCCGGCGATATCCAGGCAGCCGGTGCCATCCTGCGGCGGGGCGGCCTGGTGGCCATCCCCACGGAGACGGTGTACGGCCTGGCCGCCAACGCCCTGGACGGGGACGCCGTGAAAAAGATCTACCAGGCCAAGGGCCGCCCCTCGGATAACCCTCTGATTGTCCACATCAGCGACCCGGCCCAACTGCCGCCCCTGGTACAAGAGGTGCCGGAAAGCGCCAAAAAATTGGCCGCCGCCTTCTGGCCCGGCCCGCTTACCATCATCCTGCCCAAGTCGGACCGCATCCCCCGGGAGACCAGCGGCGGCCTGGATACGGTGGCGGTGCGCTGCCCCTCCCACCCCACGGCCCGGGCGGTCATCGACGCGGCGGAGGTGCCCCTGGCGGCCCCTTCCGCCAACCTGTCCGGCCGGCCCAGCCCCACCACCTTCCACCATGTGCAGGAGGACCTGACCGGCCGGGTGGACGCCCTTTTAGACGGCGGCGACTGCGACGTGGGGGTGGAGTCCACCGTGCTGACCCTGGCCACCCCGGTGCCCCGCCTCCTGCGGCCTGGCGGCGTCACGCTCTCCCAGCTGCGGAATGTGCTGGGGGAGGTGGAGGTGGACCCGGCGGTACTGCACCGCATGAAGGCGGGGCAGAGGGCCGCTTCCCCCGGCATGAAGTATAAGCACTACTCCCCCAAAGCGGAGGTGGTCATTGTGGATGCCGCCCCCCAGGAGTATGTGGAGTACGTCAACCAGCGGGGGGACGGCTGGGCCCTGTGCTTTGAGGAGGATGCCCCCTTTCTGCAAGTGCCCGCTCTGGCCTATGGAAGCCGCTATGACAGTGCCAGCCAGGCCCATCGGCTTTTTGAAGCCCTCCACGGCTTGGACGAGGCGGGGGTTGTGAAGGCTTACGCCGCCATGCCGCGAAAGCGCGGGGTGGGCCTGGCTGTGTATAACCGGCTCATCCGGGCGGCGGCCTTCCAGGTGATCAACCCCAAGGGGCGGCACATCCTGGGCCTGACGGGCCCCACAGGGGCCGGCAAGTCCACAGCGGCCCAGGTGCTGCGGGACAGGGGCTGGCTTGTGGTGGACTGCGACCAGGCCACCCGCAGCCCCCTGGTCTATGATGGCCCCTGTTTGGCAGAGCTCTCCACTGCCTTTGGGCCCCAGGTGCTTCGGGATGGGATGCTGGACCGGGCTGAGCTTGCCCGCCGCGCCTTTTCTTCAGAGGAGGCCCGCACCCGTCTGGGAGAGATCACCTTCCCGCGGATTCTCCGCTATGTGCGCAAGCTGTTGGAGGAGGGGGAGGCCCAGGGTTATAGGCAGTTGGCCCTGGACGCCCCCACCCTGCTGGAAGCGGGGCTGGATTCCATCTGTTCCCGCGTGTTGGTCGTGAACGCCCCCAAGGAGGAGCGGCTGGCCCGCATCCTGCGGCGGGATGGTCTGACCCAAGAGGCGGCCCTGCGCCGGTTAGAAGCGCAGCCCTCTCCGGAATTTTACACCAGCCGGGCAGACTTCCTGGTGGAGAACGGCCCCGGCACGGACATGAAGGCGGCCTTGGCCCCCTTCCTGGAGGAATTGGAACAAGAATTGGAGAACCCGAGCCTATGAAGAAAGGTTGCCTCGTGGCCCTCGTGCTTGCCATTTTCCTGGCGGCGGGGGCAGTGCTTTTCGGTCCCCGGCTGGTAGAGGCGGGCATGAAATTCCTGTACCCCCAGCGTTATGCCGACCTGGTGGAGCGGGAGGCCGCCCAGTTCGAGCTGGACCCGGACCTGGTCTACGCCATCATTAAGACGGAGAGCGGCTTTGATTCCCAGGCGGTCTCCTCCGCCGGTGCCAAGGGGCTGATGCAGCTGACCCAGGAGACCTTTGACTGGATTGCCTCCCTCTACCCCACTGAAGATGGAGGAGCCGACGTGTTCCAGCCGGAGGACAACATCCACTGCGGGTGTGCCCTGCTGCGGCTGCTGCTGGACCAGTACGGCAGCTTGGAGGTGGCCTTGGCCGCTTACAACGCGGGTATGGGCAATGTGAGCCAGTGGCTGGAGAGCGGGGATTACTCCCACGATGGGGAGACCCTGCACACCATCCCCTACCCGGAGACGGACGCCTATGTGGAGAAGGTCCAGCGGGCCTATGAGATATACCGGAAACTGTACGGCTGACATTGCAATTTCTCCCAAACCGTGGTAGAGTAGGGGAAAGGGGGGGATGGTATGGCAAAGCTGAAAAAGGCAGTTGTGTTGGCTTTGTGTGTCGCAATTTTGGCCTGCGTGGGATCAGGGGCGTTTTTCCTGGGAAAAACGGCCGCCTGGCGAGCGGTTCCAACCTGGCGGGAAACAGATTTTTTGTATGCCACTTTCCTGGAACTGCGGGGAGAGAACACTCTGCTGGTGCAGGGGTCTTCCGTCAACCGAGAGGACCAGCAGGGCCAATACCTACTCACGGTGGACAACGGCGTCCCGGTGAAACTCAATGGAGTGGACTGGCCCTTGGAGGATATGTTCCCCGGCATGAGGCTGTCCATCACTTATCAAGGGGAAATCCGGCAGGGGCAGCCGGGGGAGATTCCCCATGTGCTGGCAATTGTGCTGCAAGGCAACCTCACTGCCGGCGGTCACTGGTCTTATGAGGAGGAGCTTCCATGAGTGTGAAACGCTTGCTGTTGGGACTGTTCCTGTTTTTCGCCGCTATTGTGAGCGTGGCAGTGGGGTGTTTCTTCTGGGGCTATCATGCCTTCCGGCTGGGCAACCCCTGGGAGGATGGCTACACGGTGGTGGATGGCGTGATGGTTGAGGGTCTTTATATGAAACAATACCATGACCGGCAAGAGAAATATAAAGACAGTGTGGAGAAGTACCTGTGGTTCGATACCAATTCCTTTATAGGAGAGCTGAAGGAGACCGAAGAGTCTGGCATCCGCAATAGCCTTTATGTAACCGGTCTGGACGCCTCCGGGAAGTTTGACGCCTTCTGCCAGAGCGGCTATCTTGCCCAGACGCCGGGGCTTATCATCGAGAAGAACGGCCAGCCCCTTGCCTATGAGGATTTGCGGGCGGGGGATATTGTCCGGACGGTATACCTCAATGGAGATGCTGCGCAGTTAATCGCTCCGGCTACCTATCATCCTATCTATATCGAAGTGCTGAACTGACCATCCATTTAGATAAAAAGATTTCATGCGAAATTAAGTGATTGGAGGATCTGAAAATGTCCAAGAAAAACGAAAAAATTGACCCCAAGGCTTTGGCCAAGGAGCTTCTCAACGACCGCACCCACGGCGCTGCCAAGGCGGGGGCCGGGGAGCTGCAGAAGGCGGACGCGTTCGCCGAGGGTTACAAGGCCTTTATGAACGCCGCCAAGACCGAGCGGGAGACCGTCACCTGGGCCGTGCAGGCCGCCGAAGCCGCCGGCTTCGAGCCCCTGCGCCCCATGAAGATGTACCAGCCCGGGGACAAGGTGTACTACAACAACCGGGGCAAGGCATTGTGCCTGGCGGTCATTGGCAAAAAGGGCGTGAAGAGGGGTGTGCGCATTGCCGCGGCCCACATCGACAGCCCCCGCATCGACCTGAAGCCCATCCCTCTGTATGAGTCCAGCGAGATGGCCCTGCTGAAGACCCACTATTACGGCGGCATCAAGAAATATCAGTGGACCGCCATCCCCCTGTCCATGCACGGCAAGATCGTCCGCAAGGACGGCACCGAGATCACCGTCAACGTGGGCGAGAAAGAGGGCGATCCCCAGTTCACCATCACCGACATCCTGCCCCACCTGGGCAAGGACCAGATGGGCAAGACCCTGGGGGAAGCCATCAACGGCGAGGACCTGAACATTTTGGTGGGCAGCCTGCCCCTTACCGATGGGGAAGGGGAGCAGCAGTTCAAGCTGAACATTATGAACATCCTGCACCAGCAGTATGGCATTGTGGAGAGCGACCTGATCTCCGCGGAGATCGAGTTCGTGCCTGCCTTCAAGGCTGTGGATATCGGCTTCGACCGCTCTATGATCGGCGCCTACGGCCACGATGACCGGGTGTGCGCTTACCCCGCCCTGGAGGCCATCTTCGACTGCGGCGTGCCGGAGTACACCGCCATCACCGTGCTGGCGGACAAGGAGGAGATCGGCAGCGTGGGCAACACAGGCCTGGCCTCTGAGTTCTTAAACTACTTCATCGCCGATTTGGCTGGCGGCGAGGGCTGGATGGCACACCATGTGTTCTCCCAGTCCACCTGTCTCTCCGCGGACGTGACGGCCGCGTATGACCCCACCTATGCCTCTGCCTTTGAGGCGGGCAATTCCTGCTATTTGAACCGGGGCGTGGGCGTGGCCAAATACACCGGGTCCCGGGGCAAGGGCGGTTCTAACGACGCCAACGCCGAGTTTGTGGCCCAGGTGCGCAAGATCTTTGATGACAACGGCGTTATCTGGCAGATTGGTGAGCTGGGCAAGGTGGACCAGGGCGGCGGCGGCACCGTGGCGCTGGATATCTCCCGCCTGAACGCCGATGTCATCGACGTGGGTGTGCCCGTGCTGTCCATGCACTCCCCCTTCGAGGTGGTCTCCAAGCTGGACGTGTATATGGCCTACAAGGCCTTCAAGGCTTATTTCCTGGCGGAATAAGCTGATTTTAGGGGAATGGGAAGCGGTGGCAGCTTCCCATTTTCTGCTTTTTTGAGATTCTGTTTGATTTCTTTATTTAAAAAGGGGGAAGGCACATGGACTTTCGCACACAGCGCCGCACCCTAGAGGTGCTCTCGGATCTGTTTCAGCGCAAACCACAGGTGGGGCGGGTGCGCTTCCGGCCGCAGAGGGCTGGGGGCAGGGGGGTGGGCTACACAGGGATGCCCTTGCCCCGCAGCAGCCCAGAGCGGGAGGGGCTTTCCTCCCGCCAGCTTTTAGAATTTCTCCGCCGGGCCCAGGTCCATCCCACCATCAACCCCCATACCCTGATGGTGCTCCGCCATGGAAAGGTGGTGTGCTCCTGCTCCTTTGCCCCTTACCGGGAGGATGTGTGGCATGTAACCCACTCCATGTGCAAAAGCCTTACCGCCCTGGCAGTTGGCATGTTGGTGGGGGAGGGGAAGCTCTCTTTGGAGGAGCACATCTGCGATATCTTTCCCGGCAGGCTCTCCCCTTTGGCAAACCCCTTGGCCTTCCGGCGGATGAAGGCTGTCACAGTGCGGCACCTGCTGACCATGAGCAGCGGCGTCAACTTCAACGAGGCCGGGGCCGTCACCAGTGAGGACTGGCTGGGGGATTTCTTCTCCTCTGGCGTGGGGTTCGAGCCCGGCGCCAAGTTCGCTTACAACAGCATGAACAGCTATGTGCTCTCCTGCATTGTCCGGGAGCGCTCCGGCATGGGTTTGACGGAATTTCTGCGGCCCCGGCTCTTTGCCCCCCTTTCCATGGGGCGGCTCCACTGGGAAAAGAGCCCTCAAGGCGTTGAGAAAGGGGGGTGGGGGCTTTACCTGTTCCCCGAGGACATGGCCAAACTGGGCCAGCTCTTTCTGCAGGAGGGCGTATGGGACGGCCGCCGCCTGGTGCCCCGGGAATTCTTGGAGGAGATGTGCTCCCCGCAGATGGCCACTCCCCCCGAGATGGGGGAGCAGGGCTACGGCTTCCAGCTGTGGATGGGCAAGCGGCCCGGCTCCTACCTGTGCAACGGCATTTTAGGGCAGAATATCATCGTCCTGCCGGACGTGGACATGGTGGTGGTCACCACCGGCGGGAATGACTGCCTGTTCAAGACTTCCACCACCATCTCCCTGGTGGAGGAGTTCTTCGAGGGCAAAGAGTTCCAGCCAGGCGGCGCCCTTCCCTCCAACCGGAAAGCCTATGGGGAGCTGAAGGCTTTCTGCGCCAAGGCCCGCAATCTTCAGAGCACCTTCCCGTCTCCCCCAGAGGCCCCCGGCCGGCAGAGGCAGCGGTTCCCCTTCCGCTCCCCGGAGCGCCGGCTTCCTCTGGAATGCCGCCTGCTGGACGGCAAGGAGTACTGCCTGGAGCCAGAGGGCGCCCGGCTGCTGCCCCTGTTCACCCAGCTGCTGCAAAACAATTTCACCCCCGGCATCCGCTCCCTGCGCTTCGGCTTGGAGGACGGCCAGTTCACCATGACCGTGGGGGAGGGGGAGGAGAAAAGCCAGCTCCTGCTGGATTTCGCGGGAACGGGCCAGCCCTGCGAAGTGGCGGCCAACGGCGAGCGGTATCTGGCGGCGGCCAGCGCCTGCTTTGCCCGGGATGAGGATGGCAACACGGTTTTAAAGGTGCTGTTGCCGTTTTTGGAGCAGTCCAGCGCGCGGGTGATGAAGCTGTTTTTTTTCCCGGGTGGAAAGGTGGAGCTGCGCCTTTCCGAGATGCCCAGCTTTGAGGCCATTCTGCAGGATACCGGCCTGCTGGAAAACAAGGCCGCGGCGGGTTGGCTGAGCCGGATGGCCCTGCGCCATGACCCCACCTTGGCGGAGTACACAGTCCGCCGTGCCGTGGAGCCCCGGGCCAGGGGAAGCCGCCGGGAGATGCCCCCTGGGGAAGAGGCGTGACAGAAAAAACCTCGGATTTTTTTGCGGCCCCATTCTTTTTCTTGCAGGGCTGTGATATAATGAGACGGACAGTAGTATGAAGTCATCCGGCCGCCCGTAAGGGCGCAGCCGTTTTGTATAGATCGCGAGGGAAGCCTTTTGCCAAAGCACAGCAGAAAGCGGCAGGTTCTGCACCGCAGGGACCGCCGCGTCGATTTAGGCCCTGCGGGGCGCAACCTTTTTATTTCCCGGGACAAGCAGCTCCAATCCCGGCAGGTCCGCCGTATCAAATGGGGAATGCGTGTGGTGCTCGCTTTGGGCGTCTTTGTGGGCGCAGTGGGCCTGGGAATTTTTGCGGCATTCTATATAGTGCCCTACTTCCAGTCTGAAATGCTTTTAGAGAGCTCCTCTTCCCAGGCGGAGTCTTCCGCCAGCCAGGTGGATTTGACAACCTATGATGAAATGGGCTTGCCGGTGTACTCCAATGAGATCAGCCTGTTTGTCATCAACCGGGATAACCCGGCAGAGGCCTCTTATGTCCCCAACACAGTGGAGGTGGAGGGGGTGCAGGTGGAGGCCCACATGGCCAATGCCCTGCAAATGCTGGTGGAGGCCGCGAAAGCCGACGGACTGGCCCTCACTTTCACGGAAGGGTATGTTTCCTATGGGGAACAGGAGCAGCGCTTTCAAGCGGAGGTAGAGCGCTTGATGACTGAGGAGGGCCTGACCACTGTTATGGCCAACACCCAGGCACGCCTCACTGTGCCCATGGCCGGGGAGTGCGACCAGCAAACCGGCCTGTGCGTCCAGCTGGAAGGGGACCCGGAGACCTTTCCCGATTCCCGCACCTGCTCCTGGCTGCGGAGCAATATGGGGAAGTACGGCTTTGTGTTCCGTTATCCCGAGGATAAAGAGGACTACACCGGCTGCACGGGAAATTTGACCGTGCTGCGCTATGTGGGCAGCGAGAACGCCACTGCCATGGCCCAGCGCTCCCTGTGCCTGGAGGAGTACATCACCTACCTGGCCCGCCAGTGAGAAAGGCCCCTGCCCCAGGGGTTTCACAAAGGAAAAACTTTCTCTTGCATTTTCCGGGAATGTGTGCTACAATATCTTGCGATTGATTTGAAATATCCCATCCGTAAAGAGGTGAAACTGAAGATGAAGCAGAATATACATCCCGACTACCAGGAGACCACCATCACCTGCGCCTGCGGCAATGTGATCCACACCCGGTCTACCAAGAAGGACATCAAAGTCGAAATATGTTCCAAGTGCCACCCGTTCTTTACGGGCAAGCAGAAGCTGGTGGATACCAGCGGCCGCGTGGATATGTTCAAGAAGCGCTACGGCCTGCAGGACAAGTAATCCGTTGGCGTTTTCTGTATTTGGACGCAATAGTGGGCTTTATGCCCGGGGATGGGCGGCGCGGTTTCGCGCCGCCTGTCTTTATTTTCAGAGAAAGGGGGAGAAACGCCGTGGAATACATCACCGTAGAACGGGAGGCCTCGGATGAGTTCATTGAAAAGAAGTCCCGGTTCATCGGTGCCTGCCGTCCGGTGAAGACCGAGGAGGAGGCCCTTCGCTTCATCCAGGAAAAAAAGTCCCGCTATTGGGACGCCTCCCACAATGTGTTCGCCTACATTCTGCGGGAGGGGAACACCGCCCGCTTCTCCGATGACGGGGAGCCCCAGGGCACCGCGGGCCTTCCGGTGATGGACACCATGCGGAAGGCTGGCGTGGTGGACGCTGTTGTGGTGGCCACCCGCTACTTCGGCGGCATCCTCCTGGGGGGCGGCGGGCTTATCCGGGCTTACTCCCACACCGCCTCCATCGCCTTGGCGGCCGCAGGGGAAATCCAGATGCGGGAGTGTCTGCTGCTTTCCGCCTCCTGTGATTACTCGCTGTACGGCAAGGTGGCGGCCTTGGTTCCCGAATGCGGCGGTGTGGTGGATGACACCCAGTTTTTAGAGCGGGTGAGCCTGTCCTTCCACCTGGCGCCGGAACAGCTGCCCGCTCTGGAGCGAAAGCTGGCCGATGCCACCAGCGGCCGCTGCTCCGTTCAAGAGGCGGGCAGGCGGTTCTTCCCCTTCGCGGTGGAGTGAAGGGTTTTCAAATTTTTTCAAAAGAGGCAAGCATTTTCCCAGAAAAGTGCGTATAAGACAGTAAGGAACCCCTGTACAAGGGGAAGCCTTGCAAAGACGGACGTGAGCTAACCGAATTGGAATTGGTGAAAGGATGGGACAGGCTATGACCATTCGTGAGCAGACCCAAGCCATGGAACGAGAGATGCTGGCGCCCTGGGCGGCGCTTTCGTCCAACACGCGGGGCCGCCAGCACCCTGAGGAAGAGTGTGAGATGCGCACCCCCTACCAGCGGGACCGGGACCGGATTATCCACTGTAAGTCGTTCCGCCGTCTCAAACACAAGACCCAGGTGTTTCTCTCCCCGGAAGGGGACCACTACCGCACCCGGCTGACCCACACCTTAGAGGTCTCTCAGATCGCCCGCACCATTGCCCGGGCGCTGCGCCTGAATGAAGACCTGACAGAGGCGGTGGCGCTGGCCCATGACCTGGGGCACACTCCCTTTGGCCATGCGGGAGAGCGGGCGCTCAACGCCTTGCTGCCCCACGGCTTCCGCCACTACGAGCAGAGCCTGCGGGTGGTGGAGCGCCTGGAAAAAGACGGCCGCGGGCTCAACCTCACCTACGAGGTGCGCAACGGCATTTTGTGCCACACCACCGGCCTGGAGGCCGACACTGCCGAGGGGCGCATCATCCGCTGGGCGGACAAGATCGCCTACATGAACCACGATATCGACGATGCCATCCGGGCGGGTGTCCTGCGGGAGGAGGATATCCCCCAGTCTATCACCGATGTGCTGGGCAGCTCCAAAACGCAGCGCATCACCTCCCTCATCCGCTCGGTGGTGGAAAACAGCCACGAGGGGAAGATTGCTATGGATGAGGTCACCTACCGGGCCTATGAGGAGCTCAGCGACTTCATGTACCAGGCGGTGTACTTAAACGAGTACGCCAAGCGGGAGGAGCGCAAGGTGCCCCATATTATCCACAGCCTGTTCAACCACTTCCGGAACCCGGATTACCTGCCGGATTACATGAAGCGCATCGCCGAGGAGGAGGGCGTGGAGACCGCGTCCTGCGACTATGTGGCCGGCATGACCGACCACTACGCCGTGGCCTGCTATCAGGACCTGTTCATCCCCAAGGCCTGGAACTTGGGCCTGTAAGCCCCAAAAACACCATTGCAGAAAAGGAGGGAGCCAGCCCATGCCGTTTCCACCGGAATTTCTCCGGGAGCTGAATGACCGCAACCGCATTGAGGATATAGCGGCCTCCTATGTAAACCTGCGGCGCCGGGGCAAGAACCTGGTGGGGCTGTGCCCCTTCCACAACGAGAAAACCCCCTCCTTCTGTGTTTATCCAGAGAACAACTCCTTTTTCTGCTTTGGCTGCAACAAGGGCGGGGATGTGATCGCGTTTATCATGGGCGTGGAGAACCTGGACTTTACCGAGGCAGTACGGTTTCTGGCCCAGCGGGCGGGCCTGTCCCTGCCCGAAGAGGGGGCGGACCTGTCCATGTCCCGGCTGCGCACCCGTATATTGGAGATCAACCGGGAGGCCGGCCGCTTCTACTTTGGCATCCTCTCCACCCCAGAGGGAAAGCCCGGCCTGGACTATTTCAAGGCCCGGGGGCTGGATGGGAAGACCATCCGCCATTTTGGCCTGGGCTACGCCCCGGAGGGCGGCTATGCCCTGACAGACCACTTGAAAGCCAAGGGCTACACCCAGGAGGAGCTTTTGCAGTCGGATATGGTGCGGCTCTCCAAAAAAGGCTATCTTTACGACCGCTACCGGGGCCGCGTCATGTTTCCCATTTTTGACCTGCGGGGCAATGTAGTGGCCTTCGGCGGACGCATCCTTACCGATGAAAAGCCCAAGTATATCAATACATCCGACACCCCGGTGTACCATAAGAGCAGCGGCCTGTTCGCTATGAACTTCGCCAAGGACTCCGGCTCCCGGCAGCTGATCCTGGCAGAGGGCTACATGGACGTCATCGCCCTGCACCGGGCGGGCTTCACCAATGCCATTGCCTCCCTTGGCACTGCCCTCACGGAGGAGCAGGCACGCATTATCCGCCGCTACGCTGATGAGGCTGTCATCTGCTATGATTCTGACGAGGCGGGCCAGCGGGCTACCCAGCGGGCTATCCCCATCTTGAAAAACGCGGGCCTGTTGGTGCGGGTGATTACGGTGCCGGGGAATAAGGACCCGGATGAGTTTTTCCGCTCGGACCCCCAGGACGGACCCCTGCGCTTTAAGCGTCTGATTGAGCAAAGCGGCAACGACACGGAGTACCGGCTCTCCAAAGTGCAGGAAAAGTACGACCTCTCCTCCGCGGACGGGAAAAAGCAGTACCTCCAGGAGGCTGTCAGCCAGGTGTTGGCTCCCCTGCGGGACCCCATCGAGCTGGATCTCTATGCCGGCAGGCTGGCGGAGGAGACCGGCGTGGGGAAGGAGAGCGTTATGGCGTCGGCCAAGCGGGCGGCTGCCGGGGTTAACCGGCAGCGCCGCAGGGAGCAGCTGAAGGCCCAGCAGCAGGTGGCGGCGGCCCGCACCGTGGGCAACCCGGAAAAGCAGCGGCACATGCGGGCGGCCCTGGCGGAAGAAGGTATCTTGGCCTACCTTTTCGCCCACCAGGAGAAGGCGCGGCAGCTGGAAGAACGCCTTCCTCCGGAAAAATTCGTCACCCAGTGGAACCGCAGAGTATACGCTCTTTTGCTGGGCAAGACTAAACAGGGCGAAACCACCCTCTCCGACCTCTCCGGAGAGCTGACCCAGGAGGAGCTCTCCGAGCTGGCGCGGATCCTCGCCCAGCGCCGGGAGGTGCCTCCTTCTTGGGAGGATGTGGAGGGCTACTGCTCCATCTTGGAGAACGAGGGGGGCTTTGCCGATCCCGCCGCAATCCGAAATGCCTCAGAGGAGGACCTGAGGCGCTATTTGGAAGAACTGAAACGCAGAAAATAAGGGAACCCATTTGTTTGGAAATAGGAAAGGAATGGTTAGAGACATGGCGGCACAACCGGATAAGAAAACAGTCATCAAGGACCTTTTAGAGCTGGGCAAGAGCAAGGGCCAGCTCTCTACCAAGGAGATCCTGGACGCTTTGGGGGAACTGGATTTCGACCCGGAGCAGATTGAGAAATTCTATGACACCTTAGAGACCCAGGGCGTGGAGATCGTAGAGGACTTTGACGATATCACCATCGACGACGAAGAGCTGGCCAAGGCAGAGGGCTTGGACAACCTGGACCCCAGCGTGGGCGCTGACGGCGTTTCCATTGACGACCCGGTAAAGGTCTATTTGAAGGAAATTGGCCGGGTGCCGCTGCTGACCCCCGATGAGGAGGTGGACCTGGCGGTGCGCATCACCAACGGGGATGAGGCCGCCAAGAAGCGCCTTTCTGAGGCCAACCTGCGGCTGGTGGTCAGCATTGC
>UQRL01000046.1 GCA_900543555.1 uncultured Oscillospiraceae bacterium | reverse complement strand
TTGCCCCCGCACCCCCACAGCTTTTGAAAAAGCTGGCAAAACTTTTACTTGTCTCTACCCAACTTGTGTGGAGGGACCCGCCCTTGCCGCAGGCAAGAAGGCGGCCTGTTCTGCGGGACCACCCGCGCGCCTTCAGCGTTGCACATTTCGGAAGAAACAGCTCATTTTTAGAGAGGAGCATCACCATGAAACCAGTGGATATCAAGCAGGACCTGGCGGGCAACAGCTACCCCGGCCGGGGCATCGTCATCGGCCAGAGCGCCGATGGGAAAAACGCCGTCATCGCCTACTTCATCATGGGCCGCAGCGTCAACAGCCGCAACCGGGTGTTCGTGGAGGAGGGCGCGGGCATCCGCACCCAGGCCCATGACCCCGCCAAGCTCAGCGACCCCTCTTTGGTCATCTATGCCCCGGTGCGTGTGCTGGGGGAGGATACCATCGTCACCAACGGCGACCAGACCGACACCATCTACGACTTCCTCGAAGAGGGCAAGACCTTTGAAGAGGCCCTGCGCACCCGCACCTTCGAGCCCGACGGCCCCAACTATACTCCCCGCATCTCCGGCATTGTGGAGAGGGGAGAGGGGAGCTTTACCTATAAGCTGTCCATCTTGAAGAGCTGCGGCGGCGACCCGGACTTCGCCCAGCGTTTCTTCTTCGAGTACGCCCCCAAGGCGGGCCTGGGCCACTTTATCCACACCTATAAGCAGGACGGCGACCCCATCCCCTCCTATGAGGGAGAGCCCACCCCTGTCTTTATCGAAGGGGATATCGACGCCTTCACCGCCAGCCTGTGGGAGAACTTAAACGAAGACAACAAGGTCTCCCTGTTCACCCGCTTTATCGACCTGGAGACCGGTAAAGCAGAGACCCGCATCGTCAATAAGAACCAGTGATTTTTCGGAAAGGATGAGAGGAACATGGCAAACGAATTGGCCCTGAAGTACGGCTGCAACCCCAATCAAAAGCCCTCCCGCATCTTTATGAAGGATGGCGCGGAGCTGCCCGTCACCGTTTTGAACGGCAAGCCCGGGTATATCAACTTTCTGGACGCGTTGAACAGCTGGCAGCTGGTGAAGGAGCTGAAAGAGGCCACCGGCCTGCCCGCCGCCGCCAGCTTTAAGCACGTCAGTCCCGCGGGGGCGGCGGTGTATGTGCCCCTGTCCGATACCTTAAAGAGAATCTACTTTGTGGACGATCTGGAGCTCTCTCCATTAGCTTCCGCCTACGCCGCCGCCCGGGGCGCCGACCGCATGTCCTCCTACGGGGACTGGGCCGCCCTTTCCGATGTGTGCGACAAGGAGACTGCCCTGCTCTTAAAGCGGGAGGTCTCCGACGGCGTTATCGCCCCTGGTTACACCGACGAGGCCCTGGCCATCCTGAAGGAGAAGCGCAAAGGCGGCTACAATGTGGTGCAGATCGACCCTGCTTACAAGCCCGCCCCCATCGAGCACAAGGACGTGTTCGGCGTCACCTTCGAGCAGGGCCGCAATGAGCTGAAAATCGACGAAAGCCTGCTGGAAAACCTGCCCACCCAGAACAAGACCCTCACCCCCGAGGCCAAGCGGGATTTGATTGTCTCCCTCATCACCTTGAAGTACACCCAGTCCAACTCTGTGTGCTATGTGAAAAACGGCCAAGCCATCGGCGTGGGAGCCGGCCAGCAGAGCCGCGTCCACTGCACCCGCCTGGCGGGCAACAAGGCCGATAACTGGTACCTGCGCCAGTGCCCCAAAGTGCTGAACCTGCCCTTTAAGCCGGGCATCCGCCGGGCCGACCGGGACAACACGATCGACGTCTACATCGGCGACGAGTGCATGGATGTGCTCCGGGATGGCGCCTGGCAGCAGTTCTTCACCGAGAAGCCCGAGGAGTTCACCCGGGAGGAGCGCCGGGAGTGGCTCTCCGGCATGACCGGCGTGGCCCTGGGCAGTGATGCCTTCTTCCCCTTTGGGGACAACATCGAGCGGGCCCACAAGTCCGGCGTGGAGTTCATCGCCCAGCCCGGCGGCTCCATCCGGGACGACAACGTCATCGAGACCTGCGATAAGTACGGCATCGCTATGGCCTTCACGGGCATCCGGCTGTTCCACCACTGAGCCTACAGGAGGAAGGGGGCGAAGCCCATGCGCAAGGCGATTTTTTGGGGGTTCCTGGGCACCTTGGCGGAGCCCGGCGCCCCGTCTCCCAACCCGTTGGACCCCGGCCAGTACCGTGTCTATCCCGACGCTGCCGCCACCTTGGCCCTGTGCGCCTATAAGGGCTATCAGAACTACATGCTGGCGGAGAGCTTCCCCCGCCTGACAGAGCTGCTGCCCAAGCTGCACCTGGAGCGCTTCTTCCCTGGCCGGGTGGTTTCCGGCCGGGTGGAGCTGGCAGGAAACCACGGGGAGGGCTTGTACCGCCGGGCGGAGCTTGCCGCCCATTTTCCCGGCATGATTTGGCTGGTCAGCGGCGATTCCCAGGAGCTGGCCGGCGCCAAGGCCGCGGGCTGGCGCACCATTCAGGTTCACGGGAAGGACGGGGGTGCGGACTTTGCCTGCCCCACCTTGACGGCTGTGTGGCATCTGTTGTAATGGAGAAAGGATGAGACCCAATGAAGATATTAGTGATCGGCAGCGGCGGGCGGGAACACGCCATCGTCCGCAAGCTGAAGGAGAGCCCCCTGGTAGAGGCCCTGTACTGCGCCCCGGGCAACGGGGGCATCAGCCGGGATGCGGAGTGCTTCCCTGTGAACGCCATGGACAAGGAGGGCATGCTGGCCCTGGCTAAGGAGAAACAGGTGGATTTGGTGTTCGTGGCCCCGGACGACCCCTTGGCCGCGGGCATGGTGGACTTTATCGAGGCTGCGGGGATTCCCTGCTTTGGGCCCAACGCCGCCGCCGCCCAGATCGAGGCCAGCAAGGTGTTCTCCAAGAACCTGATGAAGAAGTACCGCATCCCCACTGCGGGGTATGAGGTCTTTGCCGACCCCGCCGCCGCCCTGGAGTACATCAAGGACCAGGGGAAGTACCCGGCGGTCATCAAGGCCGACGGCCTGGCCCTGGGCAAGGGGGTCATCATCGCCCAGAATGAGGAGGAGGCCAAGGCCGCCCTGCACTCCATCATGGAGGACAAGATCTTTGGGGAAAGCGGCGCCCATGTAGTGGTGGAGGAATTCCTCACCGGCCCGGAGGTGTCCGTGCTGGCCTTCACCGACGGCAAGACCCTCAAGCCCATGGTGTCCTCCATGGACCACAAGCGCGCCTACGACGGGGACAAGGGCCCCAACACCGGCGGCATGGGCACCATCAGCCCCAACCCCTTCTACACCGATGAAGTGGCCCAGCAGTGCATGGAGACCATCTTCCTGCCCACCGTGCAGGCCATGAGCGCCGAGGGACGCCCCTTTAAGGGCTGCCTGTACTTTGGCCTGATGCTCACCCCGGAAGGCCCCAAGGTCATCGAGTACAACTCCCGCTTCGGCGACCCGGAGACCCAGGTGGTGCTGCCCCGCTTGAAGACAGATTTCGCCCAGATTGTCCAGGCCGTGGCCCAGGAGCGCCTGGCGGAAGTGGACATTCAGTGGGACGAGCGGGCCTGCGCCTGCGTGGTCATGGCCAGCGGCGGCTACCCCGGCAGCTACCCCAAGGGCATTGAGATCCACGGGCTGGATGCAAACGGCCAGGCCGAAGGCGTCACCGTGTACCACGCCGGCACCAAGCTGGAGGACGGCAAGTTCCTGACAAACGGCGGCCGGGTGCTGGGCGTCACCGCCCTGGGAGACACCCTGGAACAGGCCCTTTCCCGGGCTTACGCCGGGGTGGAGGCCATCTCCTTCGAGGGCGCTATGTACCGTAAGGACATCGGACGCACCCACCGGAAATAAGGCCTTTTTGCAGAAAAATGCAGGAATAAGCGAAGAAAATTGCACCGGACCCCTTGCCTAGCGCAGGGGGTTCGTACTATAATAGGCAGGTATACACTAAAAAAGAAGAGGTGGATTCTCCATGAAGATCAGTTTTTCAACTCTGGCCTGCCCAGATTACTCCTGGGTGGACATCTACTCCATGGCGAAAGACCTGGGCTTTGGCGGCATTGAGATCCGCGGCCTGGGAGAGGACATTTTCGCTGTTAACGCCCGCCCTTTTACGGACGAGCGACTGCCTAAGACTTTAGAAAAGCTGCGGTCCCTAGGACTGGAGATCCCCTGCCTGGCCTCTGGCTGCGGCCTGAAATATAAAGAGGACTTTGATAAGAATATCTCCGAGATCACCCAGTACATCGTGCTGGCCAAGAAGCTGGGCACCCCGTACATCCGGGTGCTGGGCGACCGCTACCCCCAGCCCGAGGGCGAGGTGGATGACGCCTTTGTGGCGGAGGCGCTAAAGCTGCTGGGCACCATCGCCCAGGGCTTCGGCGTGTGCCTGCTGGTGGAGACCAACGGCGTGTACGCCGACACCAAGCGCCTGCGCGCCCTGCTGGATAAGGTGAACATGCCCTCTGTGGCGGCCCTGTGGGACATGCACCACCCCTACCGCTACGCCGGAGAGTCCCCCAAAGAGACCGTGGCCCATTTGGGCAGCCTTATCAAATATGTCCATGTCAAGGACAGCGTTATGGTGGAAGGCCGTCCCCAGTACCGCATGATGGGCGAGGGCGACCTGCCCATCCCCCAGATGCTGGACGCCCTGGTGGATATCGGCTATGACGGGTACATCTCCCTGGAATGGGTGAAGCGCTGGGCCCAGGAGCTCTCCGACGCCGGCGTGGTGTTCCCCCAGTTTGCCAACTATATGCACGACTATTTCGCCACCCTCTCCATGAAGGAAGGGGAGCTGCAGGACAATCACAGCCATACAGGCAAGTATGTCTGGCCCAAGGAGACCCTCATCGACGCCACCTTCCCCGATGTGCTGGACCGCATGGTCAAGGAGTTCCCCGACCAGTTCTGCTTTAAGTACACCGAGCTGGATTACACCCGCACCTATTCGGAGTTCCGGGATGACGTGGACCAGTTTGCCCGGGCCCTCATCGCCATGGGGGTGAAGAAGGGGGACCATGTGGCTATTTGGGCCACCAACGTGCCCCAGTGGTACATCACCTTCTGGGCCACCACCAAAATCGGCGCGGTGCTGGTGACGGTGAACACCGCCTATAAGATCCACGAGGCCGAGTACCTGCTGCGCCAGTCCGACACCCACACCCTGGTGATGATCGACGGCTTCAAGGATTCGGACTATGTGGGCATCATCCAAGAGCTGTGCCCCGAGCTCCAGGACAGCCTGCCCGGCAAGCTCCACTCCAAGCGGCTGCCTGTGCTGCGCAATGTCATCACCATCGACAGCCGCCAGAAGGGCTGCTACACCTGGGAGCACGCCATGGGCCTGGGCGACTCCGTGCCCCCCACAGAGGTGGAGAACCGCCGCCGCCAGATCCGCCGGGACGACGTGTGCAACATGCAGTACACCTCCGGCACCACGGGCTTCCCCAAGGGGGTCATGCTCACCCACTACAACGTGGTGAACAACGGCAAGGCCATCGGCGACTGCATGGACCTCTCCACCGCCGACAAGCTGATGATCCAGGTGCCCATGTTCCACTGCTTCGGAATGGTGCTGGCCATGACCGCCGCCATGACCCACGGCACCACCATGTGTCCCATCACCGCATTCTCCCCCCGGAAGGGCCTGCACTGCATCAACCAGGAAAAGATCACCGCTTTCCACGGGGTGCCCACCATGTTCATCGCCATGCTGGAACACCCGGATTTTGAAAAGACCGACTTCTCCCACATGCGCACGGGCATCATGGCTGGGTCTCCCTGCCCGGTGAAGGTGATGCAGGACGTGGTGGAGAAGATGCACATGCCGGAGATCTGCATTACCTATGGCCAGACGGAAGCCTCCCCTGGCTGCACCATGTCCAAGACCACTGACTCTTTGGATGTGCGGGTCAACACCGTGGGCGGCGCCATGTTCGGCGTGGAGTGCAAGATCGTGGACCCGGAGACCGGCGAGGATTTGCCCGACGAGGTGGACGGCGAGTTCTGTGCCCGGGGCTACAACATCATGAAGGGCTACTACAAGATGCCTGAGGCCACCGCCGCCGCCATCGACCAGGACGGCTGGCTCCACACCGGCGACTTGGCCCGCCGCACCCCCGAGGGTAACTTCAAGATCACCGGCCGCATCAAGGACATGATTATCCGGGGCGGCGAGAACATCTACCCCAAGGAGATTGAGGACTTTATCTACACCCATCCCAAGGTCCGGGACGTGCAGGTCATCGGCGTGCCCGACGAGCAGTACGGCGAGGAGATCATGGCCGTGGTCATCCTGAAGGAGGGGGAGACCTCCTCGGAGGAGGAGATCAAGACCTATGTGCGGGACCACATGGCCAAGCACAAGGTGCCCCGGTACGTCACCTTTGTCAAAGAGTTCCCCATGAACGCCGCGGGCAAGATTTTGAAATACAAAATGCGGGAAGACGCCGTAGAGCTGCTGAAGCTGCAGAAGGCCGCCTCCATCGAGACAGCGTAAAATCCCGCGTAGTGGTTTAAAGGCGCGTGGCCGCGCAGAACTTCCGCCCTTGCGGAACGCAAGAAGGCGGCTTGTCCTGCGCGGCCACGCGCTTTCCCGCTCATTTCCTTGGAATAGAATGGACAGAAGAAAATCGAATGAAGAGAGGAAGTCTCCTATGAACGCACCCATAACCTTCGCTATCGCCGGGTTCGGCGACCGGGGCAGCACCTACGCCTCCATGCAACAGCTGTTCCCCGGCCAGATGAAAGTGGTGGCCGTGGCAGACCTGGACCCCCGCAAGGTGGAAAAGGCCCGCAGGCTCTACGATATCCCGGAGGAGAACTGCTTTTCCAGCGCTGAAGAGATGCTGGAAAATCCCAAACTGGCCGACGTGATGGTGGTCTCCACCATGGACCGGCAGCATGTGGGCCACGCTATCCCCGCCCTGCGAAAGGGCTACAACGTCCTGCTGGAAAAGCCCATCTCCCCGGAGCTTGCCAAGTGCAAGGAGATCTTAGAGGTCTCTGAGGAGTGCCCGGGCAAGGTGGTGGTCTGTCATGTGCTGCGGTACACCGTGTTCTACAACACCCTGAAGGACCTGATCGCCAGCGGCCGCATCGGGGACGTGGTCTCCATCTGCGCCAACGAGAACGTGGGCTATTGGCACCAGGCCCACTCCTTCGTGCGGGGCAACTGGCGCAACTCCCAGCAGACCAGCCCCATGATTCTGCAAAAGTCCTGCCACGATATGGACATCCTCACCTGGCTGGTGGGCAAGCCGTGCAAGTCCGTGTCCTCCATCGGCAGCAACACCCTGTTCCGGCCGGAACGCGCCCCGGAGGGGGCGTCCCTGCGCTGCCTGGACGGCTGCAAGGCCAAGGAGACCTGCCCCTTCGACGCGGAGAAGATCTACGTCACCAGCCCCAAAACGGGCTGCTTGCAGGGCACCAGCTGGCTGGCCGGAGTGCTCAGCTTAGAGGCCACCCAGGAGAGCACCTATCAGGCCCTGCGGGAAGGCCCCTACGGCCGGTGCGTCTACCACTGCGACAACGACGTGGTGGACCACCAGCAGACCAACCTGCTCATGGAGGACGGCTCCACCATCAGCTTCACCATGTGCGCCTTCACTGAGGACTGCTACCGCACCTTCAAGGCCATGGGCACCAAGGGGGAGATCGAGGCGGACATGAAGTCCAACCTCATCCGGGTGCGGGAGTTCGGCAAGGGGGAGGAAACCATCGACGTGGGCAAGCTCTCCAGCGATTTGAAGGGCCACGGCGGCGGCGACAGCGGCATCGTGAAGGACTTTTTGGAGATGCTCCTCACCGGCGCCCAGCCCAACGACCGCACCACCACCCTGGAGCACAGCATGGAGAGCCACTTCATCGCCCTGGCGGCGGAGGAAAGCCGCCTGCACGGGGGCCAAGTGGTGGACCTGGAAGAGTTCCGCGCCCGCACCTGATTTATTATCTTTACAAAAGTTTCGTGCCCTCCGGCAGCAGCCGGGGGGCACTTTTGTTACCACTTGTAAACAAAATTTAACATGGAAAACTTTCCAATTTTTCAGAAAAATGTTTACAAATTCTTTTCGATATGGTAAAATTTAGATAATAAAAACCGGTTTTTCCTTTGTGAAGGGATGATACCCATGTGCTGAGCAGCTTTCTTCAAAAGTAAAGCGAGAGGTGGTGAAAGTATGGCTTCTCCCATAGATAAGAAACCCTTCCCCAAAAAGGCGGCGGCCTTTGCCGCGGTGCTGGTACTCTTGGGCGGGTGTATCACTGGGTGTTACCTCCGGTCTCTCACCCTGCCGGAAAACCAGTTTTACTGGTGGGTAAGTGGCGTGGACAACAGCGAGAGGCTGGGGGACATGCTTCTTCAAATCGAGGAGGTCCAGCGCAACAAAGACGGCTCGGGTTCCATTACATACACAGTGGTCAACGAGCAGCAGGAACGCCAACCGGTGGGACCCGACGGTCCCTATGTGGACTATTGGTATAAGGACCAGTACAACCGGGTCTATCCCATATCGGTGGAGCCTGCGGTGGGAAGGAGCGGTGATTGGCTGGAGCCCCAGGAATCCGGAACATGGACAGAAGAGCTTCCCAAGAAAGCCCTTGCTATGCCGGGCACTTACCGTTTTTACAAAGAGAATTCTACGGAAGCGGAGTTTGTTGTGCTGAAAAATGGGGAAGTTGTCCTTTCCCAATGATTGCAGCAGTTTTCCGAAAGGCGGTGCGTCAGATGGACGGCCCTGTAAAAAAGAAGCGGCGCTTTTCCAAAAAGGCGGCGGCCTTTGCCGCGGTGCTGGTGCTCTTTACGGGGTGTGTCTTTGGAGGTTATCGTTGGTCTCGAACGCTGCCGGAAGTGGCCTTTGCCTATTGGTGGGCTGTGGAGCCAGAAATACCAGAGCCCAACGGCGTCACTTTAGTGGTTGACGAAATAAAGCGCAACAGAGATGGCTCTGGCTCTATTCGGTATACTTTGGCCAATAAGACAGGGGAGGGCCTGTATTGGATCCCCACGGAACCTATGATCGACTATTTTTATGAGGGAGCGTACCATACGGTTTACCCGTCTACGATCCGCACCCTTGTGGCGCATTATCCGGAATCGTTGCCGCCGGGTGAATCGGTTTCTTTTGAGGAGGAGTTAGAGCCGAAAATCCTCGCTTTGCCGGGAGACTATCGGTTACGCATAGATTCAGTGGGAATGGCAGAGTTTGAGGTGACAAAAAAGGGAGATATCAAGAGAGCGGCGTAAGCAATAAAAAAGAGAAGATTGTTATAAAAAGGCTTCGGATAAAAACAATCATGATACTACGAAATTCGTTCGGTGGCACACCGATTTATCGCAAGATTGGATTAGAATGAAAGAAAGGGCAGCGGCTGTAAAACCGCTGCCCTTTTAGTTTTTCACCTGTGCCGCAGCTTCCCCTCCGTCTCCTGGAGGCTGGGCTCAGTTCAAATCCATCACCTTGGCGCTGACGCCCTCCAGGGCGTTGAAGGCCGCCGCCATCTTGTCGATGGTGGCCTGGTCCCCGCAGGCCTGCAGCATGATGACCCCGTCGTCAGAGCAGAAGTCCTCGCCGGTCTCATGCAGGCCCACTCGCAGCTTGATGTTGCAGCCGTACTCAGTGAGGGTCTTTTGCAGGTTCAGGGCGTTGGCGTGGCGGTGATCCACCCGCAGGCCGATGATATAATAGCAGTTCATGGAAACGACCTCGTTTCTTTGCCGGATTTCCCCAAAAGGGATTGTCTTTAGTATACCACCTTTCGCCCTTAAACACAAGAAAGCGGCCGGCCAGCAGGGTGGTTTTTTGAAAAAACGGGCTGTGCCGGAAAAATTTGAAAAAAACCCTTGACGGGGGGAGGGCAATCCTGTAAAATAGCATTAGTTAGTTAAGACTAATCTCGAGGAGAGTTCACCCCACTTGCGCTGAAAAGCGCTTTTTTCTCCCCAGCGTGTTAGCTATAACTAACTTAAATGAGGACCTGCCTGCGGCGGGGGCTCGGGGCAAAGGCGGCGGCCCTGCCCGGGGCCCCCGGCAGAGCGGGCGGAGTAGAGGAGCATCCCTGTTTTTATAGAAGGAGGAACCCATGAGTGTTGTCATCGTAGGAGGAAACGAACGCATGGCCGGCCAGTATGAAGACATCTGCCGCCAGCACGGCTGCAAGGCCAAGGTTTTTACCAAGGAGAGCGGCTCCCTGAAGAGGAAGCTGGGAAGCCCCGATTTGTTGATCCTGTTCATCAGCACGGTTTCCCACAAAATGGTCATCAGTGTCACCCAAGAGGCCCGCAGGAACCAGGTCCCTGTGGCCCGGGTGCACACCAGCAGCGCCACAGCCCTGCGGGCGGCCCTGAGCCAGTGGGCCGCCGCCTCCTGAGCGCTGTGTTGGAGCGGTATCTCATCGAGCAGGGCGCCGCCACCCTGGCGGGCCTAAAAACTGCCAGTTTATTCTGCCTCCCCTTGGAGGACCCGGATTGGCGGGCTCAAACCGCTGGGTGGGACCGCTCCCTGGCGCAAAAGGGCCTGCGGCTGCTGCCTTTGCGATGTCAGGCGGGCCGGGCGCTGCTGTACCTGTACAGGCCCTCCCAGCTGCAGGCCGACCTGGATTGCCCCGGGGTGGGGGAGCTCCTGGCCCGCTACGGCTATGAGAGCACCCGGGCAGAAGATGCCCTTTCCCGGCTGTGCCAGCGGTTGGAAGAACAGGGGGGCTTCCCCCATGAGATCGGCCTGTTTCTAGGCTATCCACTGGGCGATGTGGAGGGTTTCATCCGGAACCGGGGCCAAAACTGCAAGTGCGCGGGATGCTGGAAGGTCTATTGCAACGAGCTGGAAGCTCAAAAGCGCTTTGCCCGCATCCAGAAGTGCCGGAAGGTCTATGCCCGGCTGTGGGCCCAGGGGCGCTCTGTGTGGCAGCTGACAGTGGTCGCCTGAAAATAGAAAAATATGGAAAGGAAGTTATTCCCATGAGCAAAATCGCGGTAGTCTATTGGAGTGGTACAGGCAACACGGAGAGCATGGCAGCCATGGTGGCCGCCGGAGCCAAGGAGGCTGGGGCGGAGGCTGTCCTGCTGACGGCGGCCGAGTTCGGCCCGGACCAGATGGACGGCTACGACGCCATCGCCTTCGGCTGCCCCTCCATGGGGGCAGAGCAGTTGGAGGAGTCGGAGTTCGAGCCCATGTTCTCCGCCTGCGAGGCCAAACTGTCAGGGAAGAAGATCGGCCTGTTCGGTTCTTATGGCTGGGGCGACGGCGAATGGATGCGCACCTGGGAGGAGACCTGCCGGGGCGATGGCGCCAACTTGGTCAGCGAAGGGGTCATCTGCAACGAGGCCCCGGATGACGAGGCGGAAGCCGCCTGCCAAGCCCTGGGAAAGGCCCTCGCCTGATTTCCGGGCTTTATGAGAAGGGGAGGGCCGCCTGCAAAATGGGTTGCGTTCTTTCCTGTTCCCAATGATTGACATTTCCAGTGGTGTGTGTTAGAATAAAAAGCGGTTAGGGATTTCTAACCGCTTTTTATTGCCCTTCTGTTAGTATCTTCTAATTTAGATAAAGCTAATGGTGGGCTGAATCTAGAAAAGAGAAAGAGGGGTTTTCATGGAGGGGTTCCTTCCAACGGCGGCCATCTGCCTTGTGTTGCTGCTGATTGTGGTTTTTTCTGTGCGCAGCTATTTAAAAAAGCTGAAAAGCGGGTGCTGCGGGGCGGGGGGCGACGAGGTAAAGCGGGTTCGCCCCGCCGACCGGGACGCCTCTCACTACAGCTATGCCCGGCTGGTGCGGATTGAGGGCATGCACTGCCAGAACTGCGCCCGCCGCGTCGAAAATGCCTTTAACAGCCAAGAGGGCTTCTACGCCAAGGTGGACCTGGCAAAAAAGACGGCCCTGGTGCGCACCAAGGTTCCGGTAAGCGACCAGCAGCTGAAGCAGGTGGTGCGGGGGCTGGGATACAGCCCTGTGGCGGTGGAGCCCGCCTAAGGCCCTTGCCTGTTGGGCGCAGGGGAGAGCGGGGCCGTTTCTCATCCCGTTTGAAACTGTTGCGCAATATCGCCATCGTTTTGCGGAGAAGGAAACCTTTCAGCTTTCCAGGGGAGCCTGTGGGCTACGGATGGACTCCTCAGCCGGATAGTAGGGGGTTGTGGGGATAAAAAGCGCCCTTGGGCTTTGCCAGGGGCGCTTTTTCCTGCCCGCTTGCTTTCCAGGGGCGGCGGGAGTACAATAGAGAAAACTGCCGGAAGGAGGGGGAAGATGGCGAAACCAAGCCGTCCCGGCCAGGGGGGGCGCCGCATCTGCCTGCCCCGGGACTATACTGTGGTGGATACGGAGACCACCGGCCTGTCCACAGAGACCTGCGGGCTGATTGAGGTGTCCGCCCTGCGGGTGCGGGGCGGGCAGGTGGTGGAGGAATTCTCCACCCTCATTCGTCCCCCGTGGCGCCAGGTACTGCGGGACGGGGAGTGGCGTGAGGGCTATGTGGACGATTTTATCCAGGGCCTTACGGGCATCACCGACGAGATGCTGGAGGGCGCGCCCCTGCCCATAGAAGCCCTGCCCCTGGTGCGGGATTTTTTGGGGGAGGACCTGCTGCTGGGCCACAACGTGGGCTTTGACGCCGCCTTCCTCTACGACTCCTTCCAAAAGTACCTGAATTGCCCCCTGAAAAACGACACCCTGGACCACCTGGCCATCTCCCGCAAGCTGCTGCCGGATTTGCCCCACCACCGGCTGGGGGACGTGGCTGCGGCCCTGGGGGTGCCCTACGAGGGGGCCCACCGGGCCCTGGCGGACTGTTTCATCACCTACGGCTGCTATGAGAAGCTGCGGGCCCTGGCCCTTTCCCGGGGCACAGAGGAGGACTTTCAGCGCCGGTTCGAGAAAAAGAAGCCCCCAAAGCCCCGGTATCCCGGCATACCGGGCCACCCCTTCTACAAAAAGCGGGTGGTGCTCACCGGCAGCCTGGCCACCCCGGAACATGCGGACCGGGTGGTCCGGGCCGGGGGCCGGGTGGAGAAGGAGGTCACGGCAAAAACGGATTTCCTGGCCGTGCCCGCCCCTGGGGACAAGCCCCTGCCGGGCAAAAACGGCGGGCCCGCCATCCTGCCCCAAGGGGCCTTCCTCCGGCTGCTGGGGGAGGCGGAGTCCTCCGCCCATTGACGGCCCGCCGGGGGCCGTGTATAATGGGAGCAAATGGAAAAGGAGGCTGGAGCCTATGGATGGCCAGTTTGGCGCGGTGATTGTGGCGGCGGGGAATTCCACCCGCATGGGGGGCGCCATCCCCAAGGTGCTGGAGAATCTCAATGGCCGGCCGGTGCTGCTGTACTCCTTTCTGGCCCTGGCCGCCTGCCCCCAGGTGGGGGAGCTGTGCGTGGTCTGCCGGGAGGAGGACAGGCCCCGGGTGGAAGGCCTGCTGCGGGACATGACGGACAAGCCCTTCACCGTGGTGGCCGGGGGACAGGAGCGTCAGGATTCCGTCTTAAACGGCGTCAGCGCCCTTTCCCCAGAGCGCAATTACCTGCTCATCCACGATGGGGCACGGCCCTTCGTCACCCCGGAGCTGGCCGGCGCCGTCTGCCGGGACGCCGTCGCCTATGGGGCCGCCACGGCGGCGGTGCCCAGCAAGGACACCTGCAAGCTGTCCGACGGGGAAGGCTTTGTGGAGTCCACCCCGCCCCGGGAGCGGCTCATGGCCATCCAGACCCCCCAGGCCTTCGAGCGGGAGATGTACCTTTACGCCGCCCGAAGGGCCCAGGCCGCGGGCCTCTCTTATACGGACGACTGCCAGCTCATCGAGGCGGCGGGGGGCCAGGTGCGCCTCACCCCCGGGGACTATCGAAACATCAAGCTCACCACCCCGGAGGACCGCCAGGCCGCCCGGGCCTATCTTGGAAAGGGGGAAAAAGCCATGCGTGTGGGAAGCGGCTACGACGTGCATAAGCTGGTGGAGGGGCGCAAGCTCATCCTGGGCGGGGTGGAGGTGCCCTTTGAGAAAGGGCTGCTGGGCCACTCCGACGCGGACGTGCTGGCCCACGCCATCGCCGACGCCCTGCTGGGGGCCGCGGCCCTGGGGGACATCGGCAAGCTGTTCCCGGACACGGACCCTGCCTATGAGGGGGCGGACAGCCTGGTGCTGCTGGAGCGGGTCTGCGCCCTGCTGGGGGAGAAGGGGTTCTCCATCGGCAACATCGACGCCACCCTCATTGCCCAGCGGCCCAAGCTGGCTCCCTTCATCCCTCAGATGCGGGAAAACCTGGCTAAAGCCTGCGGGGTGTCCCTCTCCCAGGTGAGCGTGAAGGCCACCACGGAAGAGGGCCTGGGCTTCACCGGCAGCGGAGAGGGCATGGCCGCTTCTGCCGTGTGCCTGCTGGAAAACTGAACCACTGCTGTGGAAAGGGCTTCCCAAAAGGGGAGGCCCTTTTTGCTGTGCACCGCCGGAGGGCCCCCGCATAGAATGGGATAAGTGAAAAAATCCGTGCGAGACAAATGAGGTGATCGAATGGGCAAGCCTTTGCTTGTGGTCAGCTCCGTAACCTACGCCATGAAAGGCCGGGAGCTGCTGTTCCGCCACGGCATTCGGGGCTATGTGGAGCGCATCCCAAAAACGAGGGAAACCGGCTGCGGTTACGGCATCTACGTCCCCCAGGGCGCGGACGCGGCAGAGCGCATTCTGCTGGAAAACCATGTCCGGGTCCTGCGGCGCATGGAACATGAGGAGGACCTGGTATGATCTATTTGGACAACAGCGCCACCAGCTATCCCAAACCCCAGGGGGTGCGCCAGGCGGTGCAGCGGGCCATGGTGGAGGATGGCGCCAACCCGGGCCGCAGCAGCTATGGCATGTGCTTTCGCACCACGCAGGCTTTGTATGGGGTACGGCAGCAGGCGGCGGACTTTTTTGGGGCGGCGGGGCCAGAGTGTGTGGCTTTTCAGCCCAGCTGCACCCAGGCGCTGAACGTAGTGCTCAAGGGGTGCTTGAAGCCGGGGGATCATGTGGTGGCCTCGGACCTGGAGCACAACGCCGTCATGCGGCCCTTAGAGGCCCTGAAGGCCCGGGGGGTCACCTGCACCCTGGCCCGGACCGCCCCCGGAGACAACGACGCCACCCTGGACGCCTTCCGCAAGGCCCTGGGCCCCAAGACCAAGCTGGTGGTGTGTACCATGGCCTCCAATGTGTTCGGCGTCCGCCTGCCGGTGGAGCGCATCGCCGCCCTGGCCCACCAGTACGGGGCCAAGGTCTGCGTGGACGCCGCTCAGGGGGCGGGGCTGGTTCCCATCAGCCTGGAGGAGAGCGGCATCGACTACCTGTGCTGCGCCGGGCACAAGGGACTATACGGCCCCATGGGCACGGGCCTGCTGATGCTCCGCCGGCCGGAAGAGCCCCTAGCCACCCTGGTGGAGGGGGGGACGGGCACCCAGTCCCGCAGCCTGGAGATGCCTGCTGATCCCCCCGAGCGCTACGAGCCCGGCACCTTAAATGTGCCGGGCATCCTGGGGCTTGCCGCGGGGATGGAGTTTGTCCGCCGCCGGGGGGCGGAGCGCCTGTGCGGGGAGGAGCTGGAAAAGCTGCGCTACCTGCACAGCCGTCTGGCCCGCATGGAACATGTGGAGCTGTACACTCCCTCCCCAGAAGCGCCCTGGTTTGTGCCTGTGCTGTCCTTCAATGTGCGGGGTCAATCCAGCGAGGCGGTGGGAGAGCGCCTGGCCAAGGCAGGCATCGCCGTGCGGTGCGGGCTGCACTGCGCGCCCCTGGCCCACGAAAAATTCGGCACCCTGGAGACGGGCACGGTGCGGGTTTCCCCTTCGGCGTTTACCAGAAGGGAGGATTTGGACGCCCTGGCTGTCCAAGTGGCCCGCATGGGCCGGAAGGCGGCCCACGGGGCCCACGGGACTGGGGAATAATTTTGGAGAATCTGAGAAAAGGCTTTTATTTGCCGTTTTTTTATGCTAAAATGACTAAGGTAAACTGTTGGTACCTGGCAAAAGCCGCGGGGAACAGAGGCCCGCGGCTTTTTCGCGTAATATGGAAGTTGTGAAGAAAGGGGTGACGGCAGTGGCTTCCGCC
The DNA here is from genome assembly GCA_900543555.1 of uncultured Oscillospiraceae bacterium. Classification (GTDB taxonomy): domain Bacteria; phylum Bacillota; class Clostridia; order Oscillospirales; family Acutalibacteraceae; genus Acutalibacter; species Acutalibacter stercoravium. Next base: position 2,587 of record UQRL01000046.1, on the reverse strand, counting down.
ATGGAATATATTTCGCAGGCCTGGGGAACGATTATGGACCTGGCCCGCCATTTCACGTTGAAGGACGCCTTGGATGTAGCCATTGTTACATTGCTGCTGTACAGCGCCATCAAGCTGGTGCGGGAGACCCGCGCCGGCCAGCTCATTAAGGGCATCATCCTGCTGGTGGTGCTGTTCCTCATCTCCAGCCAGTTTGATTTGCTCATGCTCAACGCCATCCTGCGGGCGTTTCTCTCTTCGGGCATTGTCATCGTGGTTATCCTGTTCCAGCCGGAAATCCGCAAGGCCCTGGAGCAGGTGGGCCACAGCAAGGTGGCAAAATCCCTGGCCAGCGCGGTGGGCGTGAAGGACAAGGAAGAGGGCAAGGCTGCCGCGCGCAAGGCCATCGAGGGCGTGGTGGACGCCACGCAAATCCTGCAGCAGCTGCGCATGGGGGCGCTGATTGTCTTTGAGCGCCAGACCAAGCTGGGAGAGATCGTCTCCACCGGCACTGTGGTGGAGGCCGCGCCCTCTGCCCAGCTCATCGCCAACATCTTCTTTAACAAAGCCCCCCTCCATGATGGCGGCATGATTATCCGGGAGGGGCAGGTTTACGCTGCGGGCTGCATTTTGCCTCTGACCAGCAACGAGAATGTCAGCGCCGAACTGGGCACCCGCCACCGGGCTGCCCTGGGCATGAGCGAGAACTCTGACGCGGTGGTGGTGGTGGTCTCGGAGGAGACAGGCCAGATCTCCATTGCCATGGCGGGCAAGCTGACGCGCAATTACAACCGGGTCACCCTGCGGGAGGTTCTGGAGCGGGAGTTGATCGGATCCCCCGAGGATGCCTCTGGCAGCAAGCGCATTTTGGGCAAGCTGGGCTTTGGGTCCGGCACGGCCAGAAGGGGGGAATGACGGGTGAGTGAGCAAAAGAAACGCCCGGCAGAGCCCGGGGGAGAGAAACGGCGCCGTTTTTCCATTGGCAAAATTTTCTTTCACAACACGTTTGTGCTGGCTTTTTCCTTTGTGGTGGCGGTGATTTCCTGGTTTATGGTGTCTGCCAGCAGCTCCGACCGGGGCGTCACCATTTCCAATGTTCCCGTAGAGGTGCGCTATTCCGCCGCGGCCCAAGAGGAGGGCCTGCAGGTGTTTCACATGTCCGATGAGACTGTGGACCTGCAGGTGCTGGGCAACAACCTGTTGACCACCTCCCTCACCGCCAGCGATTTTGAGGTCAGCGTGACCCTGAACCCTTCCTCCACCACCGTGACGGGCAATACCCTGCAGAAGATGACAGTGGAGGTCCAAGCGGTCAAGTCCAACTCCTTGGCAAGCTATGAGATCACAGGGGTCTCCCCTCAGGAGATCACCGTGGAATACGACCGTTCTCTTGAGGTGAATCTGCCGATTGAGAGCAACATCCAGTACAGTTCGGACAGCGGCTTTTACGCCGGCACGCCCATCCTTTCTGCGGACAACGTGACCATTTCCGGGCCGGAGTCCTCGGTCAGCCGCATCAGCCGGGTGGCGGTGAACTATCAGGTGGAAGACCCCCTGCGGGAAGAGGCCAGCTTTACCTGCCCTCTGACGTTCTACGATGAAAATGGCCAGGAGCTGCTGGACATTTCCGGCATGTACCTGACTATGAATGTGGAGTCCGTGGATGTGAGTATTCCCGTCATTCCCGTGAAGACGGTGGATCTGGTGGCCGCCACGGTGCACCAGCCTACGGGCTTCTCCAGCGACCGCATCCAGATTGAGCCGTCGCAGATCACCATAGCGGGGTCCAGCGAGACCCTCTCCTCCATCAATAAGATTCAGCTGGATACGGTCATCGACTTTGCCCAGCTGGATGTGAACGGGACCAACACCTTTACTTCCAATATAACCCTGCCCTCTGGGGTGCGGAATATCGGGTCCTCGGGCGAGATCTCCGCCCAGGCCAGCGCCACAGTGACGGTGAATCTGAATGGCTATACGGAAAAAACCGTCACGGTCAGCAACGCCAATGTGCAGATTGTCAACGCCACCTCGGACATGGAAGTGGAGCAGGCCACCACGGCCCTTTCCGTCACGGTGCTGGGGCCAGAGGCCCAGGTGGCCCGCCTGACGGGGGACAATGTCTCCGTGTTGGTGGATTTGACCAACTTCCAGGATCAGACCGGCACGGTGGAGGTGCCCGCCACTGTGGCGGTGACAGGCACGCAGGCGGATTCGTGCTGGGTGACGGGGGATTACACTATCTCAGTCACCATCTCAGAGGCCGCCACTTCTGCCGCGGCGCGCGTGGCCAATGCGGGTGCCCGCCAGAGCAGCAAGGAGGATGCTGTAGCCGCCACTCCGCAGGATTGACAGCCCGCTGAAAAGGAATAAACAGCGCTTCGGGACTTTTTTCCTGGGGCGCTGTTTTCTTTGCAAATTTCCGCCAGAGGGTGTATAATAATAAACCAGTTTGTTTCCAGACTTGTTTTCGGAGAAAGGGTGAGTGCCATGGACGTCCGTGTGGGCGACGTGCTGCGCATGAAAAAGCCCCATCCTTGCGGCAGCCAGGAATTCACCGTGCTGCGGGTGGGCATGGATTTTAAGATCCGCTGCAACGGCTGCGGCC
>UQRL01000045.1 GCA_900543555.1 uncultured Oscillospiraceae bacterium | reverse complement strand
AGTATCTACTGGAGAGGAAGATCTTTCATGAAACATCTCTACCTGGGCAACGAAGCCGTTGCCCGCGGCCTGTATGAGGCCGGTGTGCGGGTGGTGTCCGCCTATCCCGGCACCCCCAGCACCGAGATCACCGAGGCCGCCGTGAAATACCCCGAAATCTACTGCGAGTGGGCCCCCAATGAAAAGGTGGCCACCGAAACCGCCTGCGGCGCCTCCATCGGCGGGGCCCGGTCCTTCTGCGCCATGAAGCATGTGGGCCTGAATGTGGCCGCCGACCCCCTGTTCACCATGAGCTACATCGGCGTAAACGGCGGCATGGTGCTGGCCGTGGCCGATGACCCCGGCATGCACTCCTCCCAGAACGAGCAGGACTCCCGCAACTATGCCCGGGCCGCCAAGGTCCCCATGGTGGAGCCCGCCGACTCCAAGGAATGCCGGGACTTTACCAAGCTGGCCTACGAGCTCTCCGAGCAGTTCGACACCCCGGTCATCCTGCGGCTGACCACCCGCATTGCCCATTCCCGCTCCATCGTGGAGGATGGGGAGCGGAAAGAGCTGCCCTTGAAGGAGTATAAAAAGGACCCCGCCAAAAACGTCATGCTGCCCGCCTTTGCCCGGCCCAAGCACGAGAAGGTGGAAGCCCGCACCCGCACGCTGGTGGCTTACGCGGAGACCACCTCTTTGAATAAAATCGAGGACAACGGCGCGAAGATCGGCGTCATCGCCGCGGGCACCCCCTACCAGTATGTGAAAGAGGCCATGGGGGACACAGTCAACTATTTGAAGCTGGGCCTGGTGTGGCCCCTTCCCGAACAGCTCATCCGGGACTTTGCCGCCAAGTGCGAGAAGGTCTATGTGGTGGAGGAGCTGGACGACTTCATCGAGACCCATTGCAAGGCCCTGGGGGTGGAAGTCACCGGCAAGGCACTGTTCCCCCGCTGCGGAGAGTTCTCTCAGAAGCTCATCAAGAAGCTCCTCACAGGGGAGGAGGAGAGGTCCCTCTCCCTGGAGGCGGAGATACCCGTGCGGCCGCCGGTCATGTGCTGCGGATGTCCCCACCGGGGCGTGTTCTACGCCTTAAAGCGGGAGAAGGTCTACGTCAGCGGAGACATCGGCTGCTATACCCTGGGGGCCAGCGCTCCCCTGGGCGCCATGGATTCCTGTATCTGTATGGGCGCCTCCGTGTCCGCCCTCCACGGCTACAACAAAGCCCGGGGAGCGGAAGGGGAGAAAAAGAGCGTGGCGGTCATCGGCGACTCCACCTTTGCCCACTCCGGCATCACCAGCCTCATCGACATCGCCTATAACCGTTCCAACTCCGTGGTCATCGTGCTGGACAACTCCATCACCGGCATGACCGGCCACCAGCAAAACCCCACCACCGGCTACAACATCAAGGGCGAGCCCGCCACCGCCGTGGACCTGGAAGCCCTGTGCCACGCCATCGGCATCCACCGCGTCGCCGTGGTGGACCCCTATGATCTGAAGGAAGTCACCCGGGTGCTGAAGGAAGAGCTGGCCGCCGAGGAGCCCTCGGTGATCATCAGCCGCCGCCCCTGCGCCCTGCTGAAATACGTCAAGCATAACCCGCCCCTTTCTGTGGACCAGGACAAGTGCATCGGCTGCAAGGCCTGCTTGGGCATCGGTTGCCCGGCCATCAGCTACCGGGAGGGCAAGGCTGTCATCGACGGCACCCAGTGCGTGGGCTGCGGCGTGTGTAAAGGCCTGTGCCCCAAGGGGGCCATCGGGTAAGCTCCGCTGTTTCCAACAGGCGATTTAGAAGCACGCCCCAAGGGCGCGCTTTGGGGAAACCCCCGGCGAGGGTTTCCCCAGGCAAAACAGGCCAAGGGCCTTTTTTGCCTCCCCTTCCTGCGCTGTTTTCTCAGGAGGAAAGACCTTGGGGTTTCACCCCAAACCCTGAAAAACTTTTTGAAAAAAGTTTTATCAAAAACTTTTCCTCCGCTTCGCGGTCACTCTTTTTCAAACTACCATTTCAACACCGAAGGTGATATTTATGAACAAAAGCGTTATGATCGTCGGCGTGGGCGGGCAGGGCACCCTGCTTGCCAGCCGCATTTTGGGCGACGCCATGATGGACCAGGGCTATGACGTAAAGGTCAGCGAGGTCCACGGCATGAGCCAGCGGGGCGGCTCTGTCGTCACCTATGTCCGCTATGGGGACAAGGTCTATTCCCCCATCATCGAAACAGGCGAGGCCGATATCGTCCTGGCCTTCGAGCAGCTGGAAGCCGCCCGGTTCCTTCCCTATCTGAAAGAGGGGGGCACTGTGGTCACCAGCACCCAGAAGATCGACCCCATGCCCGTGGTCACCGGGGAAAAGGAGTATCCCCAGGACCTGCTCTCTGAAATGGAGGAAAAGGGCGTCAACGTCCTGGCGGTGGACGCCCTGAAACTGGCGGAAGAGGCTGGCTCCCAGAAGGCGGTCAACGTGGTGCTCATCGGCGCCATGGCACAGCGCCTGGGCGGGGAAAAGGAGGCGTGGCTCTCCGCTGTGGAGCGCTGCGTTCCGCCCAAGTTCTTGGAAATGAACAGGAAGGCCTTTGAATTGGGCTGGCAGGCCTAAAGCTGCCGGGCAGGCGCAAGCCTGCCTTTTTTGTAAAAGCCGCCGGGGCTTTCCCCGGAGTGAAATACAGCAGAGAAAGGAACAGTTCACCTATGCCAAACTATTATGAGCCCGAAATTGAGTGCGCCTCCCGGGAGACCCTGCGGGAGATCCAGTCCCAGCGGCTGGCGGAGATGGTTAAGCGCTGCTATGACCATGTGCCCCTGTACAAAAAGCGGTTCGACGAGATGGGCCTGAAGCCCGAGGATATCCGCTCCATCGACGACCTTACCAAGCTTCCCTTCACCACCAAGCAGGACCTGCGGGACACCTATCCCTTCGGCCTGATCGCCGTCCCCCGGGATGACCTGGCCCGGGTTCACGCCTCTTCGGGCACCACGGGCAAGCAGACCGTGGTGGCCTACACCCAGAACGACCTGGATATCTGGGCCCGCAGCGCGGCACGGGCCATTGTGGGCTGCGGCGGCACCCACGAGGACTTTATCCACGTCTCTTATGGCTACGGCCTGTTCACCGGCGGCCTGGGGCTGCACGACGGCGCCGAGAAGATGGGCGCCACCGTCATCCCCGTCTCCTCCGGCAACACCAGCCGCCAGGTGCAGATTCTGCAGGATTACGGCTCCGACATCCTGGCCTGCACCCCCAGCTATGCCATGTACATCGGCGAGACAGTGCGGGAAAAGGGCATCGACCCCAAGAGCCTGCGGCTGCGCATTGGCATCTTCGGTGCGGAGCCCTGGACCGAGGAGATGCGCCGGGAGATTGAAAAAGCCCTGGCCATCCGGGCTTTCGACATCTACGGCCTTTCGGAGATCGCGGGCCCCGGCGTCTCCTGCGAGTGCGAGGAGCAGGCGGGCATGCACGTCCAAGAGGACTTCTTCTACCCGGAGATCATCGACCCCGTCACCGGCGAACAGCTGCCCGATGGGGAAGAAGGGGAGCTGGTGTTCACCTGCATCGGCAAAGAGGCCCTGCCCCTCATCCGCTACCGCACCCGGGATATCTGCTCCCTCACCCATGAGAAATGCGCCTGTGGCCGCACCACCGTGCGGATGACCAAGCCCAAGGGCCGCACCGATGACATGCTCATCATCCGGGGCATCAATGTGTTCCCCTCCCAGATCGAGAGCGTGCTGCTGGATTTGGGCATGGACCCCAACTACCGCATGATCGTGGACCGAAAGAACAACCTGGACACCCTGGAAGTGCAGGTGGAGATGAACGAAAGCATGTTCTCCGACACGGTCCGCAGCCTGGAGCGGGTGGAGCGCACCATTGCGGATGCCCTCCACTCCACCTTGAACATCGCCGCTAAGATCACCCTCTTAGAGCCCAAGTCCATCGAGCGCAGCGAGGGCAAGGCCAAGCGCGTTATCGACCGGCGCAAGCTGTGAGCCCCTGTTTGACGGAAGCCTTCTTCTCAGGTATAATACGGTTGATTTCATAGAATCTGTAAGTTCCTGCGCCGTGCAGGAGACTGGGAAGGAAGGAACGCAAGGAATGGAAAAAGAATACCTGATACGCAAGCGCCCCGCCGCGGCGCTGTTGATCTTCGCGCTGCCCATGATGCTGGGCAACTTCTTCCAGCAGGTGTACACCATGGCGGACTCCGCCATTGTAGGCCGCCTGGTGGGGGAGGACGCTCTGGCGGCGGTGGGCGCCTCTTACTCCCTGACCAACGTGTTCATCTCTATCGCCATCGGCGGGGGAGTGGGGGCTTCGGTTATCACCAGCCGGACCTTTGGCAGCCGGGAGTATGCCCGCATGAAGCGTTCGGTCTCTACGGCGCTGCTTTCCTTCCTCGGCATCAGCCTTCTGCTGGGCGGGGTTGGGCTCTCCCTCAGCCGCCAGATCATGGTGCTGCTGCGCACCCCGGAAAACATCCTGGACGACGCCACCACCTACCTGAACATCTACTTTTTGGGCCTGCCCTTCCTGTTCATGTACAACGTGCTGTCCTCCATGTTCAACGCCCTGGGGCGGTCCCGCATCCCTTTGTACCTGCTCATTTTCTCCTCCGTGCTCAACGTGGCCCTGGATATCTACATGGTGGGCCCTCTGCAAATGGGCGTGGCGGGGGCGGCCTGGGCCACCCTCATCGCCCAGGGCATTTCCGCGGTGCTGTCCTTCTGCATTTTTTTGAAGGAGCTGAGAGCCTATCCGGGCAGCCTTTCCGGCCGCCTTTTCGATGTGGCAGAGCTGAAAAATATGGCGAAGGTGGCCCTGCCCTCCATTTTGCAGCAGTCCACCGTGTCCATCGGCATGATGCTGGTCCAGTCCGTGGTGAACAGCTTCGGCTCTCAAATGCTGGCGGGCTATTCGGCGGCCATGCGCATCGAGAGCGTGTGCATCGTGCCCATGAGCGCCATGGGCAACGCCATCTCCTCTTACACGGCCCAAAATCTGGGCGCGGGCCAGCCGGAGCGGGTCAAGGCCGGCTACCGGGCCAGCTACGGCATCGTGTTCGCCATCGCGGCGGCGCTTTGCCTGGTGGTGCAGCTGCTGGCCCGGCCGCTGATCTCCCTGTTCATGGAGGACGGGGGCTCTGCGGTGGCCTTTGAGACGGGCATGGCCTGCACCCGGTTCATGGGCTGGTTCTATGTGCTCATCGGCTTGAAGATGATCTCCGACGGCGTGCTGCGGGGCGCCGGGGACATGACCCTCTTTACCGTGGCGAATCTGGTGAATCTGGGCCTGCGGGTGGTGCTGGCTGTGACCCTGGCCCCCCGGTTCGGCATCCAGTTCGTGTGGATGGCCGTGCCCGTAGGCTGGCTGGTGAACTACCTCATCAGCTTTTTCGAGTACCGCACCGGCAGGTGGAGGAGGGCGAAGTAAAGCGGGGAACGCTGTGTGTTGGCAAAGAGAACTTCCTGCTTCCGGGCCTGTCCCCGTAAGGGTTCTTCCAGCCTGGGGGCAGGGGAGTTGTACGCGGCGCGGGGAAAAACCTGGGGCCTGCGCGGAAAACCCGTATCGACAAACGTGGTTTCCTCTGCTATAATAGAACTAGAAATAAATGCCCCGCCAGGGGGCTATCTTCAGGAGAGGACGTGACTGTATGCAGATCCAACAGCTTTCTGTGTTTATCGAGAACAAGCCCGGCCGCATGGCGGAGGTCACCGAGGTGCTGGCAGAGGCCAACATCGACATCCGCGCCATTTCCGTGGCGGACACCCGGGACTTCGGCATCCTGCGTGTCATCGTGGACAAGCCTAAGGAGGCCGTGGAGGCCCTGAAGGCCCACGGCATGACCGTCACCCTCACCAAGGTGATCGCGGTGGGCATTGACGACAAGCCCGGCGCCTTCTCCAAGGCGGTGCGGCTGCTCTCCAACGAGGGCTTTGATGTGGAGTACATGTACGCTTTCATCAGCCGGGATAAGGGCAAGGCCTTCGTCATCATCCGGCTGGACAACGGCCAGAAGGCCGCCGAGGCCCTGCACGCCAACGGCTTTGAGATTCTGTCTCCCGAGGCCATCTATAAAATGTAATTGCCCATAGCTCTATTTGGGAAGGGGAGGTGCTGCGTATGCGCAGCACCTCCCCTTTTTCGGAGGAGAAAGCCTCAACAGGCGCAAGAAAGGCCCCCAGCAAAACTGCTGGGGGCCTTTCTACAAAAGGAAAGCGTGTGTCAATATTACAGAAACCGGAAGAAGAAGAAATACAAGATCAGGCCGAAAACCGCCAGCACCAGCAGAAACGCTGGCACAAAGACGATCAGCGCCGCCAGAATCATGGCAAGCCGGTCCTTCTTTTCCAAGGGCGTTTTCTCCACGTCTTTTTGAAAGCGTTCCTCCGCTTTCTTAATATCCACCAGCCGGTTGACCTTTTTGCAAAAGAACATAGGCGTCAATCCTTCTTTGAATCCAGCGGGAAGTGGCAGGCCACATAGTGGTGGTTGCCCATGTCTCTCCACTCGGGGACCTCATTCTTGCACTTCTCCTGGCAATAGCGGCACCGGGTGTGGAATTTGCAGCCGCTGGGCGGGTTTACCGGGCTGGGGATGTCCCCCTCCAGCAGGATGCGCTCCCGTCCGCCATTGTCCTCTTCCGTGGTGGGAATGGCAGAGAGCAATGCCTCGGTATAGGGATGATAGGTGTGGGCGAACAGCTCTTCCGATTCCGCCAACTCCACCATGTTGCCCAGGTACATCACACAGATGCGGTCGCTGATGTACTTTACCACGCTTAAGTCGTGGGTGATGAACAGATAGGTCAAACCCGCCTTTTCGCGCAGCTCAGAGAGCAGGTTTAAGATCTGGGACTGGATGGAAACATCCAGAGCGGAGACGGCCTCGTCACACACCACAAACTTGGGGGAGAGGGCCAGGCTGCGGGCAATGCCGATGCGCTGGCGCTGGCCGCCGGAGAACTGGTGGGGATACCGGTTAAACATGTAGCTGGCAAGTCCGCAGTCCTCCATCACCTTCATGATGTACTCCTTCATGGCCGGGTCTCCCCGCTTGAAGATCCCGTGGGAGGTCAGCCCCTCTCCAATAATCTGCCCCACGGTCATCCGAGGGTTCAGGGAGGAGTAGGGGTCCTGGAAAATCAGCTGCAGGTCCTTGCGCAGCACCCGCATCTCCTCATAGGAGAGCTTCTTTAAGTCGATGGCCTTCCCGTCCTTGTAAAACAGAATGTCCCCGTGGCTTTGGGGGTACAGCTGTAAAATGGTCCGTCCCAGGGTGGACTTGCCGCAGCCGGACTCGCCCACCAGGCCCAGGGTCTCTCCCTCGAAGATATCCAGGGAGATGCCGTCGTTGGCCCGCACATAGCGCTGCTTTTCCCGCAGCTTGGTTCTCTTTACAGGAAAGTACTGCTTTACATCCCGCAGGCGCAGAAGCACCTTCTTCCCATCCACCACGGGCTGGGCGGCGTCCTGTTCCACGGTTGCCTGTGTTTTCATCTCATTCGCCATGTTCTTTTCTCACCGCCTTTTCCGCATAGAAACAACGTACCACATGGCCGGGCTCCACCTCCTGCAGGGGAGGCTCCGCCTCCTCGCAGCGCTTGGTGCAGTACTTGCACCGGGGGCCGAATTTGCAGCCCTGGGGCAGGTACAGGGGGTTGGGTACAGAGCCGGGAATCGCGTCCAGCTTTTCCCCCTTTGGGGTGTTCAGCTGGGGAATCGAGGTCATCAGGCCCTCGGTGTAGGGGTGGGAGTAGGTGCCGTCGTGGAAGATGGTCCGCGCCGGCGCCTTTTCCACAATTTGCCCGCAGTACATCACGGCCACCTCGTCGGCCATCTCGTGGATGACCCCCAGGTCGTGGGTGATGAACAGGATAGAGGTGCCCATCTGGGCCTTCAAGTCGTTCATCAGCTTCAGAATCTGAGCCTGGATGGTCACATCCAGGGCGGTGGTGGGTTCATCCGCAATCAGCAGCTTGGGCTTGCAGGCCAGCGCCATGGCGATCATTACACGCTGGCGCATGCCGCCGGAGAGCTGGAACGGATACTGCTTGGCAACCCGCTCTGGGTTGGGGATCTTCACATCGGCCAGCAGGTCCACAGCCCTCTTCCGGGCTTCCTTTTTGGTCATGTTCTGGTGGATCTGCAGGGTCTCGCCAATCTGCCGCTCCACGGTGAATACCGGGTTCAGAGAGGTCATGGGCTCCTGGAAAATTACAGAGATCTCATTGCCCCGGATGTGGTACATCTCTTTGTCCGTGCACTGCAAAATGTCCTTGCCGTCAAAGGTGATGCTTCCGCTTTCAATATAGCCGTTTCCGTCCAGCAGCTTGATGATGCTCATGGCAGAAACACTTTTGCCAGAGCCGGATTCCCCCACAATGCCCAGGGTTTTTCCGGCGTCCAGGGAATAGGTCACGTCGTTAACAGCCTTGACGATGCCCTTCTTGGTCTTAAAATAGGTGTGTAGGTTCTTCACTTCCAATAAGCTCACAGCGCTCACCTCTCTTTCGATTTGGGGTCGATGGCATCACGCAGGCCGTCGCCCACGCAGTTGATGCTGATGGTGCAGATGCCCAGCGCGATGGACGGGAACACCCACCGCCACCAGTAGTTCTCAATGACCTGCCCGTTCTGGGCGCCGTTGAGCATGTTGCCCCAGGTGGCGTTGGGCTCTGCCACGCCAAACCCAATAAAGGACAGGGAAGACTCTGTCAGCATGCAGGTGGCAAAGTCCAGGGTGGCGTTGACAATGATGACTGTGATGATGTTGGGCAGGATGTGCCGGAAAATGATGCCAAATTCCTTCACGCCCAGGGCTTTGGCTGCAGTGACAAACTCCTGCTCCCGCTCTGCCAGCACGCTGCCGCGCACCAGCCGTGCAATGCCCGGCCAGGAGAGCAGGCCCAGAATGAACATGATGAGGATAATCCGCTGCATCTCAGAGATGGAATTCCCCAAAATGCTGGAAAGAATGATACAGAAGGGAAGGAAGGGGACAGAGGAGACGATCTCCGTCAAGCGCATCAGCAGGTTGTCCAGCTTGCCGCCCTTATATCCAGAGACGCCGCCCACAATCACGCCGATGAAGGTGGAAATAATCACGGCGATGGCGCCCACGGTCATGGTCATGCGGCCGCCCACAATCAGGCGGCGGAACACATCGCGGCCCAGATTGTCGGTGCCCATCAGGTAGCCGTCCAGGCCCCAGCCCTTGGCGCTGCCGTCCTCCATAATCGCGTAGCTGCTGTAGTATCCAGCGGAAACAGAGGCGGCTTTGCCGTTCAGATGGGGGGCCTGGTCCTGGCCAAAGGTGTTGTCCCCCCAAGAGGCCACCGTGCCGTCATCCAAAATGGCGGTGTAGTGGTAGCGCCCCGCAGAGAGGGCTGTCACCCGGCCCTGGATGTCCTCGGGCACGTCCATGGAGTGGTTTACGTTGTTGCCCCAGGTGTGCACCCGCCCATCGCTGGTAAGGGCGGCGGCGCTCTCGTCGGTCAGGGCAATGTCCACCACGTCCCCCTGAATGTCTTCAGGCACATTGGTGAAGGAAGAGGCCTTGTTGGAAAGGGGCACCACTTCGCCGTCGTTGGTCAGGGCCATGACAATGTTGGTGTTGTCATCAAATTTGGCAATGTTGCCCTGTACCTCGCTGGGGACGGAAATGTTCATCAGATAGGCGCTGCCCCAGTTATACAGGCGCCCGCTTTCCGTCAGGACCAGAGAGATCTGGTAACCGGCGGAAATCTGCTTGATGGGCTGGGGGGCCGCTTCCAGCTCCACGGGCACATTGGCCAGGCCCATGCGGTCGTTGCCCCAAGTGAAGATCTTGCCCTCTTCGTTTACGGCCACCACATGGTCCAGGCCAGCGGAGATCTGGGTCAGCTTGCCCATCTCCGAAGAGGAGGGGATGTTCTTCAGCTTCTCTGTGGGGAAGGTGCCCCACTCGTACACATTTCCGTTCTCGTCGATAGCTACGGAGAAGGTGCTGCCAGCGGAAATCATCTCGGCGTTGCCCTGCAGCTGGCTGGGCACCTTCAGCATGCCGAAGCCCGGCGCCACATTGGACTGCGTCACATCCTGATAGTGCAGTTCAATGGGGTAAAAGAAGGGAAGGACGATACAGCACAGGAAAATTACCAGGAACAGGACAAGGCCCGTCATGGCCACCTTGTCGTGCAGAAAACTCTGTACCACCATGCGCACAGGGCTTTGCATCAACTCTTCTTCCTCCTGGGGAAGGCCGCCCAGCACCATGCGCTGCGCAGCTGCCGCAGCCGTGGATTTGCGGCTGCCGAAAAGTTTTTTCTTTGCCATTGGGTTCCCTCCTTTCTCAGTTTTCCAGCCGGACTCTGGGGTCCGCAATGGTGTAAGCAATGTCCATAATCACGTTGCCCGTCAGGGAAAGCACCACATAGAACATCTGCATGGTCAGCACCACAGAGAAGTCCCGCTGCATCAGGCCGTTGATCAGCGTCTGGCCAAGGCCGGGCCACAGGAACACGTTCTCAATGACGATGGAGCCGCCAAACAGGGAAACCACCCAGGCGGTGGCAATGGTCACCACGGGGATCAGGGCGTTGCGGAAAGCGTGGACATAGATAACCACTTTTTCCCGCAGGCCCTTGGCCCGGGCGGTCTTGATGTAATCCATGCGCAGCACGTCGATCATGGCGGCCCGCACATACCGGGTGATGCTGCCAATGCCCGAAATGGACATGACGATCACCGGCAGGGACATGTGCCACAGGGTATCCAGGGCCGTTTGCAGGGCGTTGCCTTCAAATCCAGCTGTGCGCACGCCGCTGATGGGGAAAATTGGGATCTTCACCGCGAAGGCGAAAATGGCCAGCAGGGCAATGATGAAGCTGGGCAGGCTGTAGCCAATAATGGTGACCACCTGGATGGTCTTGTCGAAGACGCCGTTCTTGCGCACTGCGGTGGCAATGCCAAGGGGTACAGCAATGAGGAAGGTGACCAGCATAGAGACCAGGTTGAGCATCACAGTGTTCAGCATCGGGGTGCCGATCATGTCGATGACATCCTTCTTATACTGGGTGGAATAGCCAAAGTTCCCGGTGAGCATATTGCCGATCCACCGGATGTACTGGACGATCAGGGGGCCGTTCAGGCCCAGGTTTTCCCGAGTTTGATCGTACAGCCGTTGATAGGCGTCAGGCTTCATATTGGCCTTTGCGTCGCCCAGCATCATGGTCACGGGGTCGCCGGGCATAATTTTATAGATAAAGAACATCAAGATGGAAATGATGAAGAAAACGAACACAATATAGATAAATCTCTTCAGCAGATATCTGCCTTTTCCCACTTGAATCCCCCCATTTCTCGATAATTTCTGTTTTAAAAGAGCCGGCGAACCCCAGCAAAGGGGCCCGCCGGGCTCTCTACAGGACTATTTGCTTATGCGCGTTCGCTTTTCACTTACTCGGTGACCCAAGCATCCAGAACCGCGTTCTGCCAGCCCCAGGTGGCAGTGTTCTCCCAGCCCTGCACGCGGGGGGAGTAGAAGTCGTAGTACTCGTCAGAGTACAGCGGGATGTTGGGCAGCTTCTCGTTCCAGACCTTGATGAAGTTCTGCCAGGCTTCCAGCCAGCCGTCATGGTCATCATAGGGGATGCTCTTCATGGGCACCACAGCGTCGTTCAGCTCCTGGTCGGCAATCCAGTTGTTATTGTAGTTGCCCATCCAAGCCTCGTCGCTGGAGAAGTAGTACCAGGGAGAGTTGGCAGTGGCAAAGCCGGTGGCCAGGTTGTACATGTTGTACTGCGTGTCAGCAGAGTGCAGCATGGCGTTCTGCAGGGTGGCGAAGTCGGTGGTGGTGGGCTGCAGGTCCATGCCAGCGGCAGCCATGTTCTCGGGCAGCATGGTGGCCAGCAGCTCGGAAACAGGATTGCCCTCAGAGTTGCACCAGGTGATGGTCAGGGGCTTCAGCTCGCCGTCCACGTCCTTGTAGCGGGTGCCAGTGCCAGAGTAGGGGGTGCCGTCCGCGTTCAGGGTCCAGCCATCCTCTTCCAGCAGCTGCTTGGCAGCATCCACATTCATGTCATAGGTGTTCAGGTTCTCGTTGATCCAGTCCACAGACTCGGCGTACTCCCACTGGGCCAGGCCGTAGAAGGAGTGCACCACAGAGCCGTAACCGCCGGTGTACTGGCGGGCGAACTCGTTGCGGTCCAGGCAGTAAGCAATGGCCTGGCGCACCTTCTCAGAGTTGGTGGGGAACACGCTGCAGTCAAACTGCAGCTGGCCGTAACCGTTGCGCATGTAGGTGGAGTCGGCGGCAGTGCCCTCTTCCACCAGGTCCAGGCCGGCGTTGATGGTCTCGCCGCCGGAGCAGCTGTACAGCAGGTCCACAGAACCGCTTTCCAGCTCGTTCATCATGGTGTCGGAAACCACAGTCTTGATGATCAGGGTCTCGATCATGGGCTTCACGCCGCGGTAGTCGCCGGCGAACTCGGGGTTCACCTTCAGGGTTGCCTGCTGGCTGGCCTCATCGAAGCTCTCGAACAGGTAGGGGCCGCAGGTGACCTTGGGATTGTACCGGTAGCCGGTTTCGGGGTTGTTGATGGTTTCCTGAAGCAGCTCGGTGGTGAATTCGCCAGTGATGGTGGCGCCGTTCTCGGTGTCCTCCACGTCGCACTCAGGGGCGATCACATGCAGGGGCCGGGGACGGAGGCTGGCGTAGGTGATGTCGTAGTGGTAGGGCAGCTCTTCAGCCTTGACGGTGAGAGAGTAGGTCATGTCGTCCACCAGATGCACGCCGGCGAAAGTGTCGGCGGTGCCGGCCAGCCACTCATCATAGCCTACATAGGAGTAGCCGCCGTTGCAGGGGTAGCCGTCCACGCCGGCCATCTCGTCGCTGTTCTCCAGCAGCACTGCGAAGACGTAGTCCTTGGCGGTGAGGGGGGTGCCGTCGCTCCACACCAGGCCGTCGTTGATGGAGACGGTGTAGGTCTTGGTGCCGTCCTCGTTCTCAGTTTCCTCGTGAGAGGCCACAACGGTGTCGTTGTACTGGAACTCGCCTTCTTTGGTGTACACCACGGAGTCCATGGTGCCGTGGATCAGATCGTACATGTTGTAGTTGGTCTCGCTGGTAGAGAACCCAGTGTCGTAGAACTCGTTGATGACCTGGTTGATAGAGCCGATAACCAGCTGGCCGCTGGGCTCGGTGGGCCGCTCGCCGGTCTGGCCGGCCTCGGCGGAGGAGCTCAGATCTGAGCTCGCTTCAGACGTGGTGGACACGTCTGAAGAGGTCTCCTGGTTGGTAACAGCCTGCTGCTGTCCGCAGGCGGCCACCGACAAAGCCAGGAGCCCTGCCAGCAGCAGGGACGCAATCTTCTTGGTTTTCATCGCTGTTTTCCTTCTTTCCTCACGTTTGTGATTATTTGGTCTTGGCAGAACAAGAAAGCCCACACCTTCTTGCAGGATAGGACTGTCCTTCCTTCCAGGACACGTATGCGAAAGCCTGTTTATTGTAGCAAATATCCGATAAAAGGTCAAGTGGTTTTGCAATATTGCTCGAAGAAAAATGCAAACAGGGTCATTTTGGCTTACTCTGCCATCAGGGTTTCCATCTCGCCGATGAGGCTTTCAAACAGCTGCAGGGCATCCCGCACCGGGGCAGGGGTGCTCATGTCCACGCCAGCGCCTTTCAGCAAGGACACGGGGTCGGTGGAGCAGCCGCCGGAGAGGAAGCCCAGGTAATCCTGCACCGCGGGGGCGCCCTCTTTTAAGATGCGCTGGGACAGGGCGATGGCCGCGGAAAAGCCGGTGGCGTACTGATACACATAGAAGTTCATATAGAAGTGGGGGATGCGGGCCCACTCCAGGGCAATCTCCGGGTCGGGCTCGATGTCCTCTCCATAGTACTCCCGGTTCAGGTCGCCATACTTCTGGCACAGGGCCTCCGCGGTGAGAGGGTTGCCCTGCTGCACCTGCTGGCTGCACCACAGCTCGAACTCAGCAAACATAGTCTGGCGGTACAGGGTGGTGCGGAACTGTTCCAAGAAGTAATTGATGAGATAGGCCCGGCGCTTCTTGTCCTGGGTAGAGGCCAGCAGGTGCTGCATCAGCAGGGACTCATTGCAGGTGGAGGCCACCTCTGCCACAAAGATGACGTAGTCCGCGTAGGTGACGGACTGGTTCTTAGCAGAGAGGTAGGAGTGCAGGGCGTGGCCCATCTCATGCACCAGGGTAAACACGTCGTTCAGGGTGTCGGTGTAGTTGAGCAGCACGAAGGGATGGCAGCTGTACACCCCGGAGGAGTAGGCGCCAGAGCGTTTGCCCTGGTTCTCGTACACGTCGATCCACCGGTTCGCAAAGCCCTCTTTCAGCATGGAGAGGTAGTCCTCCCCCAGAGGTGCCAGGGACTCCAAGGCCATCTTCTTGGCCTCTTCAAAGGGGATGGTTTCGTCCTGGTCCGCCACAATGGGGGTGTAGATATCGTAATAGTGCAGCTTCTCCACGCCCAGCATCTTCTTGCGCAGGCGGATATACCGGTGCATGGTGGGGAAGCTTTCCCGCACGGCAGCGATCAGATTGTGATAAATCTCTACCGGCACCTCGGTCTTGTCCAAAGCGGCGTGCAGGGCAGAGGGGTAGTTCCGCGCGTCGGCAAAGAACTGCAGCTGCTTCATCTGGCCCTCCAGGGCTGCGGCAAAGGTGTTGCGGAACTGGCCGAAGGAGCTGTAGAAATTGCGGAAAGCAGATTCCCGCAGGGTGCGGTCAGCGGATTGCACCAGGGGGATATAGGTGCCCTGGGTGACAGGGTGCTTGTTGCCCTCTTGGTCCACTGCGTCGGGGAAGGACAGGTCGGCGTCGTTGAGCAGGTTGTAGATGGTGCTGGGGGACTGGCCGATCTTCCCTGCCGAGGCAAGCAAGGCCTCCTCCCGGGGGGAGAGGGTGTGGTCCTTCTGCCGGCGGATGCGGGTGAGGGCCAGGCGGTAGTGCTCCAGCCCGGGCTCCTCCTGATAAAACCGGTCCATGGCCTCCTGGGGGATCTCCAAAATCTCCGGGGTGGCAAAGGCGGTGGCCTCCTCAGCCTGGATGAGCAGGTTCATCATCTGACCGTTCATCTTCTGGGCCCGGGGGTCCCGGGTGTCCTGGTCCCTCTGGTACATGGCGTAGCATGCGAAGGGCTCGGCCTTCAAGGTGAACTGGTCCCCCAGCTTCAAATAGGCCAGCAGATCCTGGGCGCTGCGGCCCAGGGTGCCCTGGCAGGCTTTCAGCTGTTCAATCAGTTTTTGGATTTCCGGGATCTCAGCTTCCCAGGCCCCATCGCTGGGGAACAGGTCGGTGGTGGCCCAAGTGAACTGGGGGTCCAGTTCGCTGCGGGCAGGAATCTTAGTCTCACTCATAAGAAAACACTCCTTTTCAATGTGTTCTGCATTTCCAGCTGTCAGATAGCAGCGGCAACCAGTATAGCACAATGCGGGGAAAAACAAAAGGGGGAGGAGAGCTTTTTTCTGGGTGTACTGGCACGCTGCGGTGCATTCCCACATAAAAATGCAGCAGAGATTCCAGAAGGGAAGTGGTTTTATGCTCCTCCAGCTTTTCGATTTTTTCTCCCAGATCCTCTATTTATTCCTCCATGTCACAGGCGGCGGCACCTTTCCCCGGGCCCTGTCCGCCGCCCAGGAAAAGCGCTGCCTGGAGGAGATGGCCCAGGGCAGCCAGGCGGCCCGGCAGAAGCTCATCGAGCACAACCTGCGCCTGGTTGCCCACATCATCAAAAAATACTATGCGCGGCAGGATGACCAGGAGGATCTGATCTCCATTGGCACCATTGGCCTCATCAAGGCCATCGACAGTTTCGACAACAGTAAAGGGATACGGCTTTCCAGTTACGCCTCCCGGTGCATCGAGAACGAGATCCTCATGTTCTTCCGCAGCGGAAAAAAGTCCGCCCAAGATATTTCTCTCAATGAACCCATCGACACGGACCAGGACGGAAACACCCTCACTATCCTGGACACTATGGCGGTGGATGACACCATTATCGAGGAAATTGACACACGGATGAAAAGCGAACGGCTTTACGGCTTGGTGCGCTCCGTGCTCACCCCGCGGGAAAGAACGATCATCTGCCTGCGCTATGGCCTAGAGGGATGCCGCCCGCAGCCGCAGAGGGTGGTGGCCCAGCGCCTTGGCATCTCGCGCAGCTATGTTTCCCGCATTGAGAAGCGGGCCCTGCAAAAGCTGCGCCGCGCTTTTGAGGCCGCCGCCCCCCTCGGGGGCCGGGACAGTACGTAATCCGCCCCGGCGTGTCAGGAGTCCTCCCGCAGCAGCCCGGCCAGGCCATATACGCACACCACGCTCAGCTTTTGAGAGATCTCTTCCAAAGGCGTGCTCCGCTGGGAGTTGAACCAGCTTTCATACACGGCCATCATTCCCCACACAGCGTACTCCACAAAGATCTCCCCCTCCTGCGGGTCGCAGGAATGTTCCTGGAGGAAGGACTTCAGTATTTTCGTTTTCAGCAGCGTGGTGATCTTGTAGGATAGGCTCAAATTCCCGCGCATGCGGGACAAATGGCTGTAAAAATCCAAGTCCTGGTTGAGAATGGCAGTGATCTTCTCAAAAAATGTGTAGGGGTTTTTTATGTCCCTGCGGGCGTCCACTTCTCGGATAGCCTGGTCGAATGTGGAGATGATCTCGTTTTCGATTTCATCAATGACCTGGTGGACGCCGGCATAGTAATTGTAAAATGTTTTGCGGTTGATGTCCGCCGTGTCCGCTACCTCCTTTACGGTGATTTCCTCCAGTTCCTTTTCTGCCAGCAGCTGTGCCAGGGCGTTGCGAATGGCCTTTTTTGTCTTTAGCACCCGGCGGTCCGGCTTTTTTTCTTCCATAGTCTTTCCCTCCCAGGTTGGAAACAACCTTTTTAAAAAGTGCGGCTTTTTGGCGTGGCTTGCGCGGCGGTGTGGTATATTCCACATTCCAATAGAAAACTGCCCCTTGCGAAGAGAGCATGGAATATTATAGTATACAGATGTGGCAAAAGTCAAATTTTGCGATTATTTTACACTCTGGCAGCTATCTCCCAAATAAACGACAAAGAAAGCGAAGATGCTTATGGAAGGAAACAGCACAATTCCAAGTACCTCTCCTGCCCCCGGGGTCCTGCTGCTGAGCTGCGGCACCGGAGAGGGCCACAACAGCGCCGCCAGCGCTCTGGGGGAGGCGCTGAAGGCAGAGGGGATTCCCTATGAGCAAAAGGATCCCTTGTCCTTTGGAGGCAGCCGGGCCGGCGAGCGGGCGGCCTCCGCCTATACTCTCTTGATTCAGCGGGCGCCGGGAGCCTTCAACTCTCTCTACAAGGCGGGGGATAAGCTCAGCAGTCCGGACAGGCTGTCCCCTGTTTATTACGCCAACGCCCGCCGCGCCCAAAGGCTGGCGGATTATCTGCGGGAAAAGGCTTTCACCCAGGTGATCTGCACTCATCTGTTCGCCATGGAAGCCATGACGGCAGTCCGGCGGGAGGGGCTTTCCACGGTCCCCTGCTATGGGGTGCTGACGGACTATACCTGCATTCCCTTTACGGAGGAAACCAGGCTGGACGGGTACTTTATCCCCCACCGGGACCTAGTGGGGCAAACAGCCGCCAAGGGCCTTCCCGAAGCACGGCTGCTTCCCTTTGGAATTCCGGTGCGGGAACGGTTCTCCCAGCCGGTGAGCAGGGAGTCCGCCCGCGCCGCCTTGGGCATTCCCCAGGACAAGACCATGTTTCTTCTGATGGGGGGCAGCGCCGGCTGCGGCCATCTGGAGCAGGTCTGCCAGGCTCTGCTGACCCGCCCGGGTCATTGGGAGGCCCATGTGCTGCTGGGTCATAATCGTGAGGGCCTTAAAGGCATGGAGCGCTGTTTTCGTCAGGAAAAGGCCATCCATCCGGTGGGCTACACTCAGCGGACAGACCTGTACATGGCCGCCGCGGACGTGGTGATTACCAAGCCGGGAGGCCTGACCAGCACGGAAACGGCGGTGCTGGGCGTTCCCCTGGTTCACCTGCTGGCCTACTCCGCCTGTGAGGAGGCCAACGCGGAGTTTTTCTCCCAGCGAGGCATGTCCCTTCGGGCTGACACGCCGGAGGAGGCCGCAGCAGCAGCCTGGAGGCTTTCCCAGGACCGAAGCCTCCAGAAGAGCATGCGGGAGGCCCAAAGGGAGTTCACCAACCCCCGTGCGGCCCGGGACATTGTGAAAAGGGTGGTGCTGGCATGATTCCCCCTCTTTTCCCCTGGCTGTTCTGGATGGGCGCGGGCTTTCTTGCAGGGGGGATCATGTTCAGCCAGTTGACGGCCCGTCTCCTGGCCGGGCGGAACCTGACCCAAGAAAGCGGCGACCACAACCCCGGAGCCGTGAACGCCTTTCTTCTCTGCGGCCCCGCTGTGGGGACAGCCTGCCTGCTGCTGGATCTGTTCAAAGGCTTTGTGCCTGTTTTCATGGCGAAAGGCAGCGCGGATATGCGGTCGCTGCTTTTCGCGGGAGTGATGGCGGCGCCTGTGCTGGGTCACGCTGTGGGCCTGTTCAACCATTTTCAGGGCGGAAAATGTATTGCCACCGCCTTTGGGGTGCTGGCGGCCCTGGCTCCCCAATGCTGGATCGTCCTGCTGCTGGCTGGGCTGTACATTCTTTTCTCCACCGTGGTGAAGGTCAGCCCCATGACACGGCGGAGCATTCTGGTGTTCACCCTGTTTGGCGTGCTGGCCTTTGGCCTGTTGGCTTGGAGCCGGCAGTTCTCCCTGGCCCTGGGATGCGGCATGGTGGCGGCGGTGGCTGTGTACCGCCACTGGCGGGCTCTTCCCAAAGGCTCTCCCGAGGAAGGCGCGAAGAGCGCCTTAACATTGATAAAATTTTAATTTCATTTGTATGGATTACTCTATTGTTATTTCAGAAAGGATTAGGAAGCGTATGAGCGAAAAGACCATCCCCGAAAATGTGAAGTCCTTTGTAGCCAAGCAGATCCTCCACTATCTGGACGAGGACCCGGACAAGGCCTTGCCCAACCTGCTCAGCTGGGCGGACAAATTCGACAAGGACAACCTGTTCCCCAGCCAGCGGGCCATGTTCCACAAAGTCATCGACAATCCGGACAACAACTGGTACCGGCTGATTAAAAGCTTGTGGACCGACCTGGACGCCGGGGTGCGGAAAACCTTTTTTGAGAATTTCATCGTCAACGTAAACCTGATCGGCTTTGCCCGCCAGGAAAAGGCGGAGAAGGAACACGGCTGCAACATTCCCTGGGCCATCCTGATGGACCCCACCTCCGCCTGCAACCTCCACTGCACTGGCTGCTGGGCGGCGGACTACGGCAACAAGCTGAACATGAGCTACGAAACCCTGGATAACATTGTCCGCCAAGGTACGGAGCTGGGAACCTTCCTCTACATCTTTTCCGGCGGCGAGCCCATGGTCCGCAAGGCCGATATCCTGAAGCTGTGCCAGGCCCATCCCGACTGCATGTTCCTGGCCTTTACCAACGGCACCCTCATTGACGAGGACTTTGCCGACGGCATGCTGCGGGTGAAAAACTTTGTCCCCGCCATCAGCATCGAGGGCTTCGAGGAGGCCACGGACGGCCGCCGGGGCCACGGAACCTATCAGGCGGTGGTAAAAACCATGCGGCTGCTGCAAAGCAAGAAGCTGCCCTTTGGCGTCTCCTGCTGCTATACCAGCCAGAATATCGACTCCCTGAGCTCCGAGGAATTTTTCGATTCCCTCATCGCGGAGGGGGCCAAGTTCGCCTGGTTCTTCCACTACATGCCGGTGGGCAACGACGCCGTCACCCAGCTGCTGCCCTCTCCGGAGCAGCGGGAGAAGATGTACAGCCGCATCCGCGCCTACCGGGGCACCAAGCCCATCTTCACCATCGACTTCCAAAACGACGGGGAGTATGTGGGCGGGTGCATCGCCGGGGGACGGCGGTACATCCACATCAACGCCAACGGGGACATGGAGCCCTGCGCTTTTATCCACTACTCCGATTCCAGCGTCTATGACAAGACGCTGCTGGAGGCTCTCAAGTCCCCGCTGTTCATGGCCTATCACGACGGCCAGCCCTTTAACGAGAACATGTTCCGCCCCTGCCCCATGCTGGAGAACCCGGGCAAGCTCCAGGCGATGGTGGAAAAGAGCGGGGCCAGGTCCACGGACATGCAGTCCCCCGAGCCCGTGGAAAACCTGACGAAGAAGTGCCAGCCCTACGCGGAGAACTGGACCCCCACCGCCGGCAGGCTGTGGAGCTGCTCCCCCAAGTGCAAAGGGTGCGGGCAGCGAGAGGAAAAGTGACATTCCCCTCTCTTAGAAGTTCCTCAAGCCTGGAAGAACCCCAGAGAGCGGAAAGCCGGCAAAAAGAAAAAGGAGAGGACAGCGGTTGACGCTGCACCTGTAAAATGGAAGTAGACACTCACAAAAGTGTGGGTGTCTGCTTTTTTATGGTAAGATAGAGAAA
>UQRL01000044.1 GCA_900543555.1 uncultured Oscillospiraceae bacterium | reverse complement strand
TGGTGCCCGGTGGGCACCAGGACCCCCCGCACCCCTGTAAGGTCTTGGGGTTTCACCCCAAACCCCACAAGTTTTTTGAAAAAAACTTGACTAAAAACTTTTACTTGTCTCTACCTAACTCTGATTGTAAATCGTAACGAGGTGTTCCCATGAAAGTCAAACTCATCACCCTGGGCTGCAAGGTCAATCAATACGAGTCCCAGGCCATGCTGGAGGCTCTCCTCCAGGCCGGTTATACCGAGGCTTCCCCCGCAGAGCCCGCCGGGGTGGTGGTGGTCAACTCCTGCACCGTCACCGCCCAAAGCGACCACAAGGTCCGCCAGGCCCTGCGCCGCGCCAAACGGGACAACCCCGGCTGCGTGGCCGTGCTCACCGGCTGCATGCCCCAGGCTTTCCCCGATGCCGCCGCCGCCCTCTTAGAGGCGGATATCGTCCTGGGCAACGCCCGCCGGGCCGACCTGGTCCCCCGCCTGCGGGAGTTCCTCGCCACAAAGCAGCGCCTGGTGGACGTGGCCCCCCACACCTCTGGCGAGCCCTTCGAGCCCCTCTCCGTCTCGGCCTTTTCCGGCCGCACCCGGGCCTTTCTCAAAATCCAGGACGGCTGCAACCGGTTCTGCTCTTACTGCATCATCCCCTACGCCCGGGGGCGGGTGCGCTCCAAGCCCCTGGAGGACCTGCGCCGGGAGGTGGCCCAGCTGGGGGCCGCCGGGTACAAAGAGGTGGTGCTCACGGGCATCAACCTGCCCGCCTACGGCACGGACCTGGGCCTGCACCTGTGCGACGCCGTGGACGCCGCCTGCGAGGCCCCGGGCATCCAGCGGGTGCGGCTGGGCTCTCTGGAGCCGGAGCAGCTGACCCCCCCGGTCATCGCCCGCATGGCGAAACAGGAGAAGCTGTGCCCCCAGTTCCACCTGAGTTTGCAGTCCGGCTGCGACGAAACCCTCAAACGGATGAACCGCCACTACACCACAGGGGAGTACCGCCAGATTGTGGCGGATTTACGGTCCGCTTTTCCGGACTGTGCCATCACCACAGACGTGATGGTGGGCTTTGCCGGAGAGACGGAAGAGGAGTTTGAGGCGTCCTTGGCCTTTGTGGAGGAGATGGCCTTTGCGAAAGCCCACGTGTTCGCCTACTCCCGGCGTCCGGGGACGCGGGCCTACAGCATGGAGGGGCAGGTGCCCAACCGGGAGAAGGAGGCCCGCAGCCACCGGATGCTGGCAGTGGCAAGGGCCAGCCAGCAGGCGTTTTTGCGAGAGCAGGTGGGGAAAGAGGAAGAGGTGCTGTTCGAGCAGGAGAAAGCCCCGGGCCTGTGGGAGGGGTATACGAGGAACTATACGCCGGTGTTGTTGGCCAGTGGGAAGCGCCTGGCAGGGGAGTTGGTGCGGGTGAAGCTAATGGAAACGCAGGGAGAAACGGTTATCGCGCGGAGCGAGTAAAAGTTTTTGGGGCGCCTTTTTTCAAAAAGGCGCGACCTGAAACCGGCGTAGCCGGTGGAAAAATGCAGCGAACGGGGCGCACGCTGCGAAGCAGATAGCCCCGGGAGCGGTCTCTGTGGCACCGTGCTTGCCCTTTCCGCCCGCTTGCGCCAAAGGGCGGCGCACGCTTTCGCGGGCAGGGCAGGCTGGCTTGCGGAAGTCCTCGTGGCATCGAAGATGCCATCAGGGGGTCTCGCCTGCCGGCTCGGTCGGCGCTGAACGGTGCCCACCGGGCACCAGCGCCCCCCGACGAGGGTTCCCCCTGAGAAAGGGCCCACCGGGCCCTTTCTCTAACCCCTTCCTGCGTTTGCCGAAGGCGACTAAGGCCGCAGGGGCGTCGCCCCCGCACCCCACTTCTCGGCTGCCGCCTCGGTCGGCCGCTGGGCAACGTCCCACCGGGACGTAGCGGCCCTTTGAAAAGGTGGACGAAACTTTTACTTGTCTCCACCCAACTTGAGCGGAGGGACCCGCCCTTGCGGAACGCAAAAAGGCGGCTTGTCCAGTCCGGTCACGGACGGCTTGAGAGAGGGAAATGGACGAATCACCCCGAAAACCCAGGAAACAAGCCATTTTTATGACTTGCCCACATGGGCGAATCACTACGGGAAATGGTCAAGACATCTGTATGATTCGTCCACATGGTCAAATTATAGAACCCGCATAAAACCTGACTTTTTTGATGATTCGTCCATTTTCTCATCTCAAGTAGGGGGGCGCTCCTTGCGAAGAGCGGGCAGGAAGACGGCCACGGACCCAGGTACCGGGGGAAAGGAAGTGCTAGAATGAAATACGATTATTTGATTGTGGGGGCGGGCCTCTACGGCGCGGCTTTTGCCCAGCAGATGACCGCCGCGGGAAAGCGGTGCCTGGTCATTGACCGGCGGCCCCACATCGCGGGCAATGCCCACTGTGAGGTGGTGGAGGGCATCCAGGTGCACCGGTACGGGGCCCACATCTTCCACACCTCCGATGAGGGCGTGTGGGAGTATGTGAACCGGTTTGTCCGGTTCAACCATTTTGTCAACTCCCCCGTGGCCATCTACCACGACGAGCTGTATAACCTTCCCTTCAACATGAACACCTTCTCCAAACTGTGGAACATCCAAACCCCCGCCCAGGCTCAGGCGGAAATCCAGCGGCAGGCGGCCCGCCACGCCATTGATGAGCCCCAAAACCTGGAGGAGCAGGCCCTGAAGCTGGTGGGGGACGACATCTACCAAAAGCTCATCAAGGGCTACACAGAGAAGCAGTGGGGAAGGGACTGCAAAGAGCTGCCTCCCTTCATCCTGAAGCGGGTGCCCCTGCGCTTTACCTTTGACAACAACTACTTCTCCGACCCCCATCAGGGCATCCCCCTGGAGGGGTACGACGCCTTGGTGGAGCGGCTGCTTACGGGCAGCGATGTGCTCCTCTCCACCCCCTATGAAGGCTTTGCAGCCGCCCACCCGGACGCCGCCTGGAAAACCGTGTACACCGGCACCATCGACGGGTTCTTCCACTATTGCTACGGCCCCCTGGAATACCGTTCCCTCCGCTTTGAGACTCAGGTGCGGGATTGCCCCAATTACCAGGGCAGCGCCGTGGTGAACTACACCGCCCGGGAGGTGCCCTACACCCGTGTTATCGAGCACAAGCACTTCCAGTTTGGCGCCCAGGAGAAAACCGTCCTCACCTGGGAGTACCCCTCCCCCTGGCAGCCGGGGGAGGAGCCCTATTATCCCGTCAACGATGAAAAGAACCTGGCTTTGCTGGCCCGGTATCAGGAGTTGGCCCGCTCCCGGCCGGAGGTGCTCTTCGGCGGCCGCCTGGGCAGCTACCGTTACTACAACATGGACCAGGTCCTCCGCGCCGCCCTGGACGCCGCCGCCCAAGAGCTGGCTTGATTCTATTTTGATAGCGGTGGAAATGGTCTAAATGGAGGAGATTATATGAAAAAAATTTGTTTCCTTTTGATTCTATCATTATGTTTTACCCTTTCCGCATGCAGTGGAAAGGGCAATATTCAACCTTCTTTAGATATATCTTCTTCTAACGTTGCTGAGGAAGCAGGGAAAGAAACGCAAACATACATGGAGGAAGAATCTGAGGTTGAAGAAAATCTGTCACAAACTGAGGAAATACCAGCTAGTGATTCTGAACCTAAATATTTTGAATCGGATGAAGTTGTAGACCAGTTTTTTGTTGCCTACAATGCGATTGCAGAAGTGACCATCCCCGCAGAGAAAATTGAGAAAGGGAATATTCAAACCAAAGCATTGGCCTATATTGATGATTTGTGTTTGGAGATTGCCAATGCGAAAGATTTCCTTTCTGTTTCAATGAGTGCTTCTGTTGAGAATGAAGAAACAAAACTGTTTGCTGTTTTTCGGGATTCCATAAAGGCTATGAGGGAAAATCTAGCAAACGAGGATATTCAATCAGCCTGGGAAGCAATCCATGAGACCGGTTATCTTGTAGAGGATTATGACTTTAATGGTATTAGCATTACATATGTTCCCTCTAAAGAGCTTTCCTGGGGAACTTCTGATTTGAGAGTGGATTTGGAAATTCCGTTGAACTGACGAGTTGGAATTTTTTCGCTGGCAAATGATACTGTAAGATAGATAGCAACAGGCTCTCCCTCTTGCAAATGGCTGGGAAATGTGCTATCATAGAAAAGCA
The DNA here is from genome assembly GCA_900543555.1 of uncultured Oscillospiraceae bacterium. Taxonomy (GTDB): domain Bacteria; phylum Bacillota; class Clostridia; order Oscillospirales; family Acutalibacteraceae; genus Acutalibacter; species Acutalibacter stercoravium. The sequence goes on along the minus strand of UQRL01000044.1, from coordinate 16,632 downwards.
TGAGCGCCGTCCCACAAGGACGGCCCTGCGGACCATTAGCTCAGTTGGTCAGAGCAGTCGGCTCATAACCGATCGGCCCGGGGTTCGAGTCCCTGATGGTCCACCAGCAAACCACCGCACCCAGCGTGCGGTGGTTCTTTTTTTGCTGTGAAAACAGCAAAAAATGTCGGTGGAAGGAGAACTCCTTGCGGGGAGGGCTGGCTTGTTTTATGAATGAGCGCCGGGGACTCGAGCCCGAGAGGGGAATCATTTTTGCCGGTAGAAAAAGGGAAAAGCCCGCTTCAAAACGGATGAACGGCTTTACAAATTCGCTGTAAGCTCCTATAATGAAGCCAAACTGTCATCTTTGGGAAGGAGAGTTGAAAAGCGTGAGTGTGCCCAAGAATTTGCCCTGTTTCGCCGGCGCCTCCAGGGAAGAGGCCATGGAGCTGCTGTGGAAATGGGAGTACGGCTGCCCGCCGCCCCTGCCGGACCAGCTGGAGTTTCGAGAGGTGCGCCGGGAAGAGGGGGCCCTGGCAGGAAAGGCCGTTCACCGGTGGATGGAGGCGGAGGCCCGCTGGAAGGAGGGCTCCTTTACCTTCCCCTTCCATGTGATGTGCCCCAAAGCCCAGGCGTCGGTACCGGGGGTGGTGTTGCTGAACTTCACCCCCGCTGTGCCGGATTTTTACCTGCCCTCCGAGGAGCTGTGCGACCTGGGGCTGGCGGTGGCCTCCTTCTGCTACGAGGACGTGTCCCCGGACGATGGGGACTTCCAGTCCAAGCTGGGGGCGGCCCTCTCCATCGACCGGAGCCGCCTGGACGCTCCCGGCAAGCTGATGCTGTGGGCCTGGGCGGCCCGGCTGGTGGGACAGTACCTGGGCTCCCTGCCGGAGGTGGACCCGCACTGGCTGGCGGTGGCGGGGCACTCCCGCCTGGGAAAAGCGGCCCTGCTGGCCGGCGCCCTGGACCCCCAGTTCCAGGTGGTGTTCTCCAATGATTCCGGCTGCGCCGGGGCGGCCCTGTACCGGGGCAAGACTGGGGAGACCTGGGCGGATATCGGCCGGGTGTTCCCCTTCTGGTTCTGCCCGCCCTTCTCCCAGAAAGTCCCAGCGCCGGAGGACCTTCCCTTTGACCAGCACTTCCTGCTGTCCCTCATGGCCCCCCGGCGGCTGTATGTGGCTAGTGCCGTGGAGGACTTGTGGGCGGACCCCGCCGCAGAATTCCGGGCCTGCGTAGCGGCCTCCTCCGCCTATGAGGCCCTGGGCCTGCCGGGGCTGGTCTGTCCGGAGGGGGCGCCCCAGGTGGGGCAGGCCTATCATCAGGGGCGCATCGGGTACCACCTTCGCCCGGGCGGGCACTTCCTCAGCCGGGAAGATTGGCGGCTGTTCGCGGCCTACCTGCGGGCCCAAAAAAGCGTGCCCTAAAGACCTGCGCAGAGAGAGGAGCGCCGCTATGACACAGGAGGAATTGAATGCCCAGCTTGCCGCCCTGGCAGAGGAGCTGCGGGGGATGGGCGTCCCCATTTCCCGGGAAATATCTCCCCAAGTAGAGGTCAACTCCCGGGCCCAGCGGCGGCTTGGGTGCTGTATTCAAAAAGAGGGCGCCTTTACCATCCAGGTGTCGGCCCGGCTGCTGGGCCAGCCGGAATTGCTGCGAAATACCCTTCTCCACGAGCTGCTCCACACCTGTTACGGCTGCCAAAACCACGGAAAACGGTGGAAAGCCTATGCCCAGAAGGTGGGGCAGGCTTTGGGCGTGGATATCCGGCGGACGGCGCTGGTGGAGGAATCTTGGGTGCCCCTGCGGCGGGAGGAAGTGAAATACCTGCTGCGGTGCCAAAGCTGTGGGAGGGTTATCCCCCGGCGCCGGAGGTCTAAGGCCGTGGAGCACCCAGAGCGTTACCGCTGTGCCTGTGGCGGCAAGTTGGAGCGGGTACAGTGAAATACTGCGAAGCGCAAAAAAAGGATTGCTGGCTTTTAGACCGGCAATCCTTTTTCGCGCTTTCCGATGTTATCATCTATGTTTCAATTTTGGTGAACCAGTTTTTTAAAGTCCGCCGCGGTGGTGTGGGAGCGGTACAGCTGGGGCTCTTCTGCCACATCCTCTCCCAGATAGTAGAAGTCGATGTAATCCCCGTTTACATCCACTACCGCGCCCACGGTGCCGCTTCCGGCCTGATTGATCTGCAGGAAATAATCCGGGTAGTAGGCAAACAGGGAGAAATCCTTATCCAGGGGCTCGGCGTCCTCCAGCACCTGGCAAAAGCCTTCAATGCGCTGCGCCTTCTGGGAGGAACTGGCGTTCAGGTGGAGCAGCTTGGTTTGGTTGCCATAGCCCTGCAGCAGGTCCAACGTCTGGGCGTCCGGACGGGAGCAGCCTGCGCACAAAGCCAAACTGGCCGCCGCCAGCAGGGCACATAGGACTTTTTTCATAGGAATCTCCTTTCCCGGGCCGTTTTCCCTTATTGTACCCAGTTTCCGCGGAATTGTCAAACTGTGATGCCGAATAGCTCTTCCGCGTTCCGGCAGGCGATGCGCTCCCGCTGGGCCGGCGTCAGGTCCGCCGCCTCCAGCAGGGCCTTTTCTGCGGGCACGGTGCTCCAGGGGCAGTCAGTGGCGAAGAGCACTTTGTCCACCCCATGCAGGTGGATCAGCTCAGAGAGCTCCTGGGCGTTTAAAAAGTGAGAGGCAAAGGCCGTGTCAAAGTACACGTTTTTCTTCCCTGCCAGGTGTTTGGCGGCTTCCTGGGGCATATCCATGCCCCCCATGTGGGCGGCAATGATAGTCAGCCGGGGGAACAAATCCGCAATTTTCCCCAGCACGTCCGGGGGGCAGTGGACCAGGTTGGGGGAGAGGGGGTCCCGCCCGGTGTGGAAGGCAATGGGAAGCCCCAGCTTTTCCGCCTCCTCATAGATGGGCAGAGCGGCCTCATCCCCGATGAAGAACTCCTGGTAGTCGGGGTGCAGCTTAATGCCGTACAGGCCCATCTCCTTAACGTGGCGCATCTCCTCCAGGGCGTTCTCCGCGAAGGGGTACACGCTGCCGAAGCAGTAGATATTGCCGTGCTGGGATTCCTGGGCAAAGTTGTTCACCGAGGTCTGCTGGTGGGCGTTGGTGGCGATGTGCAGGGCCATGCCCCCGGCGCAGCCCCAGTCCTCCAGGTTTTGCACGGTCCCGGAGCGGGTGCCATCGCTATAGGTTTCGCATTTGCTGATCTCCCGCAGCTTGGGCAGGGCTTTGCCCGCCAGCTTGTCGGGGAAAAAGTGGATGTGCGTATCAAAATATTTCATGCGATCAAGTTATCTCCTTTCTGGCGCGTGGCCGCGCGGGACAAGCCGCCTTCTTGCGTTCCGCAAGGACGGGTCCCTCCGCAAAAGTTGGGTGGAGACAAGTAAAGTTTTCGCTCATCTCGGCTGCCGTCTCGGGTGCTGTCTGCCAGTGGCAGACGCCCAGCACCGACCGAAGTGGCAACGTAGACCGGTCGCTGGGCAACGTCCCACCGGGACGTAGCGGCCCTTTGAAAAGGCTGGCGAAACTTTTACGTTTCTCTCCCAAACCCAAGCGCGGGCCGCTTGCCAGCCGCCCCCCCGCAAACCCCGCCGCCCTAAAGCGGCGTGCGTGACATGTCCAGTCCGGTCACGGACCGCGTCTTGAGTGCCCAGGCACTGGGCAAATGAAAAGAGACTTTCCGCCAAAGCAGAAAGTCTCTTGGTGAGACACAAAATCAGTCGGAAGTATAGGGCAGCAGGGCCAGGTGACGGGCACGCTTGATGGCGACCGTCAGGGCGCGCTGATGATGGGCGCAGGTGCCGGTGACACGCCGGGGGAGGATCTTGCCTCTCTCGGAGATGAAACGGCGGAGCTTGGCCACATCCTTATAGTCGATATACTCCATGTGATCCACGCAGAAGCTGCAGACCTTCTTGCGGCCCTTGCGTCCGCGGCGGACTTCTCTTTCGGGTCTATCTGCCATAGCCAAAAAGCCTCCTTTGCTTTTTCAAATAAGGGGGAGAGGGGACATTTCCTTAAAAGGGCAGGTCGTCGTCTCCCAAAATCTCCTCGAAATCCTCGGTGCTGCCGCTGGAATAGGCGGGAGCAGGCTCGTTAAAAGCAGCAGGCTGGCTGGGCGCGGGGCGGTCAAAGCTTTGGCCATATTCCCCGCTGGAGGCCGTGTCCCGTTTAGAGCCGGTAAAGCTCACATCGTTTGCCACAATCTCCACAGCCTTGCGCTTGTTGCCGTTTTTGTCCTCATAGCTCCGGGTCTGGATGGTGCCGTTCACCGCCATCATCTGGCCCTTTGTGAAATATTTGCACACAAATTCCGCCGTCTGGCGCCATGCTACCACGTCGATCCAATCGGTTTGGCGCTCGGTGCCGGCCTTAGAGTAGTTCCTGTCCACCGCAAGGGTAAAAGAGGTAACAGAAAGGCCGCTGGCGGTATGTCTCAATTCCGGGTCGGCCGTAAGCCGGCCCATCACAACAGCAACATTCAGCATGATCTCAAGGTACTCGCTTTCACTAGATTACTCTGCGGAGCTTTCCACTGCCTCGGCGGCGATGGCTTCCACGTCGATGTTCTTCTCTTCGGTCTTCTGGGCCTTCTGGGCATTCACATGCCGGGGGTCCCGCTTGATGATGATGGTCCGCAGAATGCCGTCAGTAATCTGATAGCGGCGGTCCAGCTCGGCGGTAAACTCCGGGCTGCTCTGGAAATTAATCAGAGTGTAGTAGCCCTCGGTCTGCTTCTGGATGGGATAGGCGAAGCGGCGCTTCCCCCAATCGTCAACACCTTCAACAGTACCGTGCTCTTCGATGAGAGCCTTGAACCGGTTCACGAGCTCCGCGCTGCCCTCTTCCCCCAGCTTGGCGGAAGTGACGATAACGGTCTCGTACAAGTTCATTCCCTCTGCCATTTGTATTGCACCTCCTTTTGGTCTTTTGGCCCCGGGCTGTTTTGTCCCGGAGCAAGGATTGAAAGTCAACGGGAAATATTATATCATAGATCTTTGAAAAGTCAAGGAAATTCTGCGAATACCGGCTTTTTTTTACCCCTCATACGCGCCCATGCACAGCTCCATCAGGTGCACAGCGCGCGCACCGCCCAGCAGCAGGCCAGAGGTGCACCGGTTGCAGTAAGTTGCCGCGAGCGGGGCGGTCAGTTTGGCGGCTTGCTCCGCCATCAGCCGCTTTTGTTCCTCCTGCGGGAATTCATACAAGGGCACGCCGGGGCGGCTGGCCGCCAGGGCCGCGTTCTCCGGGGTTTGGGGTTCGAAATGGAGATTCCCGCAGAACACAGACTTTTCCCGGTTCTCCTCCAGCTCCAGCACCTTCACGCCCATCTTGGCAAGGCATCCCCGTGCCGCGTCGAAAACCTCCGGATGGCGGCGGTCCCGCCAGCAGTCCTGCACGTTTACCGTCAGCCCGCGGTAGTCAGGCCAGGGGAAATCCGCCTGCTCCAGCAGCCATACAAACAGGTTCTCCGGGATAAGCTGGTTGCCTGGCTTTTGTTCCAAAGTCTCCCGGCAGGCCTGGCAGAAGTACAGGGCTTTGTCCCCGGCGGGGTAGGGGGTGTTGTCCACCCGGCAGCAGCCCGCCACCGGCATCTTTTCTTTTAAATAGGACCGCAGCCGCCGGGCCGCCTTGGGGCTGGCCTTGGTAAAGTTGCAGCTGGGAAAGTAAATGGCGCCCATAGCAAACGCTCCTTCCAAAACAATTGCCCCCAGAGGGGCTTGCCTTCTCTGGGGGACAAAGGATTACAGGGTCTTGCACAGCTCTTTCAAATAGGCCCGGAAGTCCTCGCCGATCTCCGGATGCTGCAGGGCCACCTCCACGCTGGCCTGCATAATGCCCAGCTTGTTGCCCATGTCATAGCGGGTACCGGTAAAGTCCACCGCCACCATGCCGTCACGGCGGGCCAGGGCTTTCATGGCGTCGGTCAGCTGGATCTCGCCCCCCGCCCCGGGAGGAGTCCTGTCCAGAATGTCAAAGATCTCCGGGGGCAGCACGCACCGCCCCAAAATGGAGTAAAGGGAGAATTCCTGCCCCGGCTGGGGCTTCTCCACCATATCGGTGCAGCGGAAATAGTTGTCCCGGATAGGTTCCACTTTCAGGGAGGAGTACTTGCGAATGGCCTCTGGGGAGACTTCTTTTACCCCTACCACGCCCAGGCCGAATTCCTCCCAGGCCCGGATGAGCTGGCCGCAGGCCGGGTCCTCCCCCAGGATGACGTCGTCCCCGTAGAGCACGGCGAAGGGCTCATCCCCTACAAACTCCCGGGCGCAGCCAATGGCATGGCCCAGGCCCTTGGTCTCCTTCTGCCGCACATAGAAGATGTTGGCCAGCTTTGAGATGCTTACAACCTGGTCTAAAATGGCCTCTTTGGCGGGGTCCCCCGCCAGGCGCCGTTCCAGCTCGGGGGCGCGGTCAAAGTGGTCCTCCAACAGGCCCTTGCCCCGGTTGGTGATGATGAGGATGTCCTCAATCCCAGCCGCGGCAGCCTCTTCCACAATGTATTGGATGGCGGGCTTGTCCACAATGGGGAGCATCTCCTTAGGCATCACTTTGGTGGCGGGCAGCACCCGGGTGCCCAGCCCCGCCGCGGGGATCACCGCCTTGCGTACCTTTTTCATATCGCTCTCCTCCTTCTTTCAGGCTTCCTCTGGGGGTTAAAGCAGCCACAGGGGAAGGTTTAAAATAATCAGGTAACACACCCCCAGGCAAATGGCAAGGGGGGCGTTTACGCCACCCTTGGCGTCCAGGGTGTTGTTTGGGTCCCCGTCATTCCCAGAGGCCTTCACCGCCTGTGCCGTGCGGATGCAGTGGCGCATATACATTTTGTTGGCCCGAAAACCCACAATGACCATGACAATCAGCATGGCGCCGGCAAGCAGCAGAGGCAGGCACATCAGCAGCATCTGGGTGGGAGAGGCAAGCTGCGCCATAGCCATGTATTGGGCGTTGGTGGGGTACATCATCTGGGTGGAATCCATCCCGATCTGCCCCATCAGATCCACTAAGACTGGATAGGCCCCCAGGTAAAGGGAGCATTGAAACGCCGTGTACAGGGCAAACATCAGCACTGTGACCAGTGTTCCATATTTGTACTGCTTGCGGAAGAGCATCCAGGGGCCGGAGAAGAGAAACGCCGTAAAGTTGAACTTGTTTTTGCCCGTGTGCTTTATGTGGCGGAACACGGGCATATAATAGGCGGTGTTCTGCTTCACCAGCTTAGAGGCGTCCCCAAAGGTGACGCCGGTGTCCAGCACCTCCGCAGGGGAGACGCCGCCCATGGGGTCAAACGAGAAGGGGGGCACTGTGCCGCCGTAACCCGTAAAAGGAGGGGGCGTGCCCTGGTTCTGATAGGCCTGGCCATAAGGGGCTGCGCCCTGGCCCCGGCCGGGGTTGGTGTTGTTGTACTGCCGCGGTTCCCCCGTGAGAGAGGCCCCGCACACACTGCAGAATAGGGCGCTGTGAGCGTTCAGGGTGCCGCACACAGGGCACTCCCGGTCCTTGATCTCCGCGCTGGGGTCGGGGGCTTTGGGAGGGGCGGGCGGCTCCCAGGCCTTGCCCGCCTTGTGCAGCTCCTCAAAAATGCACTGGCCCTTTTCCTGATAACACGCCCGATGGTACGGAGCCCCGCACTCTGGGCAGACGACGATGTCGTCCCCAGAGCGGAAGGGTACCCCGCACACGGGGCACTTTATCCCTGTATAGTCCATCTTGAGTGGTCCTTTCCATAAATGAGAATTTCAGTGTTTTTTCTTATTTTACACGATTCTTCTGAAAAGCGCAACGAGAACTGGCGGAATTTTCACTCTGTTAACAAGTTTTACGGATTCTTCAAAAGCGCGCCGGGGTGCGGGCGCCGGACGCCCAAAAGGGGATAAAGAAAAAGCGCCTGGGGCCGCCCAGGCGTTTTCGAGAGGGGTTGAGAGGGGTTATTGAAGGAAATCCTCCATCGCGCGGCCATACAGCTGGGAGAGCAGGTACAGATCCGCAATGCCGGGGGTGGTGTGGCCGGTTTCGTAGTAGGTGTAGGTGGGGCGGCTGACGCCCAAAAGCTGGGCCACCTCCTCTTGGGAGTACCCCTCTTCGCCCCGGAATTTCCGCAGGTTTTCCCGCAGCCGCCGGCGCAGCTCCTCTTTACTTGCAGGTGTCATTTTGTTCCCTCCCTTTATTGCCAGATTAGCACACCCCGTCCAGCAATGCAATCCCACGGTTTTGCGTTTCTGATTTGCATTACATCCATGTCATGCACAATGTAATGCAGACTTTTCATGCATCCCGCGTTACAATAATTGGGAAGAATCTGGAAAGGCTGGTGTATGAGGGCGTGAGAGAATTTCGTATCCCCAACCGTATTCCAAAAGCCCCCACCAGCACCAATAAATCCGTCCGTTTTCCCAATGAAGTGATTGAGCAGGTGGAAACAGCCATTCGAGACACAGATTGCACCTTTTCCGCCTTTGTGGTGGAAGCCGTTCGCGTGGCTTTAGAAAATTTGGAGGAACAGCAGGAAGAATGAGATCAGCCGCCCCAAGGAGCGGCTGTTTTTCTGGCCGGATATTCCCAGCGCGGCGGCACAGGAGCTGCGCTTGACAGGGAGGGGGCTTCCCGGGTATAATATTTGTAACTATGGATTTTTGGAAAGGTTGTCCGTCATCTATGCTGCAATTTGAAGAACTGAAACGCCAGCTGGAAGAGCAGGAAAAAGCCCTGGAGGACCTGGGCCAGGCCCTGGGCCTGGAAAAGCTGCGGGAAGAGGTGGAAATGCTGGAGCATAAGTCCGCCGAGCCCGGCTTCTGGGACAATATGGAGCAGGCCCAGAAGGTCACCCAGCGCATGGCCTCCTTAAAGGATAAGGACCAGGCCTATCAAAAGCTGGTGGACCGTGCCGGGGACTGCATGGCCCTCATCGAAATGGGGGACGAGGCCGAGGACCTCTCCCTGGTGGATGAGGCCAAGGAGGAGATCGAGGCCATCACCGGCGAGATCGCCTCTATGAAGCTGTCCACCCTGCTCACCGGCGAGTACGATAAGAACAACGCCATTTTGACCTTCCACGCGGGTTCCGGCGGCACCGAGGCCCAGGACTGGGCCGAGATGCTCTTCCGCATGTACAACCGTTGGGCGGAGCGCCACGGCTTTAAAGTCACCACCCTGGATTACCTGGATGGGGACGAGGCCGGCCTGAAGAGCGCCTCCATCATGGTGGAAGGCGAGAATGCCTATGGCTATTTGAAGAGCGAGGCGGGCGTACACCGCCTGGTGCGTGTCTCTCCCTTTGACGCCGCGGGCCGCCGCCACACCTCCTTCAGCTCCCTGGAGGTCATGCCGGAAATGGAGCTGGACAACACCGTGGAGATCCCCCCGGAGGATATCAAGATGGAGGTCTACCGGGCCAGCGGCGCGGGTGGCCAGAAGGTCAATAAGACCTCTTCCGCCGTGCGCCTGATCCACATTCCCACGGGCATCACCGTCTCCTGCCAGGTGGAGCGCAGCCAGTACCAGAACCGGGAAGTGGCCATGAAAATGCTGGTGGCCAAGCTGGTGGAGATCAAAGAGCGGGAAAACCTGGAGAAGATCTCCGATATCAAGGGCGAGCAGAAGGAGATCACTTGGGGCAGCCAGATTCGCTCCTATGTGTTCATGCCCTACACCATGGTCAAGGACCACCGCACCGGGTATGAGACGGGCAATGTCAACGCCGTGATGGACGGCGACCTGGACGGCTTTATCAACGCCTACCTCACCGCCCAGAGCCAGGGCACCCTGGGGGAGAATATCGAATAAGCCCGGAAAAGTTCAGACAGAAGCAGCCTTCCCTTGGGAGGGCTGTTTTTTTGTCACTTCCCAGCCCTGCCGCCCATATACTGAGGGGGAAAGGGGAGTGTGCCTATGAGCGACCACATCTATTACTATGGGCGGTGCTGCTGCCCCGGTCCCCCCGGCCCTGCTGGCCCCACGGGAGCCCAAGGTCCTCCCGGCCCTGCGGGAGAGCGAGGCCCTGCGGGCCCCACCGGGTCCACAGGCCCGCAAGGCCCCACCGGCATCACCGGCCCGCAGGGCCCTTCCGGGGCGACGGGGCCCGCTGGGGAGCCTGGCCCCGCAGGAGAGCGCGGGCCCACAGGCCCCACTGGGGTACCCGGCCCTGCTGGTCCTACGGGGGCAACGGGAGCGCCGGGGGCCGCCGGACCCGTAGGCCCCACAGGGGCCACGGGAACGGTTCCGGCGGACAGCGCCGCCTCTTTTTTTAATTATCAGGCCCAGTTCACACCGGGGCAGCCTGTGGATCTTTTCCCCGGCGCAACAGACCCCACAGGGGCCATCACCCAGGCGGGCAGCCAGGCTGTCGCCCTGGCAGCGGGCCGGTACTTGGTCAGCTGCAAGGTCTCCGCCACCCTGGCGCAACCGGGCTATATCCAAATAACCCCCAGCTACAATGGGGCTCCCCACCTAAATGAAGGGATTTACTTCGCCACCACGGCCAATGGGTCCAGCGCAGTGGGGTCGGCCCATTTCATCATTCAGGCGCCCAGCGCCACCACTTTCTCCCTGACCTACTCCGGCTCACTGTCCGCTTCCAATGGCGAGGTAAACCTCACTTTCCTGGGCCTGCGGGTCTAAGAGGTTTTCCCACTGCCGGCGGGGCGCTGCGGATTGGACGGAAAAACCTTGGTAAAAATTGGTAAAATTCCTCGAAATCCCCCGGGCCATCCCTTGCTTTTTTGCCTGAGTTCGTGTATAGTAAAGCCAAAGCCCCGCATATGTGATCGAGGGAGTGGGCGGGGCCGGGAAAGGGGGGCTCTTGGATGAACACGATGGGCATTTTTTGGCTGGGCGTTATGATCCTGGCCGCTGTGGTAGAGGCTGCTGTGCCAAGCCTTGTCTCGGTGTGGTTTGTGCCGGGGGGCCTGGCCGCCCTCATCGTCAGCCTGCTGGGCGGCCAGCTGTGGCTGCAGGTGGCGGTGTTCCTGGCGGTGTCCGCCGTTGCCCTGGCCCTGACCCGGCCTCTTTCCAAGCGGCTGCTGAACCGCCGCCGGGAGCGCACCAACGCAGACCGGGTGGTGGGGGCCGCGGGCCTGGTCACCCAGGATATCGACAATGTGCGGGCCACGGGCCGCGTCTCTGTGATGGGGAACAGCTGGTCCGCCCGTTCCGTGCAGCCCGAGGGGAGAATCCCCGCCGGCACCCGGGTACGGATCCACGCCATCGAGGGGGTCAAGCTGCTGGTCACGCCGGAGGCCGCCCCCGCCCAAGAGGAGAAGGAGAGGTAAAACATGTTTGATCCCGCTGTGTTTGGCACCCTGTTTATTGTGGTGGTGCTCATCGTGTTCGTGCTGGCCGTCATCGTGGCCAACATTAAGATCGTCCCCCAGGCTCACGCCTTTGTGGTGGAGCGCCTGGGCGCTTTCCATGCCAGCTGGGGCACCGGCCTGCATGTGAAGATCCCGTTTTTGGACCGGATCGCCAAAAAGGTCAGCCTGAAGGAGCAAGTCATCGACTTCCCGCCCCAGCCGGTCATCACCAAGGACAATGTCACCATGCAGATCGACACAGTGGTCTATTTCCAGATCACAGACCCCAAGCTCTATGCCTACGGCGTGGAGAACCCCATTTCCGCCATTGAGAATTTGACCGCCACCACCCTGCGGAATATCATCGGCGAGATGGAGCTGGACCACACCCTTACCTCCCGGGACGTGATCAACTCCAAAATCCGGGTGGTGCTGGACGAGGCCACCGACGCCTGGGGCATCAAGGTCAACCGGGTGGAGCTGAAGAACATTGTGCCTCCCAAGGAGATCCAGGACTCTATGGAGAAGCAGATGAAGGCCGAGCGGGAGCGCCGGGCCAAAATCCTGGACGCCGAGGGCGAAAAGCGCAGCGCCATCCTCATCGCCGAGGGCCAGAAGGAGTCCGCCGTGCTGAAGGCGGAGGCCATCAAGGAGACCAAGATCCGAGAGGCCCAGGGCGAGGCTGAGGCGGTGCTCACCGTGCAGCGGGCCGTGGCCGACGCCATCAAGCTGATGAACGAAGCCAACCCCTCGGATGGGGTCATTGCCATCAAGAGCCTGGAGGCCTTTGAGAAGGCCGCCGATGGCAAAGCCACCAAGATCATCATTCCCTCCAATATCCAGAGCCTGGCGGGCCTTGCCACCTCTGTCAAGGAGCTGATGACCGATGTCCCCCCAGCGGGAAAAGGGTAAAAAGAGGGATTCTGTCAGAAGGGGGAGAGCGCCCGGGCGCCTCCCCTTTTCTTTTTTTGGACCGGCGTTCTCAAAGAGAAACATCGCGCTCAGTTTCAGTGCTATACTAAAACTGTAAGAGAATGGGCGCGCTTTGCGCCGGGAATTAGGAGGGGAGTGCAGTGAAAAAGAAAGGTGCCGCCTGGAAGGGAGTCCTGCTGTGCGCCGCCGCCTTTGCCCTGCCCCTGTGCCTGGGCGCCGGCCCGGCGGCGGGGCAGAAGGGCCCGGTGGGGGAGGGGGAGATCAGAATAGATCCTGGCATTATGTTGCCGGGGCCGGATGCCCCCACGCCAGAGCCTCTTCCAATCACCCCTCTGCCGGGGTTTGGAGAGGAAAAACCCGCCCCGGAGGAGGAAGCACCCCTGCTGCCCCTGGGATAAGGGGCCCAAAAGAGAGGACAGGCCATGGGCCTGCCCTTTTCTTTTTTCAGGGGATGGGGGCGGAAACCTTGCGCTTTTTGTAAATTCAGTGTATACTTTTCCTGAATGGCACCACGGAGCAGTGGGGCCCGTTTGTTTTTGGAAAGGATGAGTTCACGAATGAGCAAAAAGGTAGCAGTCATCATGGGCAGCGACAGCGACTTCCCCACCGTGGCCCCGGCCGTCAAGCGGCTGAAGGGCTTTGGCATCCCGGTGGAAGTGTGGGTCATGTCTGCCCACCGGACGCCGGACGCGGCGGCGGAGTTCTCTAAAACCGCCAGGGATAACGGCTTTGGCGTCATCATCGCCGCGGCGGGGAAAGCGGCCCACCTGGCCGGTGTGCTGGCGGCCCACACCACCCTGCCGGTAATCGGCATTCCGGTGAAGTCCTCCACGCTGGATGGCCTGGACGCTTTGCTTGCCACCGTGCAGATGCCCTCGGGCATTCCCGTGGCCACCGTGGCCATCGACGGGGCCGACAACGCCGCCATCCTGGCCTGCCAGATGCTGGCCCTCTCCGATGAGGACCTGGCCGCCCAGCTGGCCCAGATGAAAGAGGACATGGCCCAGGGCGTGGCCAAGAAAAACGCCGCCCTGCAGGAAAAAGTGGCCGCCCTGTAAAGCGGCACTGCACATGCTTTGGATTCGCCCCCTTTCTCTGCGGGGCGGGAAAGGGGAACGCTTATGAAAAAAACGGTCCTGCGCAAATACGCCCAGCTGGCTGTGCGCCGGGGGGCCAATGTAAAGAAGGGCCAGGGCTGTGTCATCTACGCCCAGGTAGAACAGCACGAGTTCGCCCAGATGGTGGCTGAGGAGGCCTACCGGGCCGGCGCCAAGTGGGTGGAGCTGCGCTGGGAGGACCAAGCCTGCACCAAGCTGAAGTACCGCCATGAGAGCCTTTCCCAGCTCTCCCAGATGGCAGAGTGGGAGAAGGCCCGCATGCAGCATTATGTGGACACCCTGCCCGCTATGATCCACATTTCCTCCGCGGACCCGGACGGCCTCAAGGGCGTCAACGTGGAGAAAATGCAGAAGTCCGGCGCCGCCCGGGGCATGGCCCTCAAGTCCTATCACGACGCCATGGATAACAAGTACCAGTGGTGCATCATCGCGGTGCCCTCCAAAAAATGGGCCAAGAAGGTCTTCCCTGGGGAGCGCACCAGCGCCGCGGTGGAAAAGCTGTGGCAGGCCATTTTGGAGACCGTGCGCGTCAGCGAGGACAACGACCCCATGGCAGAGTGGGAGGCCCACGACGCCGAGCTGAAAGCCCACTGCGAAAAGCTCAACGCCCTGGATTTGGACCACCTCCACTACCAGGCGCCCAACGGCACGGACTTCAAGTGCTGGCTCATCCCGGGGGCCCAGTGGCACGGCGGCGGGGACACGCTGCCCGACGGCACATTCTTCGACCCCAACATGCCCACGGAAGAGGTGTTCACCTCCCCCATGCGGGGCCGCTGCGAGGGGACTCTGGTCTCCACCATGCCCCTGTCCTACCAGGGCAACCTGATCGACAAGTTCTCCATCACCTTTGCAAACGGCCGGGTGGCTTCCTGCCAGGCGGAGCAGGGCCAGGCCCTTTTAGAACGCATGGTAGCCATGGATGAAGGCGCCGCCATGCTGGGCGAGCTGGCTTTGGTGCCGGTGGAGTCCCCTATCTCCCAGCAGGGCATTCTGTATTACAACACCCTGTTTGATGAAAACGCCGCCTGCCATGTGGCCCTGGGCCGCGGCTTTAATGAGGTTATCCCCGGTTTTGACACCATGAGCGGCGAAGAGCTGAAAGCCAAGGGCATCAACGATTCTATCATCCATGTGGACTTTATGGTGGGCTGCAAAGAGCTCTCCATCACCGGCGTCACCCGGGACGGCAGGGAGGTGCCCATCTTCCGAAACGGCACCTGGGCCCTGTAAGTGGAATATTACAAGAATTGAGGGAGTGGATTACCCAATGAAAAGCTACAGTGACAGCTATAAGGCCGCGGGCGTGGACGTGACCGCGGGGTACGAATCCGTAGAGCTGATGAAAGAGCACGTCAAGCGCACGGTCATCCCCGGGGTGGTCTCCGGTATCGGCGGGTTTGGGGGCCTGTTCGCCCCGGACCTTTCCGGCATGGAGGAGCCGGTGCTGGTCTCCGGCACCGACGGCGTGGGCACCAAGCTGAAAATCGCCATGCTGCTGGATAAGCACGATACCATCGGCATCGACGCCGTGGCCATGTGCGTCAACGACGTGGTGTGCTGCGGCGCCCGGCCCCTGTTCTTCCTGGACTACATCGCCTGTGGGAAGAATTTCCCTGAGAAGATTGCCCAGATTGTGGCCGGTGTGGCTGAGGGCTGCGTCCAGTCCGGCTGCGCCCTCATCGGCGGCGAGACCGCCGAGCATCCCGGCATGATGCCCGAGGAGGACTATGACCTGGCGGGCTTTACCGTGGGCATTGTGGACAAGAAGAAGATTGTGGACGGCTCCCGCCTGCAGGCTGGGGACGTGCTCATCGGGGTCAAATCCTCCGGCGTCCACTCCAACGGCTTCTCCCTGGTGCGCAAGGTCTTCGGCATCGGCGCTGATGACCAGGCCAACAAGGCCGTCCTGGCCCAGACCTATGAGGAGCTGGGAGGCGCCTCCCTGGGGGAGACCCTGCTCACCCCCACCCGCATCTACGTCAAGCCCCTGCTGGCGGCCATGGAAGCTGCGGATGTCAAGGCTGTGTCCCACATCACCGGCGGCGGGTTCTATGAGAACATTCCCCGCATGATGAAGCCGGGCATCACCGCCAAGGTGGAAAAGGCTAAGGTGCCGGTGCTGCCCATCTTCCAGCTCATCCAGAAGGCCGGGGACATCCCGGAGCGGGACATGTTCAACACCTTCAACATGGGTATTGGGCTGTGCGTGGCCGTCTCCAAAGAGACCGCCCAGTCCGCCCTGGACGCCTTTGCCGCCGCCGGGGAGGAAGCCGTCCTCCTGGGCGAAGTGGTGGAAGGGGGCGAGGGGGTCGTGCTGTGCTGAACATCGGCGTGCTGGTGTCCGGCGGGGGCACCAACCTGCAAAAGCTCATCGACGCCCAGGCCGCCGGACAGATCGAAAACGGCCGGCTGCGGGTGGTCATCGCCAGCCGCTCGGACGCCTACGCCCTGGAGCGGGCGAAAAAGGCCGGCATCGAGGCCATCACCCTGCGGCGGAAGGACTACCCGGACGTGGACACCTACAGCCAGGCCCTCATCGACGCCTTGAAGGAGCGCCAGGTGGACCTGGTGGTGCTGGCGGGGTTCCTCACCATCACCGGGGACAACTTTGTGGAGGCCTTCCGCAACCGCATTATCAACGTGCATCCGGCCCTGCTGCCCGCCTTTGGGGGCAAGGGCTATTATGGGCTCCATGTCCACGAGGCGGCCTTGGCCCGCGGGGTCAAGGTCACCGGGGCCACGGTCCACTTTGTCAACGAGGTCTGCGACGGCGGACCCATCATCCTGCAAAAGGCTGTGGAGGTAAAGGAGGGGGACACCCCGGAGACCCTCCAGCGCCGGGTGATGGAGGAAGCCGAGTGGATTTTGCTGCCCCAGGCGGTGTCCCTGTTCTGCCAGGGCAGGCTGTCCGTGGAGGACGGCGTGGTGCACATCGAGGAATAAGAGAGACAAGTAAAGTTTTCGCTCATCTCGACTGCCGTCTCGGTCGGTCGCTGGGCAACGTCCCACCGGGACGTAGCGACCCTTTTTCAAAAGGCTTGCAGAGCGCGAGACAGCGTCTCGCGGCCTTACCCGGCGCAGCCGATGGAAGCAAAGCAGGGCAACGCCCGCATGGTGCGCAGCGCATAGGGCGAGGCCCGGTCGCGGAGGCAGGCGGTTGAGATCCCCCGCCGCTCGTTTCACACGCTTTGGGGAGATCTCAGGCAGGATAGGAGATAGTCTCCCGCCGTCGAGGACGGCGTTAAGAAGTCTCGCCTGCCGGCTCGGTCGGCGCTGAACGGTGCCCACCGGGCACCAGCGCCC
>UQRL01000043.1 GCA_900543555.1 uncultured Oscillospiraceae bacterium | reverse complement strand
CCCGCGGATTTTTCAGCGATGAAAGAGCTTTTTGGTCTGGAAACGCGGCTCGAACGTGATGTTCACCTCGAGCTTTTTGAACACGTATTCATCCACGTGCGAGAGAATGACGGACGAGTGCGCCTCGCAGCGCGCGAGCTTTTCCAGCTGCTGCATGGCGACCTCGGCGGTCGGGTCGCTCACGGCGCAGATGCTCAGCGCGACGAGCACCTCGTCGGTGTGCAGGCGGGGATTGTGGTTGCCGAGATGCTCGACCTTCAGGTGCTGGATTGGCTCGATGATCTCGGGCGAGATGAGCGTGACATCCTTCGGGATGCCGCCGAGGTATTTGAGCGCGTTGAGCAGGCAGGCGGAGCTCGCGCCGAGCAGGGAAGAGGTCTTGCCGGTGATGATCGTGCCGTCCGGCATCTCGATGGCGACGGCGGGGGCGCCGGTTTCCTCAGCGCGCCGGAGCGCCGCGCCCACGACCGGGCGGTCGGCGGCTGTCAGGCCGAGCTGATTGAGCAGCAACTCCTGCCGCTGCGTCTCGACCGGGGCGCACAGGCCGCGCAGCTGCGCGCAGGCGGTGGCGTAGTAGCGGCGGAGAATTTCCTGCTTGGCGGCGGCGCAGCAGACGTCGTCGTCGCTGATGCAGTAGCCCGCCATATTCACGCCCATGTCTGTGGGAGACTGATAGGGTGACTTGCCAGCGATTTTTTCCAGCATGGCGTTGAGCACCGGGAACACCTCCACGTCCCGGTTGTAGTTGACGGCAGTCTCCCCATAGGCCTCCAAATGGAAGGGGTCGATCATGTTTACGTCGTTCAGGTCGGCGGTGGCGGCTTCGTAGGCCAGGTTCACCGGATGGGCCAGGGGCAGGTTCCAAATGGGGAAGGTCTCAAATTTGGCGTAGCCTGCCTGGATGCCCCGCTTGTTCTCATGGTACAGCTGGGAGAGGCAGGTGGCCATTTTGCCGCTGCCCGGGCCGGGCGCGGTGACCACCACCAAGCTGCGGCTGGTCTCTACATACTCGTTTTTCCCAAACCCTTCATCGCTGACAATGAGCGGGATGTTGGAGGGGTACCCCGGGATGGTGTAATGCCGGAACACCTTCACGCCCAGGGCCTCCAGTTTGGCCTGAAAGGCCTGGGCTGCGGGCTGGGCGTTGTACTGGGTCAGCACCACGCTGCCCACATACAGCCCAATGCCCCGGAACACGTCGATCAGGCGCAGCACGTCCATGTCGTAGGTGATGCCCAGGTCCCCGCGCACCTTGTTCTTCTCAATGTCCCCGGCGTTGATGACGATGAGGATTTCCGCCTGATCTTTCATCTGCAGCAGCATGCTCATCTTGCTGTCCGGCTGAAAGCCCGGCAGCACCCGCGAGGCGTGATAGTCGTCAAACAGCTTGCCGCCAAATTCCAGATAGAGCTTGCCGCCGAACATGTCAATGCGTTCCCGAATCTTCTCTGACTGCATCTGCAGGTATTTGCCGTTATCGAAGCCGATATTCCCCATTTTCCCAAAATGCCCCCTGTTCTGTTCCTCCGTGCCGGGCTGCCGGAAAAAAGCAGACGCGCCCGCGTCTGCCTTTCTGCTGTGCTGTTCCCGGTGGTTTCGCCTGTTTTTTTCTATTATAACAGATTCCCGCCGGGGAAACAAGGCGGGAGAGCAGAGAAAAGTTTTGTCCGCCGGTGAAAAAGCCGTGCAAACCCCGCCGGGATGTGGTAAAATGTACATACCAATTCTATAGGGGAGGTCGTTGTACATGACGCGAGAAGAGATCCGAGAGGCGGTCCGCCAAGGGCAGGCCGTGCTGGGGCTGGAGCTGGGTTCCACCCGCATTAAGGCGGTGCTCATCGGGCCGGACCACGCGCCCATTTCCACAGGCGCCTTCGATTGGGAGAACCGCCTGGAGAACGGGGTGTGGACTTACTCCCTAGAGGACGCCTGGAAGGGCATCCAGGCCGCTTACGCCCAAATGGCCCAGGAAGTGGAGGCCCGGTATGGCCAGCCCCTGCGCCGCCTGGGGGCCCTGGGGGTCTCCGCCATGATGCACGGCTACCTGCCCTTTGATGGGGAAGGGAGGCAGCTCTGCCCGTTCCGCACCTGGCGCAACACCATCACAGAGGCGGAGGCCAAAGAGCTGACGGGGCTGTTTGGATTCAACATCCCCCAGCGGTGGAGCATTGCCCACCTGTACCGGGCCATCCGCCTGGGAGAGGGGCATGTGGAAGAAATCCGCACCTTGACCACCCTGGCCGGGTACGTCCATTGGAAGCTCACCGGGAAGCGGGTGCTGGGCGTAGGGGAGGCCTCTGGCATGTTCCCCATCGACAGCGCCGCTTGTGATTTCGATGAGGCTATGGTGGAGCAGTTCGACCGGCTGGTGGCGGAGAAGGGGTATCCTTGGAAGCTGCGGGAGATTCTGCCCCAGGTGCTGCCCGCCGGGGCGGACGGGGGCTGTTTGACGGAGGAAGGGGCCAGGCTGCTGGACCCCACCGGCACCTTGGAGCCCGGCGCGGCCCTGTGCCCCCCGGAAGGGGACGCGGGCACGGGCATGGCGGCCACCAACTCCGTCCGGGCGCGGACGGGCAACGTCTCCGCCGGGACCTCTGTGTTTTCCATGGTGGTGCTGGAGAGGCCCCTCTCCCAGGTGTACCCGGAGATCGACATGGTCACCACCCCGGATGGGCTGCCGGTGGCCATGGTCCACTGCAACACCTGCACCTCAGACCTGGACGCCTGGGTGAAGCTGTTCTCCCAGCTGCTGGAGGCCGCCGGAGCCAAGCTGGAGAAGCCCCAGCTGTATGACCTTCTGTACCATCAGGCTTTGCAGGGCGACGCCGGATGCGGGGGGCTGGTCAGCTACAACTACTACTCCGGGGAGCCTGTCACCGGCGTGGAGCGGGGCTGCCCCCTGCTGATGCGCCGGCCTCAGGACGCCCTGACCCTGCCTGATTTTATGCGGGCTCAGCTCTACGCCGCCATGGCCACTTTGAGCATTGGCATGGAAATCCTGTGGAAGGAAAATGTCCAGGTGGAGAAGCTCACCGGCCACGGGGGGCTGTTCAAGACCCCCGGGGTGGGCCAGCGGCTGCTGGCAGGAGCCCTGGGCGTGCCTGTGGCCGTCATGGAGACTGCCGGAGAGGGCGGCCCCTGGGGCATGGCCCTGCTGGCCGCCTACCGGAAGGACCGGGAAGCGGGGGAGAGCCTGGCGGACTACCTGGAGAAAAGGGTGTTCGCCGCAGCGGCCGGAACCTGTGTGGGCCCGGACCCGGAGGACCGGGCGGGTTTCCAAACGTACATTGCCCGGTACAAGGCGGGCCTGGCCGTGGAGAAGGCTGCGGCAGAGGCCCTGGCCTGACCTTTTGGGAAAGCTCCCTCAGGCGGGGGAGCTTTTTCCTTGCGCCTCTTCAGAGTTTTGCGCTATAATAAAAGCCATCGTTTGAAAAAAGGAGGAGAGCCCATTGAACGAAAAAGAGGTGGGAGAGCTGCGCCGCCGCTTCCGGCCAGAGAAGAGCAGCGTCACCCATGTGCGGGGATGCTACGTCAGCGAGCAGGGGGAGGTGGTCTCCCAGTTTGACCAGTCCCTGGCGCTGATGCCCCAGGAGGAGGGGGAGAACCTGCTGGCCCTGTTGCGGAAGACCTTGTCCGGCAGCCTGGGCCGGAACCTTTTGAACCTTTCCTTTTCCACCGCCCAGGTGGTGGACAGCCCCGAGCACAAGCTGCTGATGGCCCTGCGGGACTCGCAGCTGCAGGACGGGGCCGCGGTGGAGACGTTCTTCCAAACCGTAGCCCAGAGCTTCCGGCTGGAAGGGGGATACCTCATCCTGCTGGCCTACGACTGCTACGACGTGCCTTACCGCGCCAAGGACGGGGGCAGCCTGGAGGACGCCTCTGAAACGGTGTACTCCTACATTTTGTGCAGCCTTTGCCCGGTGAAGCAGACAAAACCGGCCCTCAGCTACCATATCCCCGAAAACCTGTTCCGCAACCGAGAGGTGGACTGGCTGGTTTCCCCGCCGGAGACGGGCTTCCTGTTTCCCGCCTTTGATGACCGGTGCGCCAACCTGTATGAGGCCCTGTACTACACCAAGAACACCTCGGAGAGCCATCAGGAGCTGGTGGACGCCCTGTTCCGCCAGCCGCTGCCGCCCCCCGCGGACCAGCAGAAGGAGACCTTTCAGTCCATCTTAGCGGACACCTTGGGCGGTGACTGCAGCCTGGATGTGGTCCAGTCCGTGCAGGGAAGGCTGGTGGACATGATGGCCCAGCACAAGGAGGATAAAGACCCAGAGCCTTTGGTGCTCTCGAAGGGGGCGCTGGACATGGTGCTCTCGATAAGCGGTGTGGAGGAAGAGCACCGGGAGGCCTTTTCCCAGCGGTTTGAAGAGGCTTTTGGAGAAAACGCCCGGGTTTCCCCCCAGAACCTGGTGGATAAAAAGCGCTTGGAGGTCTGCACCCCAGAGGTGAAGATCCAGGTGCCCCCAGAGCGGGGAGACCTGGTGGAAACCCGCATTATCGACGGGGTGGGATATATCCTCATCCGGGCCGAGGGCGGCGTGGAGGTCAACGGGGTGCCGGTGCGGCTGGCCCGAGAGCAGGACGCGCCGCAGTGAATCATTGTCCGAAAAACAGGACAGAGAAACCGGATAACCCCCAGAGGGGAAAAGAACTGGCCCCAAGGGGAATCTATTGCTTGACAACCGGGGGATTTCCCGATATACTTAACTTGTCATGGGACCGTGTGCTCCATGCAAATACTTCTCTGACCACCCAGTGCGCTGGGTCAAGGCCATACGGACAGCCGGGTCAACTGCCGAAGGATGAAAAGCCGGGCCGTGTTTTCAGCTTGGGCGGGAAAAGCCGCCGGGCCGGGCGTTCATCGTTATTGATTGAGTTAAAAGCTCAATTTTATAAGTTGGTCACTTTATAACCAGCGCGTTTCGCGCATCAACTTGTAAAAGGTCAATAAGCGTGGGTAAAGTGAGTTATTTGCACTGGAGACCAGAGCGCCCTTTTTGCGCCCTGCTTTAGCCGGCAGGGGGGAAGGGGGGTTGTTCCCGGATGCTTTCTGACAAACCATGGACTTTACAGGCGGTGCGCGTTGGGCGCACCGCTTTTTACATATCTATCGAGAAAAAAGGGGTATGGGGCTATGGGAGAAAAATTAAGGCTCTATGGATTTAACAACCTGACAAAGGCGCTGAGTTTCAACATCTATGATGTGTGCTATGCCAAAACTCCCCGGGAGCAGCGGGATTACATTGCCTATATTGACGAGCAGTACAACTCCGAGCGCCTGACCAATATCCTCACCACCCTGACGGATATGATCGGCGCCAAGGTGCTGAACATCGCCCGGCAGGACTACGACCCCCAGGGGGCCTCTGTCACCATTTTAATTGCCGAGGGCTCCATGGTCCCGGCGGGGGAGACCCAGCTGGCCCACCTGGACAAGAGCCACGTCACGGTGCACACCTACCCGGAGTACCATCCGGAGACCTGTCTTGCCACCTTCCGGGTGGATATCGACGTGGCCACCTGCGGGGAGATCACGCCCCTGTCCACGCTGGATTATTTGATCGGCTCCTTCGACTCGGACATCATCACCATGGATTACCGGGTGCGGGGCTTTACCCGGGACCTGGATGGGAAAAAGCTGTTTTTAGACCACGATGTGGTGTCCATCCAGCACTATATCGACCCGGAGACCCTGCGCCGGTATGACGCCGTGGACATCAACGTGTATGAGGCCAACCTGTTCCACACCAAGATGATGGTGAAGGACATCGACCTGCAGAACTACCTGTTCAACACCGATGTGTATGAGCTGCCGCCCAGAACCCGGCTGGAGATTATGCAGAACCTGCGCCGGGAGATGATTGAGATTTTCAGCGGCAGGAATATCTACTGAGAAAAGAGGAGAGCCACGCCGCAGGCGGGGAAGGTTCTTTGCCCAGCTTTCTGCGAAAGAAAGCTGGCGGGGTGTGGGGCGGCGTCCCACGGCCGAAAGCAAAGCGCAGCTTTGCAGGAAAAGAGTGCAGGTCTAAGCCCGCACGCGCCTGCAAGGCGATAGGGCGCTGGGCCGGCTCCCGCCGTGCTCTCCGGTGGGTCTCAGAAGACTGTGCCGGCGAGAAGATCCCAAATTTGTTCGTTGCATGGCCGTTCGCCTGTAGTTTCATTTTGCCATAGGGGGGATACCGATGCTTTCACAAGAGCGCGCCCCGATTTACGAGGCGCTTCAGGAATTTGAAAAACGCCGGGTGGTGCCCTTCGACGTCCCCGGCCACAAGAGGGGCCGGGGCAACCCGGAGCTGACCGAGCTTTTAGGGGAAAAATGCGTGCGCATGGACGTCAATTCCATGAAGCCTTTGGACAACCTGTGCCATCCTGTCTCCGTCATCCGGGAGGCGGAGGAGCTGGCGGCCCAGGCTTTTGGAGCGGCCCATGCCTTTTTGATGGTGGGCGGCACCACCTCCGCGGTGCAGGCCATGATCCTCTCTGTGGCCAAGCGGGGGGAGAAGATCATCCTGCCGCGAAATGTCCACCGCAGCGTCATGGGGGCCATGGTGCTGTGCGGCGCGGTGCCTGTCTATGTGGACCCCGCCTGTGACGACCGGCTGGGCATCCCTCTGGGCATGCGCCGGGAGGATGTGGAGGCCGCCATTAAGAAGCATCCCAACGCAAAAGCGGTGCTGGTGAACAATCCCACCTATTACGGCATCTGCTCCGACATCCGGGCCATCGCCCAAATGGCCCACGACCACGGCATGCTCTGCCTGGCTGACGAGGCCCACGGCACCCACTTTTACTTCAGCGATGAGCTGCCTGTGTCCGCCATGGCTGCCGGGGCGGATATGGCGGCGGTCTCTATGCACAAGTCCGGCGGCAGCTTGACCCAGAGCAGCCTGCTGCTGTGCGGCCCCGCCATGCAGGAGGGCCATGTGCGGCAGATTATCAACCTGACCCAGACCACCTCCGGCTCTTACCTGCTGCTTTCCAGCCTGGATATCTCCCGGCGGAACCTGGCCCTGCGGGGCAGGGAGGCATTCTCCCAGGTGGTGAAATTGGCGGACTACGCCCGGGGGGAGATCAACCAGATCGGCGGCTATTACGCCTATTCCAAAGAGCTGGTAAACGGCGACAGCGTCTTTGATTTTGACAGGACCAAGCTCTCGGTAAACACCCTGAACGTGGGCCTGGCGGGCATAGAGGTCTATGACCTGCTGCGGGACGAGTACGACATCCAGATCGAGTTTGGCGATTTGGGCAATTTTTTGGCTTACCTTTCCATTGGGGACAGGCCCCGGGAGGTGGAGCGCCTGGTCAGCGCCCTTTCTGAGGTGCGCCGCCGGTTCGGCAAGCCCGACGCCGCCGGCCTGATGCGCCAGGAGTACATCGAGCCGGAAGTGGTGCTTTCCCCCCAGGATGCCTTCTATGCGGAGAAGACCAGCCTGCCCCTCACGGAGTCTGCGGGGCACGTGTGCAGCGAGTTTGTCATGTGCTATCCCCCCGGCATCCCCATCTTGGCCCCAGGGGAGCGCATTACCCCGAAAATCGTGGAATATATCCAATACGCCAAGGAAAAGGGCTGCAGCATGACCGGCCCCGAGGACCCGGATATCCGCCGCCTGAATGTGTTGAAGGGAGTGTATTGACATGGAGTTTTGGTTTTCGGAGGAGCACACCCCCAATGTGAAGTTCTCCATCCGGGTGGACCGGCAGCTTTACAGCGGGAAAAGCGAGTTCCAGCGCATTGACGTGTTCGACTCCCCGGAGTTCGGCCGTTTCCTCACCCTGGACGGCTACATGATGCTGACGGAAAAGGACGAGTTCATCTACCACGAGATGATCACCCATGTGCCCATGGCGGTGCATCCCCATGTGGAGAAGGTGCTGGTCATCGGCGCGGGGGACGGCGGCGTCATCCGGGAGCTGGTGCAGTACAGCGACCTTCAGCACATCGACATGGTGGAGGTCGACCCCCTGGTGGTGGAGGTGTGCAAGAAGTACCTGCCCAAGACTGCCTGCCGCCTGGACGACCCCCGGCTCACCATCCACTATGAGGACGGGCTGAAGTTCATCCGCTCCCGCCAGGAGGAGTATGATTTGATCATCGTGGACTCCACCGACCCCTTCGGCCCTGGAGAGGGCCTGTTCACCCGGGAGTTTTACGGCAACTGCTACAAAGCCCTGAAGGAGGACGGCATCCTCATCAACCAGCACGAGAGCCCCTTCTACCCCGGGGACGCCGCCGCCTGCCAGCGGGCCCATAAGAACATTGTGGAGAGCTTCCCCATCAGCAAGGTGTACCAGGCCCACATCCCCACCTACCCCTCGGGGCACTGGCTGTTTGGGTTTGCCAGCAAAAAGTACCACCCCCTGCGGGACCTGGACGAGACCCGGTGGAACATGCGGAGCATTCCCTGCCACTACTACACCACCACCCTGCACAAGGGGGCCTTTTATATCCCAGCCTATGTGGAGGAGCTGTTGAAGCATGTTGAGTAAAAATATCGAGACCTTCCTTTCCTGCGATAGGGAGTGGGAAGAGGCGGGCACAGTCCTGTTTGGCGCACCCTTTGACTCCACCACCTCTTACCGGCCGGGCTCCCGGTTTGGAAGCAGCGCCATCCGGCGGGAGTCCTACGGCATAGAGAGCTACAGCCCCTACCAGGACAGGGACCTGGAGGATATCGCCGTGTTCGACAGCGGCGACATCGAGCTGCCTCTGGGGGACGCCGCCCTGTCTTTGGGGCAGATTGAAGAGCGGGCCGCCACTATTCTGGAAGCGGGCAAGCGGCCCTTCCTGCTGGGGGGCGAGCACCTGGTGACGCTGGGCGCCTTCCGGGCGGCTTTCGCCAAGTACCCGGATATCCACGTCCTCCACTTTGACGCCCACGCCGATTTGCGGGACGACTACCTGGGGGTGCAGCTCTCCCACGCCTGTGTGCTGCGCCGCTGCTGGGAGCTGTGCGGGGACGGGAAAATCTTCCAGTTCGGCATCCGCTCGGGGGATCGGGAGGAGTTCCGCTGGGGCAAGGATCACGTCTGTACCCACAAGTTCGATTTACATGGCCTGGAGGAGCGGCTGGAGCAGCTGGGGGACATCCCGGTGTACTTCACCCTGGATTTGGATGTGCTGGACCCCAGCGTGTTCCCGGGCACCGGCACCCCGGAGCCCGGCGGCGTTTCCTTTGAGGAACTGCGCAAGGCTGTCACTTTGGTGTGCCAGAAAGCCAACGTGGTGGCCTGCGACGTCAACGAGCTGAGCCCGCCCTATGACCAGAGCGGGGTGTCCACTATGGTGGCGTGTAAGATTGTAAGGGAGATGCTGTTAGCGCTGAGCTAAAAGGAAAGAACCGCGAAGCGGCGTAAAAGTTTCGCCAGCCTTTTCAAAGGCTGCGGGGTGTGGGGCAGCGCCCCACGACCGAAAGCAAAGCGCAGCTTTGTGGGAAAGAGAGGTAGGGCCGTTGTCATATCAGGCCGAAGGCCTGTAAACAAGGGCCCGGCCGGTTCGCGGAAGATTAGAGGATTTTCTGAAGGCTGGGTGGAAACTGACCGGCCCTGCGCCCTATTGCCCTGCGGGCATGTGCGGGCTTGTGCCTGACTTTTTCTTCCCGGCTGCGCCCGCAAGGTCAAGGCCGTAAGGCTCCGCCTTACCAACCGCCAGCTTTTTGAAAAAAGCTGGACCAAAAACTTTTACGCGCTTCGCGATATTCATTTCTACATTTTTCTAAATTTTTTCATTACATTGTGCGCCGCGCGGGCGAGCCGACCTCTCGATGGAGAGAGCGAAGTGGAACGAGCGATAACGCGACTCGTCCCGTCCGGCCACGGACAAGGAGTGTTTCTCATGAGCAAAGTTCTCATCATCGGCTGCGGCGGTGTGGCCAACGTAGCCATCCGCAAGTGCTGCCAGTGCGATGACCTGTTCACCGACATCTGTATCGCCTCCCGCACCAAGTCCAAGTGCGACGCCCTTAAGGCCGACCTGGAGGGCAAGACCAAGACCCGCATCACCACCGCCCAGGTGAACGCCGACGACGCCTCTCAGGTGGCGGCCCTCATCCGGGAGTACCAGCCCGACCTGGTGATGAACATTGCCCTGCCCTACCAGGATTTGGCCATTATGGACGCTTGCCTGGAGTGCGGCGTCAACTACCTGGACACCGCCAACTACGAGCCCGAGGACCTCTCCGACCCGGCCTGGCGCGCCAACTATGAGAAGCGCTGCAAGGAGGAGGGTTTCTCCGCCTACTTTGACTACTCCTACCAGTGGGCCTACAAGGAGAAGTTCGAGAAGGCGGGCCTGACTGCCCTGCTGGGCACCGGCTTTGACCCCGGCGTCACCCAGGCCTACTGCGCCTACGCCCAGAAGCACCTCTTCGACCAGATCGACACCATCGACATCCTGGACTGCAACGGGGGAGATCACGGCTATCCCTTTGCCACCAACTTCAACCCCGAAGTGAACCTGCGGGAGGTGTCCGCCCCCGGCTCCTACTGGGAGGACGGCCACTGGGTGGAGATCCCCGCCATGAGCATCAAGCGGGAGTACGACTTCGACCAGGTGGGCCAGAAGGACATGTACCTGCTCCACCACGAGGAGATCGAGAGCTTGGCCAAGAATATCCCCGGCGTCAAGCGCATCCGCTTCTTTATGACCTTCGGCCAGAGCTACCTGACCCACATGAAGTGTTTGGAAAACGTGGGCATGCTCTCCACCGAGCCTGTGGAGTTTGAGGGCCACAAGATTGTCCCCATCCAGTTCCTGAAGGCCCTGCTGCCCGACCCGGCCACCCTGGGCCCCCGCACCGTGGGCAAGACCAACATCGGCTGCATCTTCACCGGCAAAAAGGACGGCCAGGAGAAAAAGGCCTATATCTACAACATCTGTGACCACCAGGAGTGCTACAAGGAAGTGGGCTCCCAGGCCATTTCCTACACCACCGGCGTGCCCGCCATGGTGGGGGCCATGATGCTGCTCACCGGCAAGTGGTCAAAGCCCGGCGTCTACACCGTGGAGGAGTTCGATCCCGATCCCTACATGGACGCCCTGAACCAGTGGGGCCTGCCCTGGCAGATCGACGAGAACCCCGTCCTGGTGGACTGACATGGCACAGCTGAACACCCCCTATTTCCTAGTGGACGAGGGGCTTTTGAAGAAAAACCTGGAGATCCTCCGGCAGGTGCAGCAGGAGGCGGGCTGCAAGATCCTGCTGGCGCAAAAGGCCTTCTCCATGTTCGCCTGCTACCCTCTCATCAGCCGGTACCTGGCCGGCACCACCGCCAGCGGCCTGTATGAGGCCCGCCTGGGCCGGGAGGAATTTCTCGGCGAGGTGCACGTGTTCTCCCCCGCCTACCGGGAGGAGGAGTTCCAATCGCTGTTGGGCCTGGCGGACCACTTTGTGTTCAACTCCCCCAGCCAGCTGCGCAAATACGCCCAGCGGGCCAAGAAGGCGGGCAAGCAGGTGGGCCTGCGTGTCAACCCGGAGTGCTCCACCCAGGAGGGCCACGCCATCTACGACCCCTGCGCCCCCGGCTCCCGGCTGGGGACCACCCTGGCAAATTTCGATGAGAGCCTGCTGCCCCTGCTGGACGGCCTGCACTTTCACACCCTGTGTGAGCAGAACTCCGACGACTTGGAGACCACCGCCCACGCCTTTGAGAAGAAGTTTGGGAAGTACCTGCCCCGGATGCGGTGGCTGAACCTGGGGGGCGGCCACCACATCACCCGGGCGGACTACGACATCCCCCGGCTGGTGCGGGTGGTGAAGCACTTTCAGGAGAAGTACGGCCTGGAGGTTTACCTGGAGCCAGGGGAGGCCGTGGTCTTAAACGCGGGCTTTTTGGTCTCCACCGTGCTGGAGATTCTCCACAACGGCATGGACATCGCCATTCTGGACACCTCCGCCGCCTGCCACATGCCCGACGTGCTGGAGATGCCCTACCGCCCGCCGGTGAAGGATTCCGGCAAGGCGGGGGAGAAGCCCTACACCTACCGCCTGGCAGGTCCCACCTGCCTGGCCGGGGATGTCATCGGGGATTACTCCTTTGACCAGCCTTTGGAGGAGGGCAGCCAAATCGTCCTGGAGGACATGGCGCTGTACACCATGGTGAAAACCAACACCTTCAACGGCATGCCCCTGCCCGCCCTCGCCCTGCGCCATGAGGACGGCGCCGTGGAGGTTGTGAAGGAGTTTGGCTATGAGGACTTTAAGAGCCGGTTGAGCTAAACGGGAGGCGCCGCGAAGCGGAGCAAAAGTTTCGCTCTTCTCGCCTACCGGCTCGGTCGGTTGCTGGACGCGTTCCACCGGAACGCAGCAACCCTTTTTCAAAAGGCTGCGACCTTTTATGAGCGGCGTAGCCGCGATGGAGAAAATCAGAAGAACAGCGGGTAACCTTTGGTTGCCCGCGTTTTCTTCGGTCGGTGAGGCAGAAGGGCAGCCCTGCTCCCGGCAAAGTAAAAGGACACCCAGTTTCCTGGGTGTCCTTTTTGTGTGTGATAGAGGTGGCTCAGCCCTTCAAAGACTCCACAATGGCGTCCTTCAAGGCGTCCAGCTGGGCCTTGCTGTCCTCCTTCAGAGAGGACTTGAGGGTGACGGCGGGCTCCAGGATGTCCATGCCTTTCATGCCGTTGAGCTCGGCCCGCATCAGCTTGCCGCTGGCAGGGTTCCAGGTGCCGTTCTCGATCAGGCCCACCGTGCGGTTCTGCAGCAGCAGGGCCTTCATGTCGTGGATGAGGTTGGCCATGGCGGGATACATGCCGTTGTTGTAGGTGGGGGAGGCCAGCACGATGTGGCTGCACCGGAAGATCTCCGCGATGAGGGTGGAGACGTGGGTGCTGGAGATGTCGTACAGGGCGATGTTCTTCACGCCCGCCTCCGCCAGGCCGTTGGCCAGCAGGTTGGCGGCGTTCTCCGTGTTGCCGTACATGGAGGCATAGAAGATGGCCACGGCCTTCTCCTCCGGCTCATAGCGGCTCCACAGGTCGTATTTATTCAGCAGGTAGCCCAGGTCATTGCGCCACACGGGCCCATGCAGGGGGCAGATGGTGGCGATGTCCAGCCCGGAGAGCTTCTTCAAGGCCGCCTGGACCTGGGGGCCGTACTTGCCCACAATGTTGCCGTAATAGCGGCGGGCGTCCTCCAGCCAGTCCTTGTCGAAGTCCACCTCGTCGTTGAACAGGGCGCCGTCCACCGCGCCGAAAGTGCCGAAGGCGTCGGCGGAGAAGAGCACCTTCTCGCTTTCCTCATAGCTGACCATCACCTCGGGCCAGTGGACCATGGGGGCGGTGTAGAAGCGCAGGGTGTGGCTGCCCAGCTCCAGGGCGTCCCCCTCCTTGACCACCAGGGCGTGGCTGTCCACGTCGAAGTCGTAGAACTGGCGGATCATCTGGAAGGTTTTGGCGTTGCCCACAATCTTCAGGTTGGGATAGTAGGGCAGCAGCATTTCAATGGTGGCGCAGTGGTCGGGCTCCATGTGGTTGACGATGAGGTAATCCAGGGGCCGGTCTCCCAGGGTAGCCCGCACGTTCTGGAGGAACTGCAGGGCAATGGAGGAATCCACCGTGTCCAGCAGGGCGGTCTTCTCATCCAAAATCACATAGGAGTTGTAGGAGACCCCCCGGGGGATGGGAAACAGGTTTTCAAACAGGGCCAGGCGGCGGTCGCTGCCGCCCACCCAGACAATGGAGTCGCTGACATTTCTCGTGTAGACCATGGCATATTGCTCCTTTCCAAGCATCAAGGCTCCGAGTGGACGGAGCGCGAAGGCAGTTTTTTCCGGCGCCGGCAGCCCAAAGAGGCACCCGGCCTTCCGGCGATTTTTGGGAATGGATATTGTTTTATCGACTAAGGAGAGAGTACCACATTTTCGCCCAAATGGCAAGGGAATCCGCGGGGGAATCACCGGGATTTTCCCCCTTTTTCCGAAGAAACCGCAAGTTTTTCCCTTTTGAGGAAAAGCCGGGACAGGACGCTGGAAAAACTTGGACACTTTTTCGGGGTTGCCCCGCGGTTGACAGGAAAGCTGGCCCTGTAGTATCCTTAACTCTATAACAGAAAGGGGGAATGGGCTGTGCTGGGAGTGCTGGTTACGCTGGCTGTCCTCTCTTTGGGCGTCCTGCTGCTTTTGCGGTGCCTGGCTGCCTGGGGTGCGGGGGGAAGGCTTGTTTCCCTGGCTTCCCTGGACCAGGGGGAAGCGCGCTCCGGGGAGGAAGGGGTCCCTGGCTGGCAGGTGTTTCTCTGGTCCTTTGGATTCCGGGTCCTTTTGGTGGGGGCAGGAATGCTGGCAGCGGTGCTCCTTTCCCAGGGGGAGCTGTCTCCGGAAGGGGCCTTCCGCCAGCTGCTGCGTTGGGATGGGAACCACTATAAAAACCTGGTGGAGCTGGGCTACGCCGGGTATATGGAAAACGGCCAGCACCTGTTTTTGGTGTTCTTTCCCGGCTATGTGTGGGCCGTGCGCCTGCTGCGGCTGTTCGTCCCGGACACCCAGGCGGCGGGGATGCTCCTCTCCTGCCTGTGCGCCAGTGGAGGGAACTGTTACGTTTACAAGCTGGCCCGGGACTGCGGGGGCCCTGCCGTGGCGCGGGACGCCCTGTTCTATCTTTCCCTGTTCCCCTTCTCTTTTTTCTCCAGCCTGATGATGACGGAGGGGCTTTTTTTGCTGGCCTCTGCCGGGGCCTGCTATTATGCCCGCCGGCGCCGGTGGATTCTGTACGGGGTTTTCGGTGCGGCGGCCGCCCTCACCCGGATGACAGGCCTGCTGGTCATCCTTCCCGCTGCCGTTGAGCTGCTGGCGGGAGAGCGGCCCTTGGCGCCCGCGGCAGAGCGTTCCAATCACTGCTGGAGAAGGGCGTTCTGCCGCCTTCCCCTGGTGCTGCTTCCCGCTGCGGGGACGGTGTCCTACCTGCTGCTCAATGCCTGGGTGGATGGGGACCCCTTTGCCTTTGTGAAGCACCAGGAACACTGGTACCAGGGGTTTTTATGGGTCTC
Organism: uncultured Oscillospiraceae bacterium; assembly: GCA_900543555.1. GTDB lineage: Bacteria > Bacillota > Clostridia > Oscillospirales > Acutalibacteraceae > Acutalibacter > Acutalibacter stercoravium. Next base: position 5,794 of record UQRL01000043.1, on the reverse strand, counting down.
TCAGGTGGTGGAATATATGGTGGACTACTTCGCGGGGAATGCGCTGCTCTCTGTGGGATGGGCGGTGTGGTTCCCGGGGCTGGCCCTGTTCCTGGGCGGGATACTCCTTCTTTATTGGGGCGTCCTCCGGGGAGCGCTGCCCCCCAGCTTGCTGGCCTATGGGTTCTTTTTCTTTACGGCTACCTACTGCCTCTCCTGGCTGCTCAGCGCGGGGCGGTATCTCTCCTGCTGCTTCCCCCTGTTCCTGCTGCTGGGAAGGCTGACGGAAAACCGGCCGGGTTTCCGCAGCGCCCTGCTGGCCGGGGAGGGAATATCCCTGGGGCTTTATTACTGCGCCTTCCTCACGGGCGCCCAGGTGATGTGAGCGTGCCGCTGGCCCTCTTGAACAAAAAGGAGAAGGGGCCGCCCATTTGGGCGGTCCCTTCTCCTTTTTGTATGAGCGGATGGATTTACTCTGCCAGCGCCCGGGTCAGCCAGGCGTCAGCAATATCCAGGGCCAGGTACAGGCCGTTTTTCTCGCTGGTTTTTACGATCTGCTTGCGGGTGCGGATCTCGGGGTCGGTGTACATCAGCTGAATGGTCACCTTATCGGCAACCTCCAGGTCTCCCACCTTCTTCTTCGACTTGATGTTCATTTTGATGACATACTTATCCCGCATGCTGCCATAGTAAAGAGTATCTCCGCTGCGTACCAGGGGTTTCCCCTTATAGGTAGGGAAGCTCTGCTTTTTCTGTTCGCTCAAAGAATCACCGCGCTTTCGTAGATTTGCTGTTGGATCACTCGCCCAGGTAAGAACGCACCATGGCTTTCAAAAGCTCGTCGCGGTCGATCCGGCGGATGAGGCTGCGGGCGTTGTTGTGGGTCGTGATGTAGGTGGGGTCTTCCGAGAGGATGTATCCCACAATCTGGCTGATGGGGTTGTAGCCCTTTTCCTTCAGGGCGTCATATACCGTCAGCAGGATGCGCTTCATATCGGCCTCGCGCACCTCTTCCATGGAAAAAGTGATCGTGTTGTTGGTGTAATCGTCCGGCATGTGGAACACCTCCAGTTCGTCCCAAAACTTCTCATCCTTTATCATACAGGATAATCCCTGGGAATGCAAGCACTTTTTCCACTGGCGCCCCCTTTTGCTGGGGAAAACCCGCTTAAGAGCGCAGGGCTACCCCCACTTTTGCCAATTTTTCCACGATGCCGTCCACCCAGGGCTGGACCTCCTCTTTTGAGAGGGTGTGCTCCTGCGAGGAGAAGGCAAACCGCAGGGTGATACTCAGCAGGGCGCCCTGCTGGAAGGAGTCGATGAGGGTGACGCTGGAAAGGGTTTCCGCGTCCAAATCCGCCCAGGCAGGGGCCAGCTGGGCATAGGTCATGCCTTGGGGGAGAGCCAGGGACAGGTCGATGTCAATGCCGGGGAAGCGGGAGGGCTCCCGATAGGCAATGTCCGTCTCCTGGATGGCGGCGAAGGCGTCCATATCCAGCTGCGCGCAGACCACGGCGGCTTTCTTGTCCAGCTTGGCAGCCACCGCGGGATGGAGGGCGCACAGCCAGCCCAGCTCCTGCCCCTTGTAGGAGGCGAAAGCCGTGTTCCGGGGATGCTGCCAGCCGTGCCGGGGTTCGCCGTTTTTAAAGGTGAAGTCCGCCCGCTTGATATCCCGGCCCAGGGCGGTGAAAATCTCCAGCAGCTCCATGTACAGTTCCTTTTCGCTGCGGGTGCGGCTGTACAGGGCAATGCCCAGCTTCTTCCGCTCGTTGCACAGGCCGTCCTCCTTCACCCCCTCGCAGACGCGGCCGATCTCGAAGAGGCCGAAGTCCGGGGCAAAGGGCTTGTTCTCATTCACAAAGCTGAGCAGGGTGGGGCCCATGTTGGTGCGCAGGGTCTCCAAGTCCGGGCTTTGGGGAGAGAGCAGCTTCACGTTCTCTTCCAGGGCGATGCCCAGCTCCTTGCACTTCTTTTGGTCGAACCAGATGTAGGAGTGGACCTCGTGCAGGTGGTACCGCTGCACCAGGATGTCCTTGGTGAAGTTGTCGGCCTTGTTGCCGGCGCTGCGCTTTTCGGGGTAGAGGGCGCTGCGGGTGGTCTCGATCTGGAAGTTGTCATAGCCGTAAATACGGGTGATCTCCTCGATGATGTCCGCCTTGATGGTCACGTCCTTGGTGGCCCGCCAAGAGGGCACCTCCACCTGGAACTCCCGGCCGTCGAACTGGGCGCCAAAGCCCAAAGCCCGCAGGGTCTCCAAAATGCGGTCGTTGCTGATTTCAATGCCGGTGTAGCGGTCCACATAGGCCTTGTCAAAGGTCAAAGAGACCTGGGGGTACTTCTTGCAGTACACATCGGTAAGCCGGGAGATGACCTGCGCCTGCGGGTCGATGTCCAGCAGCAGCTTTACAAACCGGGCGATAGCGGTGGGGCACATCTCCGGGTCCAGGGTCTTCTCATAGCGCATAGAAGCGTCGGTGCGCAGGCCCAGCCGGGTGGAAGACTTCCGCACGCTGACTGCGTCGAAGTTGGCGCTCTCCAGCAGCAGGCTGTCGGTATCGTCCTCGATTTCAGAATCCAGGCCGCCCATAATGCCGGCGATGGCCACGGGCTGGCCCTTGCAGCAAATCATCAAGGTGTTTTCGTCCACGGTGCGCTCTTGGCCATCCAAGGTGGTGAAGGCGAAAGGCGCCTCAAAGCGCTTGACCTCAATCTGGTCCACCTTGGCGCAGTCGAAGGCGTGCATGGGCTGGCCCATCTCCAGCATCAGGTAGTTGGTCAAATCGGCCAGCAGGTTGATGCCCCGGCTGCCGCAGTAGTACAGGCGGATGCGCATATCCACAGGGCTCACCTTTTTCTGGATGTTGCGCACCTTCAAGCCGGTGTAGCGGTAGCACAGGTCGTCCTGCACGTCAATCTGGATGGGCTCTAAATTGTCATAGGCTTCCAGGGAGACCGTCTCCAGGGGCTTCAGCTCCCGGCCGGACAGGGCGGCAAACTCCCGGGCGATGCCGTAATGGCCCCACAGGTCCGGGCGGTTGGTCAAAGACTTGTTGTCCACCTCGAACACCGTGTCCTTAATGGCGTACAGGTCGCAGATGTCCGTGCCCACAATGGTGTCCTCGGGCAGCTCCATCAGGCCGGCGTGGTTGTCAGAGATACCCAGTTCCTTTTCAGAGCAGCACATGCCGTGGGACTCCACCCCGGCAATGGAGGCACAGGCGATCTCCTGCCCGGAGACCATGCCCCCCTCCTTGACGAAGGGGACGATCAGGCCCTCCCGCACGTTGGGGGCGCCGCAGACCACGTCGTAAATTGTATCGCCGGTATCCACCTTGAGCAGGTGGAGCTTTTTAGAGTTGGGGTGAGCCTCCACAGAGAGGATCTTGCCGGCGACCACGTCCCGCAGGTCCTGTCCCATGTGATAGACGTCCTCCACCTCGGCGGTGGAGAGTGTGAACCGGTGGATAAGGGCCTCCAGGTCCAGGCCGGAAAGGTCCACAAAATCCCCGATCCAATTCATAGAGATATACATAGCGGTTTTCCCCCTTCTTTATTCGTGCTTAAACTGGCTCAGGGCCTTCAAGTTGCCGCTGTTCAAATCGCGGATGTCCTTGATGCCGTACTTCATCATGGCCAGGCGGGTCAGCCCCAGGCCAAAGGCGAAGCCTGTGTACTCCTCTGGGTCGATGCCGCCCATCTTCAGCACGTTGGGGTGGATCATCCCGCAGGGGCACAGTTCCAGCCAGCCGGAGTTCTTGCAGCTGGGGCAGCCCTCGCCGCCGCAGATCAGGCAGGAGATGTCCAGCTCGAAGCCGGGCTCCACGAAGGGGAAGAAGCCGGGCCGCAGCCGCACCGTGATATCCCGCTCAAATACCTCAGAGAGCATGGTTTTCATAAAGTAGATCAGGTTGGAGATGGAGATGTCCTTGTCGATCATCAGGCCCTCCATCTGGAAGAACGTGTTCTCATGGCAGGCGTCGGTGGACTCGTTGCGGAAGCACCGGCCCGGGAACACCGCCCGCAGGGGGGCGCCGTACTTGCGCATGATGGCGTTCTGGGCGGCGGAGGTGTGGGTCTTCAGCAGCTGGCCGTTGGAGAGGTAGTAGGTGTCCTGCATGTCCCGGGCGGGGTGGTGCTTGGGGATGTTCACCGCCTCAAAGCACTCATAGTCCGTGACAATCTCCTTGTAATCCTCAATGGTGAAGCCCATGGAGGAGAAAATCTCCTCCAGCTGCCGCTGCACCAACGTGATGGGGTGGTAGGACCCCTCGCTCTGGTCCACAGGCAGGGTTACGTCATACTGCTCGGCAGAGGCAATAAGCCTTTCCTCCTCCGCGGCGCGGATGGCCTCTACCTGTTGGGCAATGCCCTCCTCCACCTGGTGCTTCAGCTGGTTGATGAGCTGGCCCATCTCTTTTTTCTGGTCACCGGCCACGGCCTTCAGGCCCTTGAGCAAATCGGTGACAGAGCCCTTTTTGCCCAGGTAGGCAACGCGCAGCTTCTCCACAGCGTCGCTGTTCTGGGCCGCCTGCAGCTCGCTTTCAAAGCGCTGCCGCAGGGCTTCGATCTGTTCCTTCATGTGTGCTGACCTTCCTTTCCTATAGGGGAAATGTGGGGACAAAAAAACTCCGCCCCCGAAAAAAGGGGCGAAGTAATGCTTTACTACGCGGTACCACCCAATTTCAGCGGGACGTCCTCCCCTGCAAAAACAGGAGGGGCAGCCCGCCCTCGTTCCGGCCTGTAACGGGGCCTTTCCCGTCGGCGCCTAGTGCGGCCCCCTTTCCCAGGGCCGGTTCAGCGCCGCCGCTCCGAAAGGAACTTCTCCCCGCCCGCCGCGCAGCTCTGCTTTCAGCCGGTGGCAGAGCCTCTCTGGCCGGGTGGAGCGGGGGTACTTTCTTTCATCCGCGCGTTTCATTTATCATAGCACAAAAAAACGAGCGGTTCAAGGGGGTGGGGGCCATTTTCCCCGCCTTGCGGGCTGACGGGCGTTTTTTTAAAAAAGCCTTGGGCTGTTCACAAAAGATTTATTGAATCTTGTAAAAAGATATGGTACAATGTTCAAGAAAATCCGCCGGGCGGCAGGCGCGGCGAAAGGATGGGATTGTAAAAATGGGCGACGTTTTTATTGAACGCATGGTAAAGAAAAAGTTCGAGTCCACGGACATGCTGGTGACAGCCGGCATTTTTTTGGCAGTGCTGGTGGTGGCGCTGATCGGCTTTGTGGTGGGCTTTATGATTGTGCCCATACCCATGCTGTCGCTGCTGGTCGCAGGCGGCGCGGGTTTTGGCGGCTACAAGCTGATTTCCATGCGGCTTTTGGAGTATGAATACAGCCTGACCAACGGCTATGTGGCGGTGGACAAAATTATGAACCGTTCCAGCCGCAAGCGCATGACTTCTTTTGAGTGTAGCACGGCCGAGGACATTGGGCAGTACGCCCAGAACGAGGCCCGCTTGAAGAACCAGAGCTTTGACGCGCGGATTTTTGCCACGGAGTACAGCGACCACCGAGATGCCTGGTATATGATTGTCCGCAGCGGCAAGACGGGGAAGACGCTGTTTGTGTTCAACCCGGATGAAGAGCTGCTGGAGGGGATTAAGAAGTTCATCCCCCGCCACCTGAAATTCGAGAAGTTTGGAAGAAATTGACAGCGGGCACAGCGGAACTGGGGAGCTCCCCCAGAAGGCCGCTGTGAAGGGGTGTTCCCTTCTGCCGCAAAAGGAAGCTATAAAAAGGCAATTAATGCATTGACAGTTTTACGTGATGAAGGAGTAAGAACTGAAACGGCATTTGTACCAACCAAGCGGAATATAA
>UQRL01000042.1 GCA_900543555.1 uncultured Oscillospiraceae bacterium | reverse complement strand
GTTCTTCAGCACCATGCCCTTGGGCAGGAAGAAGGGGAAGCCGGGGCCCTCGTCCCGCAGCATGAACAGGCCCAGCTCCTTGCCCAGGCGGCGGTGGTCCCGCTTCTTGGCCTCCTCCAGCATTTGCAGGTGCTCCTCCAGCATAGACTGCTTGGGGAAAGCGATGCCGTACACCCGGGTGAGCATCTTGTTCTTGGCGTCGCCCCGCCAATAGGCGCCGGTGATGGCCGTCAGCTTCACCGCTTTCACCATGCCGGTGCTCATCAGATGGGGGCCGGCGCACAGGTCGGTGAAATCCCCCTGTTTGTAAAAGCTGATGTTCTCGCCCTTGCCGGCATGCTCCGCAATGAGCTCCTCCTTGTAGGGCTGGTCCGCCATAAGCTTTTCCGCCTCCTCCGGGGGCAGCTCAAAGCGCTCCAGGGGCAGGTTCTCTTTGATAATCTTTTTCATTTCCTCTTCGATGGCAGGCAGGTCCTCGGTGGAGAGGGGCTGCTCCAGGTCGAAGTCGTAATAGAAGCCATTCTCAATGGCCGGGCCAATGGAGAACTTGGTGCCGGGGTACAGGCGCATCACGGCCTGGGCCATGATGTGGGAAGTGGTGTGCCAATAGGCGTGCTTGCCCTCCTCGCTGTCAAAAGTGAGGATTTCCAGGGAACAATCCCGCTCAATAGGGGTGCGCAGGTCGCAGGCCTGCCCGTCGATCTTGGCCGCGCAGGCGGACTTGTACAGGCCCATGCCAATGGACTTGGCCACGTCCGCGGCGGTCACGCCCTGCTCAAACTCCTTAATCTGTCCTTTTAAGTCGATCTTTACCATAGCGAACTCCTTTCCGCTGGGGAAGCAAAAAACGCCTGCCCCAGCATCATTCTGGGGCAGGCGTCCGGCGTTGCGATAAATTTGCCGGGAACCCGCGGTTCCACCCGGATTCAAAGCGTGGGAAAAGCCCTTTCCCGCGCTTCCTCATTGGGCCTGTAACGGGGCCGCCCGGCGTCCCTTAGGCGAAACTCGCGTTCGGGAGCAGCTCAAAGGTGGTGGCCTTTCCCAGGCGGGATTGCTCCGCCGGCAGGGCGCTTTCAGCCGGGGCGCCCCCTCTCTGTTCCCGGCAAACGCCGGGAAAGGCTTCCTTTTCACAGCATTTTATTTTACCCTGTTATTATAAAAGGAGCGCGGGGGAAAGTCAAGCCACCGCAAGGAAAAAACAAATTGTGACCAAGGCGTTAAGAAAAGATTACAAATTTCTTGACAACTGCCCCCCGGTGGGACTAGAATAAAATAAAGTGCATGCGGCACTTTTTATATAGCATATTTTCCTGTTTTTCATTTTACCCATTCTCTTTATTGAGGGTTTTTCCATAAAACATGCCTGCCGGCCCTGCCGGGCCCGCAAGCGCCAATAAAGTCTGAACAGCCAAAATGGAACATGTTAAAATAGCCTGCAAAGCCAGCCGCCTGCATTTTGCCGGGGGAGGCCCCCGGTTTTACCCTACCCGAAATTTTACAAAATAATTCTGTTAGGAAAAGGAGGTGCCCGATTGGGCCAGATCGCAGTGTGGCTGTGCATCGTCATCGCTATCCTGGCCGCTGCGGCAGCAGGGACAGCGGCTTTCTTCTTGGGAATGACCTACCGCAAAAACAAGGCCGAAAGCGAGATCGGTTCTGCCGAGCAGGAGGCCAAGCGTATTGTAGCGGATGCTGTTAAATCCGCAGAGGCCAAGAAGAAGGAAATCGTGCTGGAGGGCAAGGACGAACTGCACCGCCTGAGAGACGAATCGGAAAAAGAGCTCAACAACCGGCGCAAGGAGATCCAGCATCAGGAAAGGCGCGTGCTCCAAAAGGAGGAAAGCCTGGAAAAGAAGCTGGAAAGCATGGAGCGCAAGGAGAGCCAGATCGACCAGAAAAACAAAAAGGCCGAGCAGCGCCTGCAAGAGGCGGAGGCCGTGAAAAAAAGCCAGTTTGACATGCTGGAGCGGATCTCCTCTTTCACGGTGGAACAGGCCAAAGAGTACCTGCTCAACAACCTGGAGTCTGAGCTGACCCACGAAAAGGCTGTAAAGATCCGGGAGTTTGAGCAGCAGACCAAAGAGGACGCCGACAAGAGCGCCCGGGAGATTATCGCCCTGGCCATCCAGCGCTGCGCGGCGGACCATGTTTCGGAAGCCGCCATCAGCGTGGTGCCCCTGCCCAACGACGAGATGAAGGGCCGGATCATCGGGCGGGAGGGCCGCAACATCCGTGCCATTGAAACCCTGACGGGTGTGGACCTGATCATTGACGACACGCCCGAGGCCATCACCCTCTCCAGCTTCGAGCCCGTCCGCCGGGAGGTGGCCCGCATTGCCTTGGAAAAGCTGATTACGGATGGGCGCATTCATCCCACCCGCATTGAGGAAACCGTGGAAAAGGCCCGCCGGGAGGTGGAGTCCACCATCAAGCAGGAGGGCGAGCGCGCCGTGCTGGAAGTGGGCGTCAACGGCGTCCACCACGAGCTGGTGAAGCTCTTGGGCCGCCTGCGCTACCGCACCAGCTACGGCCAGAATGTGCTGAACCACTCTTTAGAGGTGGCTTATTTGGCGGGGATGATGGCCTCTGAACTGGGGTTGGACCCCACCGTGGCCAAACGGGCCGGCCTGCTGCACGACATCGGCAAGGCCCTGGATCACGAGATGGAGGGCTCTCATGTGCAGATCGGCGTGGAAGTGGCCCGGAAATACCGGGAGAGCGAGGCGGTCATCCACGCCATTGCCGCCCACCACGGAGATGTGGAAGCCAAGACTGTCATCGCCTGTTTGGTGCAGGCTGCTGACGCCATCTCCGCGGCCCGCCCCGGCGCCCGCCGCGAGAACCTGGAAAACTACATCAAGCGCCTGGAAAAGTTGGAAGAGGTGGCCTCCTCCTTCGACGGGGTGGAAAGCTGCTACGCCATCCAGGCCGGCCGCGAGATCCGCATTATGGTGCGCCCCGAAAGGGTCAGCGACGAGCAGATGACACTGCTGGCCCGGGAGATCTGCAAAAAGATCGAGGCAGATTTGGATTATCCCGGCCAGATCAAGGTGAACATGATCCGGGAGAGCCGGGCCGTGGATTACGCCAAGTAAACCGCGTTATTACCGTACAGGGACGTACAGTGTGCGTCCCTGTACGGTTTTCTACAGGATTGGGAGGGGAAATGGCAATGCGCAGCGAACGGGAAATGTATGAGCTCATCCTGGGCTACGCGGAGCAGGACCCCCGGGTGCGAGGGGTGATCTTAAACGGTTCCCGGGCAGACCCCAACCGGCTGCTGGATTCGTTCCGGGACTATGACATCGTCTACCTGGTGACCGACGTGGGGCCCTATAAAAGCGGGGATATCTCCCCCGCCTTTGGCGAAATGCTGGTGATGCAGCGCACCGATGAATCGGAGCTGTATGACGAACACCTGCCCCACGCCGCTGTCTACCTGATGCAGTTTGCCGATGGCAACCGCATAGATTTGACTGTGGCCAGGCGCGAGGACTACCGGGACTACTGCTTTGACGACCGGCTGAGCATGGTCCTTTTGGACAAGGACGGCTTCCTGCCATCCCTGCCTCCCCCGGCGGACCTGTCCTACGGGGTGGAAAAGCCCAGCGCCCGGGTGTTTCAGGAGTGCCGCAACGAGTTCTGGTGGACGGCGCCCTACGTCTCCAAGGGGCTGTGGCGGGGCCAGCTGCTGTACGCCCAGCACCATCTGGAAACCTGTACCCGAGAGGCCCTGCGGCTGATGCTGTGCTGGCAGGCCGGCGCCCAGCAGGGATTTCCTGTATATCCCGGCAAAGCGGGCGAGGGCCTGAAAAGGTATCTTCCTCCCGAGGTTTGGGAGCGCTACTGTTCCACCTATGTCCCCTGCCAGCGGGAGGCCCTGTTCCAGGCGCTTTCCACCGCCTGCCAGCTGTTCACCCAGGCCAGCCGGAAGGCGGCGGAAGCTCTGGGGTACTCCTGGCAGGACCGCTGGGACGAGACGGTGCCCCGGTTTATGGCGGAGACCCAGAGGGACATCGCCGCCCTGCCCCTGGCAGAGGACTGGGGGGAGGAGCTTTCCCGGCAGATCCAAGCACACGAGAGGAGAAAGGAGCAAGAGCCTTGAACATTTTGTGCATCGGCGACGTGGTGGGCAGCGTGGGCTGCCAGTTTTTGCGGGCCCATCTGCCCGCCTTAAAAAGGGCCAAGGGAATCGACCTGGTCATTGCCAATGGGGAAAACTCGGCGGACGGCAACGGCGTCACCCCTGCCTCGGCGGAATACCTGCTGGACAGCGGCGTGGACGTGATCACCACCGGCAACCACAGTTTCCGCCGCAGGGAGAGCTATGAGCTGTACGACACCTGCGAGACGCTGCTGCGCCCGGCCAACTATCCGGCCGCCGCGCCGGGCCGCGGCCTGTGCGTGGTGGATATGGGCCGGGTGCGGGTGGCGGTCATCAACCTGATGGGCACGGTCTATTTGGAGAGCCTGCGCTGCCCCTTCGAGACTCTGGACGCCCTGCTGAAGACCCCGGACCTGCCCAAGCTGTGCATCGTGGACTTCCACGCGGAGGCCACCGGGGAAAAGCGGGCCCTGGGCTTTTATGCCGACGGCCGGGTGACGGCCCTGTTCGGCACCCACACCCATGTGCCCACCGCCGACGAGTGCCTGCTGCCCCACCACACGGGCTACATCACCGACGCGGGCATGACCGGCGTGGTGGACTCCGTGCTGGGGGTAAAGCCGGAAATCATCATCGGCAAGCTGCGCACCAAAATGCCCGCCCGGTTCGACCTGGCCAAGGGCCCCTGCAAAATGGACTGCGTGCTCTTCTCCGCCGACGAGCGCACCGGCCTGTGCACCGGCGTGGAGCGGATGACCATTGCCTGAGATACTCGATACCATTTTGCAATAAGGATTACAGTTTCGCAACTCTCCTTGACAGGGGTGGCCCGGCTGCTATAATGAGGGCAGAGGAACCTTCTATCACCGGGAAAGGAGCTGCGATTGATGGAAAAGATGAGACCCACAAAGAAAAAGCCCCTTCTGCTGGCTGCGGGATGCCTGGCGCTGGCCGCCGTGGTGGTGATCGCGTTTTTCGTTTTGAGACCTGCGCCGAAAACGCTCTATCACTTCCAGCCCGGCCAGGTCACAGAAGTGACCCTTCAGCACAATGGAGACATACGGGATGTGACCGACCCCGCTCAGATAGAAGAGATTGTGGCCCTGCTCAACGGGTTTACCTACCGGACCTCCCGAGACGTTGCTCCCGCTACCGGGTGGGAGTACCATGCCGGCCTGTCCACGGACACCTGGGCTTACGATTTCACCTTCTCCCCAGGCACCCTGCGCATTTGGAACGATGACGGCAGTTCCACCATTTACTCCGGCCCATCCGGGTATCTCCAGCCCCTGGTTGACATGGCGGACGGTATCACCCCTGTCATTTCTGGAGAAAGCCTTGAGCCAGAGGAATACTCCTGCCGCATAAGGGCGGAGGACATCACCCATCTCTATATAGCAGACTTGACAGCGGTGAAAGAAATCACCAGCCAAGAGGATATCCGGCAGGTGGTAGAGCTGCTTAATAACTTTCCCTGCCAATCCATCGAGGAAGAAACCTACGTTCCCACAGATTGGTGGAGTTTTTCCATGGATGGCCACAGCGGCGCTTTTTTCAAGGCCTACTTCACCGCCGATGATGTGCGGATATCAGACAACACCTACCACGGGCCGGAGGGCTACTTCCAGCCCATGATGGACATGATGGAGACAGCGTCTTCTCTACCGGTGGAGTCGGCCGCCCCCGATGTGAGCAGCCCTTCCGCGTTGAATAATACTTCCCAATCATCGTAAAGCCAGGGCGCTGTTATATCATCCCACGAAATCGAACGTTCCTGGAAAGGAGAGGCGCACCATGAAAAAACAGCTCTCTCTTCTGCTGGCCAGCCCGGCCACTTCGGCCCCCTTCTGGCACTGTATGAAGACGGGGTGCCGCTGTAAACTTTGGTTTTTCCTTTGTTGCGTAGATACAGGTGATAAACGATGCAATCTGAATCGAACCCTGCTTTCCGCAAACGTCTGTTGAAAGCATTGGCCGCCCTAGGGATCTTCGCCTTTTTGCTGTGGTGGGTCCTGTACAATTTGTTTTTTGACAAGCGTTTGTTCCACATCGACCCGGAACAAGTTATCGCCGTGAGACTGAGCGTTACTTACTACTATGAAGAGTTCATCACGGACCGGGAAGGGATTGAGGAGATGGTGGACCTTCTAAACGGCTTTACCTACAGGCGAATGGATGCCGCATACGGGCAGTTTGCAGGCGCCGGCGGGCCCGGGATCGGGATTTATCAGGAGAACGGCGAGAACATTGGATTCATCTTCAACCCCAATGCCGTGCGGTTTAGCTGGGAAGGGGTCCAAGTCGCTTATTACGGCCCCGATGGGTACTTTCAAGAGCAGATCGACTATCTTTCTGAAAGGGTGGGACGCGATGTGGCACTCAAAGACCGGCCCCGTGAAAACTGAAAAGCCCGTACAGCGCCGCCTGATCCGGGCGTACATTTGCCTGCTTCTGGCCCTTTTGATCTTGGCAGGCGTCTTCGTCTGGCGCTACACTGCCACCCATGTGTACTTCATCCTCCCTTCCTCTGTCAGCTATATCGAGGTGCAGAGCGTCACCTCCTACGCAAAGCTGGAAGAGCGGGAGGAGATCGAGGCGGCGGTCCGGCTGATCAACCGTTTTGCCTATTCCTCCCGGGAGGAGCTGCCGCCCCTGGGGGGCGAAGGGGTGCGGGTCACGGTGCACTACTATGGCGAAAGATTGGCTTTCAAAGGGGTGAGGTTCAGCCTCGGCACCGACCCGGAAACGGGCCAGGACTACCTCCGCAAGAACAATGAGGACGGCAGCATCACGGAGTATTTTGGCCCTCCGGGCTATTTCCAGCCCCTGCATGACCTGTTGGAAGACGGCGGAGCCTGAAGATCCACCTGTTTTGCCCCGCCCTGCCGGGCCCTTCCGGAGGGGCGGGGCATTTTAGACGAGATTTTCAGAAATCAGCGGGGAACGATTGTATTTTTTAAAAATCTGTGATAAACTAGTTAAAAGATATGCCATCTATCTCTTGAAGGGTGTGTTTACCGTGATTTTAGGTTCCCAACTGAAAAATGCCATTATATCCGGTTCCAACAACATTTCCAAGTACAAAAAGCAGATCAACGAGCTGAACATCTTCCCCGTGCCCGACGGCGACACCGGCACCAACATGTCCATGACCATCGGCGCCGCCGCCGAGGAGATGCGGAAGCTGGAGGACTCCGCCACCGCCGCCCAGGTGGCGAAAAAGGCCGCTTCCTCCATGCTGCGGGGGGCCCGGGGCAACTCCGGCGTCATCCTGTCCCTGCTGTTCCGGGGCATCTCCAAGGGCCTGGAGGAGAAGGAGGAGATCGCCGCCCAGGACCTGGTAGAAGCCCTGGAGCTGGGCGTGGAAGAGGCCTATAAGGCCGTGATGAAGCCCACCGAGGGCACCATCCTCACTGTGGCCCGGGTGGCCGCCGAGCGGGGCCGGGAAGCCCTGGAGCTGGGCAGCGACCCCATCCAGGTGTGGGACGCCGTGTGCATGGGCGCCGCCGACGCCCTGGAGGAGACCCCAGAGCTGCTGCCCGTGCTGAAAAAAGCCGGTGTGGTGGATGCCGGCGGGCAGGGCCTGTGCCTGATCTTCGAGGGCATGCTCAGTGTGTTCCGCAGCGGCATTGTGCTGGAGTGCGGCCTCTCCGAGGAGGAGAAGGCCGAGGAGACCGCCGAGTTCTTCCGCAACGTGGCGGCGGAGTTCGACAGCGAGATCAACTTCACCTACTGCACGGAGTTCGTGGTGGGACGGGACCCAGAGGTCCAAAAGGACCCCCTGGACCTGCGGCTGTTCCTGGAGACCATTGGCGACTGCGTGGTGGTGGATGATGACGAGATCATCAAAACCCATGTGCATACAGAAAATCCCGGCGACGCGTTGCAGGCCGCCCTTCAGTATGGCCAGCTGCTCACCGTCAAGATTGAGAACATGAAGGAACAGCACCGCAAGGCCGCAGAGGAGAACGAGGCCCAGAAGGCCGCTGCCGCCCAGGCACAGCCCCAGCCCGAAAAGGCCAAGCTGGAGCCCCAGGAGCCCACCGAGGAAATGGGCTTTATCTCTGTGGCGGCGGGCGACGGGCTCAAAAGCCTGTTCATGGACCTGGGCTGCGCCAATGTGGTCAGCGGCGGCCAGACCATGAACCCCTCTACCGAGGACCTGCTGGAGGCGGTGCTGGCCACCCCCGCCAAGAAAGTATTCATCCTGCCCAACAACAAGAACATCATCATGGCCGCAGAGCAGACTGTGCCCCTGGCCACCGACCGGGAGGTCATCGTCATCCCCACCCGGACCATCCCCCAGGGCCTTTCCGCCATGCTGGCCTTTGACCCGGACTCTGACGCGGAAACTAACCAAGAGGCCATGCTGGAGGCTGCCGGCAACGTGGACACTGGCCTGGTGACCTTTGCCGCCCGGGATTCCGAGTACGGCGGGCACACCATCCGCCACGGGGACATTTTGGGCCTGAAAAACGGCAAGCTGGAATATATCGAGAAGGACCCGGTCAGCGCCTGCGTGCGTGTGGCCCGCTCCTTTGCCAACAAGCACACCTCTTTCATCACACTGATCTATGGCGAAGGCATCACTCAGGAGCAGGCCGAGGAGGCCAAGCGCACCCTGGAGAGCAAGCTCCACTCGGATGTGGAGATCACCCTGGTCAACGGTGGCCAGCCGGTGTATTTCTTCATTATCAGCGTGGAGTGAACAAGGCCCTTATACCGGACCGCATGAAGAAACCTTTCTTTCCGGAAAGGTTTCTTTTTGTCCGCCCAGAAGACGGAACGGAGGCGCGTATGAAGCTCTATATCACGGGGCCGGTGGGCAGCGGGAAAACCACCCTGGCCCGGCAGCTCTCGCAAAAAACCGGGGTCCCCTGCTTCCACCTGGACCAGGTGGCCCACGAGCCGGACCCGGACCGTCCCGGCGGCAACCGGAAGCGGCCGGAGGAAGAGCGGGACGCAATGTTCCGTTCCATTCTGGAACAGGGGGACTATATCCTAGAAGATACAGGCCGGGCCTGTTTCATTGCAGGGATGGAGCGGGCAGACCGGGTTGTATTGCTGGAGCCCCCTCCCCTGCTGCGGCGGAAACGGGTGGTGGCCCGGTGGCTGCGGCAGAACCTGGGCCTGGAGGCCTGCGCCTACCGCCCCACCTTTGCCATGCTGCGCAGCATGTTCCGCTGGAGCCGGGAGTATGAGAACGGCAAGGACGGGGTGCGGGCGCGGGCGGCCCAGTTTCCGGAAAAGCTCACGGTGCTCCGCAGCAAAAAAAACATCCGGCGCTGGATGCGGGGCTTGGAACACTGACTGGGAGAAAGGAGGTCCGCCATGCCATCCCTGTTTGAAATGGATATCCAAAAGCTGAAGGGCGTGGGGGAAAAGCGGAAAAAGCTCTTCGAGAAGCTGGGCGCCCCCACCGTGGGGGACCTGCTGCGGCTCTACCCCCGGGCCTATGAGGACTGGAGCCTCCACACGCCCATTCGGGAGACTGTTCTCAACGAGGTGGCGGTGGTGAAGGCCACGGTGCTCCACAAGCCCACAGAGACCCGGGTGCGGGGGGGCATGACCCTGTACAAAACCCGGGTGACCGACGGGGAGAGCGACATGGCCCTGACCTTCTTCAACAACAAGTACATCCCCTCCATGCTGCGGGAGGGCCAGGTCTACCTGTTCCGGGGCAAGGTGACGGGCACCCTGCTCCGGCGGGAGATGCTCTCCCCGGAGTTTCTGCCAGAGGCCAAGGAGCTCCGCATCCAGCCGGTGTATCCGGCCACGGCGGGGCTCTCCTCCCGGCAGATCGGTGCGGCGGTGCAGCACGCCCTCTCCCTGCTGCCGGAGCGCATCCACGACCCCCTGCCGGACAAGCTGCGGGAGAAGTACCACCTGTGCACCCTGCGCTACGCCTTGGAGACCATCCACTTTCCCAAAAATCAAGAGGAAATCACTGCCGCCCGGTTCCGGCTGGCCTTTGAGGAGTTCCTCGTCCTGCAGCTGGGACTGCTGCGCATTAAAAGCGGCCGGAAGCAGGAGAACCTGCACCCCGTCCCCGGGGAATTTCCCGAGGGCTTTGCCCGGCTGCTGCCCTTCCAGCTGACCGGGGCCCAGCGCCGGGCCATCACCGAGGCGCTGGAGGACATGGCGGGGGACTCCCCTATGAACCGGCTCATCCAGGGGGACGTGGGCAGCGGCAAGACCGCAGTGGCCGCCGCCCTGTGCTGGGCGGTCATCCAGAACGGCATGCAGGCGGCCTTAATGGCCCCCACGGAGATCTTGGCGGCCCAGCACTATCAGTCCCTCAACGCCCTGCTGGAGCCCGCCCACATCGCCTGCGCCCTGCTCACCGGCTCTGTAAAGCCGGCGGAAAAGAAAAAGATCTACCAGGCCCTGGCCGATGGGCGCATCCAGCTGGTCATCGGCACCCACGCCCTGCTTTCGGAAAAGGTGGAATTCGCCAACCTGGGGCTGGTCATCACCGACGAGCAGCACCGGTTTGGGGTGGGGCAGCGGTCCGCTCTGGCCCAGAAAGGCGCTTCCCCCCACCTGCTGGTGATGAGCGCCACCCCCATCCCCCGCACCTTGGCGCTGATGGTCTATGGGGACCTGGATATCTCCGTGCTGGACGAGCTGCCCCCCGGGCGGCAGAAGATCGAGACCTATCTCATCGGCCCAGCCAAGCGGGACCGGGCCTTCGGCTATGTGCAGAAACACCTGGACCAGGGCCGCCAGGGCTACCTCATCTGCCCCCTGATCGAAGAGGACGAGAGCGGCATGCAAAGCGTAACCCAATACGCCGAAATGGTGGAAAAGGCATTCCCCCGTGCCTCCGTGGGCGTGCTCCACGGGCGGATGAAGCCCGCGGAAAAAGAGCGGGTGATGGCCTCCTTCTCCCGGGGGGAGACCCAGCTTCTGGTTTCCACCACTGTGGTGGAGGTGGGCGTGGACGTGCCCAACGCGGTCATCATGGTAATCGAGAACGCGGAACGGTACGGGCTCTCCCAGCTGCACCAGCTGCGGGGGCGCATCGGCCGGGGGCAGCATCAGTCCACCTGCATCCTCATCACGGACGCCCAGGGAGAGGAAACGCTCAAGCGTTTAAAGCTGTTCCGGGACACCAGCGATGGATTTCAAATTGCCGAGGCAGACCTGAAGCTGCGGGGCCCCGGGGACTTCTTTGGCCAGCGCCAGCACGGCCTGCCCCAACTGAAGATCGCCGACATGACCACAGACATGGAAGTCCTGCGCCAGGCCCAGGCCTGCGCCAAGGAGCTGCTGGCCCAAAACGCTTTGGAGCAGCCGGAGTACAAGGGCCTGCGGGGGGAAATCCGAAGGCTGTTTGCCAAAACCGGCGGCGAAGACGTGGTGCTGTAAGCTGCCGCCGGGCAGCCAAATGGCGGCTGTCCTTCCCGAAAACAGGAAAACATCGCGCAAAAAAGGGCCCCCAAGGGGCCCTTTCTCAATATTCCGCGGCGGGCAGCTGGTCACAGATCCCGGTGGCGGCGCACCCGGCGCAGCTGCTTCTGTTTTCTCCGGTACAGCAGGATCAGAATGATATACACAATCACCAGCAGCAAAATGATCCCCATGATGAGCAGGAACCAGGGCGAAGTGAGCACCGAGGTCCCCTGGCTGATAAAGGAGAGCATCTCACTGCGGGAAACGGACTCGGCAGCCACCAGCGGCACCGTGGCGATCACCTCCCCGGCGTAACTCATGGTGGCGGTGCCCACCTGCTCTCCCTTTTCAATGGGGGCCTTCACGCTTTCCGGCTTATCCGTTTCCACAATGATGCTGGAGGAATCCACGCTGTCCGGCAGGATTACGGACACATTTTCCCCGGCCACCAGCTGCAGAGTGTCCTGCTTCCAGGCGTATTCCAAGGGCACGTCTGCCAAAACCTCCCCCTGGGCGGCAATGGTCTTGCTGGAAAGATTTAAAAAGGCCCATCGGAACAGGGAGGCCGCATCCAGCATTTCCCCGTGTACATCCGAATCCACAGAGGGGCACCCCAGGCAGCAGACAATGTAGGTATACCCTTCGTAAGTGGCAGAGGCCACAATGCAGTAGCCCGCCTGGTCATGGGAGCCGGTCTTGATGCCGGTGGCATAGGGATAATAGTAAGAGCCCCCATCCGAGGCATAGTTGGTCAGCATGCGGTTGGTGGTGTTGGCAGAGCGGATGTCCTCCGGGTCCTGCTGCGGATAGTAATTATAGGTGGTGGTTCCGGTGATCTCTGTAAAATAGGGCAGGCTCATGGCATATTGGGTTATGGTGATCATATCCCGGGCACTGGAATAGTGATTCTCGTTGTGCAGGCCATGGGGATTGGTAAAGTGGGTGTTGGTACATCCCAGCTCTGCCGCCTTCTCGTTCATCAGCTGGACAAAATAGCTGCGGCCGGTGTAATCGCTGCCGTCAAACCCCTCTTCTCCATAGGCGGGGGCCACATAGCCGGCCTCCGCACTGGCCTGCGAGGCGCTGGAAGCCTCGGGGTCGTCGGCAGAGGCAGCCTCCTCTGAAGAGGGAGAAGCCTCAGAGCCCTCCTCCCCAGAAGCGCTTTCCTCTCCAGAGGACGCGCTCCCTTCCTGAGAAGAGGTGTCCAGCTTGCCCTCAGCGTAAAGCTGGTCCACATACTTGGCCAAGGTCAGGGCGGCGTTGTTGCCGGAGGGGACCATCATCAAATAGAGCATATCCAAGCCCGTGAAGGTCTCTCCCACGCTGAACTCCGCCACAGAGCTGCCGGTGCCCACCAGCTCATCCACCACGCTTTGGGGAATGGTGATGAGGGTGTTCTCAAGGTCAGGGATGGTTTCATAGGCCACGATATACGTCATAATCTTGGTAAGGCTGGCCATGGGAAGCTGCTCGTCGGCATTGTTGCTGTACACCACCGTATCCGTATCCAGGTTGAGCATAGAATAGGCCTTGCAGTGGGGGCCGTTGGGGTTGTTGGTCAAATCCTGATCCCAGCTGTATTCAAAGCCCTCGGCCGAGGCGGGAAGCGCCATGGCGCTGAGCAGGCAGAACACAGACAGCAGCGCCGCGGCAAATCGCTTGAGTTTCTTCATGGTCCAATTCCTTTCTATCGTCTATCGCTGTCTCCCCACCCCGCCCAAGCAGGGCTGGGCCCTATGCCGCTTTTGCCGCGGCCTCTCCCACAAGGCCAAGGAGTGGAGGCATCTCTCTTTTCATTCCCCGCCAAATATGGTACAATAGCAGGGAAACCAGTTTACCATAAACAGGAGTCCTTCCCATTGTACCCTATTTCACAGAAAAAGGAAAGCCTTTAATTCCTGCATTTTCCTGAATTCTCACAATTTTCAAAAAGGAGGCCTCTATGAAGCTGTTCCACACCTCAGATTGGCATTTGGGCCGGATGCTCTATGGCCGCAGCCTGCTTCAAGACCAACAGTGGTTCCTGGAGCAGGTCTTTCTTCCCGCTGTAGAGCGGGAGCGCCCCGCCTGCGTGCTGATTGCCGGGGATATCTACGACCGCCAGATCGCCCCCACAGAGGCCATCCGCCTGTTCGACGCCACCCTTTCCCGCCTGATGTCGCTGGGAACGAAGGTCTGCGTCATCTCCGGCAACCACGACGGCGCCGGCCGCATGGCCCTGCTGAAGCAGGCTTTAAGCCGCAGCGGCGTCTACTTTGCCACCGAGCTCTCCGACGCCCTCGCCCCCGTGCTTCTGGAAGAGGGGGGAGAGCGGCTGCAGCTGTTCCTCCTCCCCTATTTCGACACGGCCCAGGCCCGGGAATTTCTGGGGGACGGCTCTCTGCGGGGAGAGGGCCCCTGCATGGAACGGCTGCTGGAACAGCTTCTTCCCCTGTTTGACCCAGAGGCGGGCCATGTGCTGCTCTCCCACTGCTTTGCCGCCGGCGCCCAAACCTCCGATTCGGAAAGCACCCTGTTTGTGGGCGGCAGCGGCCAGGTGCCCCCCTCCCTTTTCGACCCCTTCGACTACGCCGCCCTGGGGCACCTGCACGGTCCTCAGCCGGCGGGGAAAAAGGGCCGGTACTCCGGCTCGCCCCTCAAATATTCCGTGGACGAGGAGCGCCAGCGGAAGGGGTATATCCAATTGGAATGGGACGGGGCAAAAATGTCCCAAGAGTTCGTCCCCTGCTCTCCCCTGCGGGACGTGCGCCGGGTGAAGGGCTTGTTTGAGGACCTGCTGCGGGCCGGGGAAGAGCACCCCTGCCAGGATTATGTAGAGCTGGTGCTGGAGGACAGCGCCCCTGTCATGCTGGCGGCGGAGCGGCTGCGCCCCTTTTACCCCAACCTGCTGTCCGTAAGCAACCTGTGGATGGCCGCTACTGTCACGGGGGAGCGGGCCGCCAAGCTGAAGGGACAGAACGAGCGGACCGTGCTCACCTCTTTCCTGAAAGAGGTGTGCGGCACAGAGGCGGAGCCCCAGGACCTGGCCCTGTTCCAGGAGGTGCTGGAAGAGCTCCGCGCGGAATGACGGAAGAAAGGAGGGCGGTGAATGCGTCCCCTGCGTTTGCTGCTGCAGGCCTTCGGGCCCTATTTGGATCGGACGGAGCTGGATCTGACCCAGTTCCAAGAGCACGGGCTGTTCCTCATCACCGGCCCCACCGGCGGCGGGAAGACCTCCCTGCTGGATGCCATGAGCTTTGCCCTGTACTGCCGGGCCACCGGCGGGCGGCGCAGTTTTGCCGCCATGCGGTGCATGAGCGCCCCAGAGGACCTGCCCACCCTGGTGGAACTCGACTTCTCCCTGCAGGGGGAGACCTACCGGTTCCGCCGCAGCCAATACACCTACCGCAAGCGGAACAAGGAAACCGAGCTGCGGGAATCTCACGAGTGCTTCCAGTGGAAGGAGGGGGACTTCCAGCTGCTGGAAAGCGGCAGTGAAAGCGCCGTGCGCCGCCGGGCCGAGGAGCTGCTACATCTGACCTGTGAGCAGTTTTCCCAGGTGATTGTACTGCCCCAGGGGGATTTTCTGCGCCTGCTGCGGGCCAATTCCAAGGATAAGGGCGAAATGCTCAAGACCCTGTTCTCCGCCGGGCTTTGGCGGCAGGTGACGGACCGCCTCCACCAGCGGACCCGGTCCCTGGAGGAGCAGACCGGCCGTTTGTCCTCCATGCGGGAATCCTTCCTGCGAAAAGAGCAGGCGGAAAGCACGCCAGAGCTGGAGGGAAAAGCCGCAGCCCTGGCCCAGCGGGAACAGGCCCTGCAGCAGGAGGCTTCGGATCTCTCTAAAACACTGGAGGAATCTCAAAGCCTGCTGCAGGCCGCAGAAACCTACTCCCGGCTGGAGGCGGCCTGCCAAGAGGCAGAAACGGCGCAGGAGCGGGCCCTGGCCGCCTGGAAGGAAACCGAGCGGGAAGCGCCCCTGCTCCAGCAAAAGCGGGAACAGGCCCAAGTCCTGCGGGAGCAGGCTGTGGCAGTAGCTCAGGAGCAAACGCAGCTCTCTCAGCAGCGGGAAGAACTGCACAGGGCGCAAACAGCCGCGGCACAGGCCGCTTCTGCCCGAAAGCAGGCCCAGGCTAAGAAACAGGAACTGGAGGGGCTGCAGCGCCAGGGCGAGGCCCTCTCCCTGCGGATGGAAAAAGGGAGGGCCTTCTTAAAGACCTGTGAGGAGGCCGCCGCGCGGCTTCCCGCCCTGCTGGAGCGCCGCCAGGCCTTGGAAAAGCTCACCGCTGCCTGGGAAGAGCTCTCCCGCCGGAAGCAGCGGGAGCAGGAGGCCCGGTCCGCCTGGGCTGCCGCACAGCGGGGGGAAGAACAAAAGCAGCTCCTGCTGGAGACGCTCGCCCAGCGGCTGGAGCGCCAGGAAGCCCTGCTGCGGAAAAACGCCGCCTTGGACCTGTCCCATCGCCTGCGGGAGGGGGAGCCCTGCCCGGTGTGCGGCTCTTTGGAGCACCCCGCCCCCGCCCAGGGGGAGGAAGCTGTCCTGGCTCCCCAGCAGCTGGAGGCCCTCCGCCAGGAGGAGCGGACCGCTCGCCAGGCCCAGGTGCAGGCCGCCGCTTTGGCCGGCTCCCGAAAGCTGGAAGTCCAGCAGGCCCAAGAGGCCTCCCGGCAGCAGCAGGCCCTTTGGGAAGAGGCCTCCCGGGCGGCAGAAGGGCTTTCCGGAGAGGAGGCTGCCCGTCAGCTAGAGGATCTCAAAGCGCAGGCCGAGGCTGCCCGGCGGGACGCTCTCCGGCTGGAGGCTGCCAAAGAAAAGCTGCGCGCCCTGGAGAAGGAGCGGGACGCCTGCGCCGCCGGCGGGAACACCCTGCGGGAGCAGCTTTCCGCCCTGGCCGCCCAAGGGGAGGAGCTGGAACGCCAGGCGCAGGCGTCCCAAAAAGCGCTGGCCGGCCTGGACCAAAAAACCTTAGAGGCCGCTATCCTGCAAAAGCGCCAGGAATACGATTTCAAAGAGAGGGAGGCGGCCCGGCTCCTCAAGGAGGCCCAGGAGCAGGAGGCCCAGCGGGAACGGGCCAGGACTGCCCTAAACCTCTCCCAGCAGGCCTTGGAAAAAGCCCAGGCCCAGTGGAAGGCTTTCCCCGTCCCCTGGAAAGAGCGCCCCCTGATCTCCGCCCTGCGGCAGGAATATCAAACCCTGCGTGAAAAAAGCCTGGCCTGCCGGGAGGAGCTGGGCAAGGCCTCCAGCGCCCTGCAGGCTCTGCGCGCCTCTCTGGAGGAGGTGCGCGGGCTGGACCGGGAGCTTTCCCAGCTGGAGGGGAACTACGCCCGGGCAGCCCGTCTCTCCAAACTGCTCTCCGGCGCGAACCCCCTGAAAATGCCCATTTTGCAGTATGTGCTCAGCGTCATGCTGGAGGAGGTCCTCGTCAGTGCCAACCACTTCTTCGCCGCCCTCAGCCGGGGGCGCTACGCCCTGCGGCTGATGGAGGGCCCCAAGGGAGGCAACGCCCTGGGGGGGCTGGATTTGGAGGTGCTGGACGGCGCCTCTATGCTGCCCCGGTCCATTGAGACCCTCTCCGGGGGCGAACAGTTTTTGGCCTCCCTCTCCCTGGCCTTTGGGCTTTCAGACGTGGTGCAGAACCATTCCGGCGCGGTGCGGCTGGACTCCCTGTTCATCGACGAGGGCTTCGGCAGCTTGGACGGGGAAACCCTGGACACCGCCATGAAAGCCCTGGCCGCGCTGCAAAACAGCGGGCGGCTTATCGGGCTGATCTCCCATGTTTCCGAGCTGAAAAACAGAATTCCCTGCCGCATTGAGGTCACCCGGGACGCCGCCGGGTTTTCCCACGCCAGCCTCCGCGCGCAGTAAACCAGCCGGCCGCCAGGCATTTCAAAAAGCGCGGGCCCGCCCCCCGCAAAAGAATCAAGAAAGGATGGCGCTTACTTATGAAAGTTACATTTCTCTACCACAGCTCCTACTTTGTGGAGATGGATACCTGCTGCCTGCTGTTCGATTATTACCAGGGGGACATCCCCCAGGTGGACAAGCCCTTGTATGTCTTTGCCAGCCACAGCCACGGGGACCACTTTTCCCCCGTCATTTTCCAGCTGGCCCAGGGCGGAAAAGAGGTCCACTACCTGCTCTCCGATGACATCTCTCCCCTGCAGGTGCCCAAGGAGCTGAAAAGCCAGGTGACCTTCCTGGCGCCCTATGCCTTCTGCCAAGTGGGGGCGGTCCAAGTGGCCACGCTGCGTTCCACCGACATGGGGGTGGCTTTCCTCATCCAATGCGAGGGAAAGCGCCTTTACCATGCGGGGGACCTGAACTGCTGGGTCTGGGACGGGGCGCCCCGGTTTCAGAACGACCAGATGCGGGCCCTTTACCGCCAGGAGCTGCAGCTTCTTTCCGGCGGCAAGAAGATCGACGTGGCCTTTGTGCCCCTGGACCCCCGGCAGGAGGCGGACTTCGACCTGGGGATGAAGTACTTCTTCGAGGCGGCCGGGGCAGAGTATGTGTTCCCCATGCACATGTGGGGAGACTACTCTGTGGTGCCGCTGTTTAAATCCACCCCCACATACCGGGAGTACGCGCCCCATGTGATGGACGTCTCCCAGCCCGGCCAAACCTTTGAGATTTAAGCCGGGGACAGCAAAAGCGCCGGGGGACCTTCCCCGGCGCTTCTTTTCCCGTTCTATCCTGTTTTACCGCATGTGGCGCGGGACATACTTCCCCCGGCCCCGAGAAGGCGCCTTCCTCGCGGGAGGGGCCTTCCTTTCCTCTGAGGCTGCGCCGCTGGGAACCGTTTTTTCCAGGGGAAGCTCCTCCGCCGGCAGCGGGGCCTCCCTCCGGCGGGGGGGCTCCTCCGGCTTCATACGCAGCAGGCGGGCCAGCGTGTGGCCCTTGGGAAGCGCGGCCACGTCCTCGTAGCCCACGCCCCTAAACAGCACCGCGCACAGCGCGTAGACCAAGATGGCGACCAGAATGGCCGGAATCACGGCCACCCGGGGGCTGACCACCCAGGTGAGCAGCCAATAGGCCCCATAGGACACCGCCCCCATCACGGCAGAAGCCAGCACCAGCGGCAGAGCGGTCTTTACCACGCTGTCCATCTTGGGAAGGCTGCTGCGGAGGGCAAACACATTCAGCACCACCATCACCACATAGGAGACCACCGTGCTGATGGCGGAGCCCATGGCCGCCACCTGGGGGATTCCGATGAGCACATAGGAAAGGACAATCTTTACCACACCGCCCACCGCCATGTCAATCACGGGCCGGGTGGCCCTGCCAAAGGACTGCAAAATGGCATTGGTGGTAAACAGCAGGCCGCTAAAGGCAATGGCCAGGCTCAGCATGGTCAGCAGGGGGGCGGCCTCTTCCGCCACCTCTGGCTGGTTGTACAGCAGCAGCTGGCAGATGGGCCTTGCGAAAATGGCCATGCCCACAGAAGAGGGCACCCCGATGAGCAGCGTCACCCGCAGGGCCATGGAGGAAATCTTGTCCACCTGGCGCTGGTTCTTAGAGGCGATGGCCCCCGAAAGAATGGGCAGAAGGCTGGTGGAGATGGGCACCACAAAAGCCCCCGGCAAATCGAAGAACTTGCGGGCGTGGCCAATGGTGCCGTTCCACCAATCGGCCATTTCCTGGGTCAGGCCCGCCCCGTCCTGAAGCCGCTGCAGCAGGATGGCCCCGTCCACCGTGTCCAGCAGGCTTAAAAAGCAGGAGCCGATGGTAATGGGAACCGCAAAGCGGATCAGGCTCATCAGCATCTGCTTGCGAGAGGTGAGGATGGGCTCCTCCGCCCAGGCCTCCTTCTTATCCCGGCGGCTTTGAACAGCCTTGAAGCCCAGCAGGTACATGGCGCCCAACGCGGCGCTGATGGAGACACCCACAATGGCCCCCACCGCCGCCCAACGGTCCGGGTCCTCTGAAACATTCTGGATGATGTAGAAGGCCAGCCCCACGCCGATGATGACCTTTGTCACCGCCTCGATAATTTGAGAGGTGGCAGTGGGCACCATGTTGGAACGCCCCTGGAAATAGCCCCGCAGGGAGGATTCCAGGGAGATGAAGAACAGTGTGGGCGCCAGGGCCATAATCGCGTAGTTGGAATCCGGGCTGCTGTACCACTGGGCAATCTGGTCCGCGCCAAAGAACATCACAAGGCAGCCGAACAGCCCCAGCAGGAAGAACAGCCAAAAGGCCACAGAGAACACCCGGTCCGCCTCCCGGCGGCGCCCCTGGGCGTACGCTGTGCCCACCATGCGGGAAACCGCCACCGGCAGGCCCGCTGTGGAGAGCATGAGGAACAGCCCGAAAATATTGTAGGCAATGTAGAAGTGGGACATGCCCTCTGGGGCCACAAAGTTGGCCAAGGGAATGGAGAACAAAAGCCCCAGCAGCTTCACAATCAAGGTGGAAGCAGAGAGGATAGCCGCCCCTTTCATAAAGCTCCGTTTGTTGTCTTGTGCCATAAGCACCCCCTGTAATTTGGACAGGCCGCCCTGGCGGCGGCCGTCCTGATCCCTCTTATCAATCAATAAGCGTATTGTATTATTTTACCCCAAAGAGCGGGAAAGGTCAACTTTCCCACAGAAAAACACCGGAAAGGAAGAGCCATATGCAGGATGAACGCGGCCTTTTATTTACCAGCGGGCAGTTTGCCAAGCTGTGCTCTACCACCAAAGAGACATTGTTCCATTACGACAGCCTGGGGCTGCTAAAACCCGCCAGGGTTCGGGAAAACGGCTACCGCTACTACACGGCCTCTCAATTTTTCGACTTCGACCTCATCGCCGTCCTCCGCTCCGCTGGGTGCTCCCTCAGCGAAATCCGGGAATACATGGCGCACCGCGAGCCTCACGCCTTTGTCCAGCTGCTGCGGGAAACGGAGCAGAAGCTGCTTTTCGAGCAGCGAAAGCTGGAAAAAATGCGCCGCACCCTGCAAAACGGCAGAAATGCCGCCGAGGCCGCCCTGGCCGGGAAAACCGGCGTCCCCTGGCTGGAAGAGCTGCCCCAGGGCTTTTACATCGCCACCCCTGTGAAAGGGGAGATGAACACCGTGGGGGATGTGGTGCGCAACATGCAGGACCACATCACCTATTGCGACCAGAACCAATTGGGGGAGGAGCTTGCCGTGGGCTCCATCGTCACAAAGGAATCCCTTTTGCAGGGCAGCTTTTGGGAAAGCTACTACTCCACCCGCATTTCCCAGCCGGTGTGTTCCCCCTGGCTGTACCAGCGCCCGGCGGGCCTCTACGCGTGCATGCTCCACAAGGGCCCTTACGAACGCCTTCCAGAAGCCTCCTATCCCCTGCTGC